>NZ_JBICKA010000052.1:0-186421 GCF_043103635.1 Pseudomonas sp. yb_9 | reverse complement strand
TGTCCGTGCATCCGGGTGGTGCGGACTGTGCCGCCATGCGTGCGCGTCTGAATAGAGCCGGCTGCCAACTATGAAGTTCGGGTTGACTCCCTCGCCAACATGCCTGAGCAGGCGACGGAGCAAAGGCGATTGGGCCTCGCACGGCTCGGTGCTGATTACGTTGTTGTTCATGGTCGGCTGCATTGTTGCAACACGCATGATCGACACCCTGGGGCGTCGCCCGTTGATCATCCACAGCTTCCTGTGGTCCACCCTCGCACTGCTGGGTCTGGGCGTATTCTCCAACGGTTCGGAGGTGCTGGTACTGGTGCTGTTCGGTGCCTACGCGCTGTTTATCGGTGGGGCGCAAGTGCTGGAACTGGTGTACCCCAATGAACTGTTCCCCACCGAAATCCGCGCGTTTGCGGTGGGCATGGGGTCGTCCATGTCACGTATCGGCTCTGCCGCTGGCACATGGCTGGTGCCCGTTTCGTTGCAGAGCATCGGCATTGGCAACACCATGCTGGTCGCTGCACTGGTTTTGCTTGCCGGGTTGATCGTGTCGGTGTGGCTGGCGCCTGAAACCCGTGGCATGAGCCTGGAAGCGGCAGCATCGCTGGAGCGCTGAAACCCGGCGTGATCTGAAGAACGCCCCTGCAGGCTCGCCTGCGGGGGCTTTTGCTTTTAACCCTGGAGATGGCCGGTTTTGGCGGGTTTTTAACAAAATTTTGCAATTTATTACATTTCAAGTTGATTTCAATTTTTCGTGGTGCTGTAGAATTGACGGGTTTTGGTTGGTTGCATCGTTATTGCCGTTTTTTTGACGTGAGTCATAAGGCCTCAACGGCGAATGTGCCATATTCCTCTTTCAATTCGTTTCAATTCAATTTGCAGAGCCAGTGTTTTGACTAATGGAATGCCGTTGTTGGCGATTTCCGGCTTGAGCGCCGAGTGCCGCCAGCTTCATCAACAAGGACTGTATTGGTTAGCCTGTGACGCCGCAGAAGACGCCACCTTGCTCTGCCGCCAGGTGCTTGCCGGTATGCGCGGTAATGCCAGGGCTGCCCTGATCGGCGATGCACAGGCCGTGGGCGATGTGCTGGGTGGGCTTGATGCCGCCCAAGGCCCAGGCGAACTGGCGCTGTATGAAGCCAACCCGCAAGCCATCCTCCATCTGATCAAAGACCTGCCCCGTCTGGGCGCCCATGGGCGTGAGCTGGTGCTGCTGGCGCCGGCCGACACGTGGGCGCGCGCCGAAGTCGAGCGCTGGTGCAATGCCCTGCGCGTTGGGCTGTTGTCTCAGGCGGCGCTGCTGCTGGTTATCAGCGGCGGGCAGAGCACTGCCTTGATCGAGCGCTTGCGGGTGTTCAACCAAGGCCTCGATGGCTTGGCCCAGGTGTATCGCGGCAAAGGTGGGATACGCTACCTGCAGCATTTCTGGAGTAACCCACTCGGAAAGGCCTCCACCCGGGACATGGAGCTTGTGCGGCGAGGCGCCAGCTTTGCCGTTGTCGCCACGGCGCAGGCACCCACCGACATGGGGGGCGACGAGTTGCTGTACCTGGCGCAGCGCGCGGTACTGGAAGGCGCGCCAGCCTTTTCCGAGCACTGGCAGGTCTTTGAAAGCCTGGAGGAACTGGGCGCCAAAGCCAGCCGGGCGGTTTCTGCCACGGTGATTTTTGCCATGGACGGTGGGCAGCGCCTGGATAGCCTGGCGCGCCAACTGCACTACTTGCGGCAGTTGCGAGGCAATGCCCTGAAACTGGTTGTGCGCGAGATGGCACCGACCCTGCGCTATCAGGACGAACAGCTGTTGCTGGCGTGCGGTGCCACCCAGATCGTGCCGTTCGGGGCCAGCCTCTCGCGCTTTCTGACCATGGTCGAGAGCATCCAGGGTTACGTCTGGCGCCGGCACCTTCCAACCGACTTCGACGCCTTGTTGGCCCGCTTGCGGCCTTTGGCCATCTGCGGGCTGGTAGCCCCACGAGCGTTCGCCGATGCGGTGCAAAGCATGTGGCGCGGGGTGCGCAACGGCGAAATTGTCCACCAGTTGCTGGTGTTGCGCCCGGCGCCAGGGCTGACCCCGCTGCAGGCCTGTTCGCGTACGGTGTTCCGCCGCGACGGCGACGTCGCGTGCGTGGTTGGCGAGGTACTGTTCCTGTTCCTGTTCGCTTGCCGCGCCGAAGGTGTCGAACAAGCGCTGGACCACATCTTCCAGTTGTCGTGGAAGGAGCTGTTCATCAGCCAGGAGGTGCTTGCCGACGTCGACAGCTTGGCAGACCCTGCGTTTCTCGACAGCCATGAGCCACAGCCACTGCGGACCAACCTGGCGGCGCAGTTGCCGACACAGGGGTGGTTGGCATTGTCACCGCGCAAGGCCACGCAGGCCAAGCGAGGTAAGGCATGAACTTCGCGCAACTGCTTCAGGTGGCCGGGATTACGGCTCTGGTCACCTTGGGCCTGGTCCTGCTGCTACTGCGTCTGTGGACTGCCCTGCGCGGCGGGTTGCGCCGCCGCCTCCCCCCCCGTTACCTGAAACCGCTGGGCGTACGCCACCGCGCTGCATGCCAGGAACCCCAGAATGACTAATACAACCGTCACCCTCCCGGTACTGGCCCGCTGGCCTGGACTGGGAGGGTGGAATCTCTATTTTTTTGCCAAGTTCCTGTTGGTCGCCCTTGGCATGCTCGACTTCCAGGCGCTGCCGAACCTGTTGTTCGCGGCGTTTCTGCTGCTCCCTTTGCCGGGCAAGTGCTTGCGTATTGCCCGGCAACTGGTAGCGGTGCCCCTCGGTATTGCGCTGTTCTACCAGGACACCTGGCTACCCCCCTTCAGCCGCCTGCTGGCGCAGCCTGGGGTGCTGGACTTCTCGTGGGACTACCTGGTCGAGCTGCTGGGCCGCTTCGTCAACTGGAGCCTGCTGGGTGCACTGGCGTTGTTGCTGGTGGGTTACCTGTACCTGCGCCATTGGCTGCGCTTGAGCACCCTGAGCCTACTGGGGTTGGCATGGTTGGCAGTGGGTGGCTTGCCGTCGCTGGGGGCAAGCCAGGCACCCAGCGTGGCGGCGGGCGCCACGAGCGATCCGATACAAGCCAGTGCAACGGCCGACAACGCCACGCTCGACAATTGGCTCGAGCGCTTTTTCGCCAGTGAGCGCGAACGGGTGACAGCGTTCCCTGCCGTGAACGCCGACGAGCAGCCATTCGACCTGCTGGTGATCAATATCTGTTCGCTGGCGTGGGATGACCTGTCCGCTGTCGGTCTGCGGGACAACCCGCTGTTGTCGCGCATGGACGTGGTTTTCGACCAGTTCAACTCAGCCACCTCATACAGCGGCCCGGCCGCGATTCGTGTACTGCGTGCCAGCTGCGGGCAGTCGTCGCATGCCGGCCTGTACCAACCTGCCCCAGAGCAGTGCCTGTTGTTCCAGAACCTTTCACGGCTGGGTTTCCAGAGCAACACGTTACTCAACCACAGCGGCCGCTTCGACAACTTCATCGGCGACATTACCCAGCAGCACATGCCGCAACCGGGCATGCGCAATACCGACTTCCCACGGGCACTGGTGGGCTTTGACGGCTCACCGATTGCCAGCGACCTGGAGGTGTTGCGCCGTTGGTGGGGGCAGCGCAAAGGTACCCCGGCCGAGCATGTGTCGCTGTTCTACAACAGCATTAGCCTGCATGACGGCAACCGTATCGTCACCGCCGATGGCGGTACTCGCGTGGCCGACTATGCCACCCGTGCCAATCGCCTGTTCGGTGAACTTGGCACCTTCCTCGATGAACTGGAGCGCAGTGGCCGCCGGGCAGTGGTGGCCATTGTTCCGGAGCATGGCGCCGCGTTGCATGGCGACCGCATGCAGCTGTCGGGCATGCGCGAAATTCCCACACCGTCGATTACCCATGTGCCGGTCGGCCTGAAGTTCATCGGCATGGGCCAGCCGGCCCGCAGCGAGCCGTTGCGGGTCACGGCACCCACCAGTTACCTGGCCTTGTCCGAGCTGATCTCACGCGTGTACGTGGGCTTGGGCCAGCAGCAGGTTCTGGATGTGCCCGGCCTGTTGACCGACCTGCCGACCACCGAACAGGTTGCCGAAACCGCCGGTGCGCAAGTGCTGAATTATCAGGGGCGCGCCTACATGCGCCTGCAAGGCCAGCCTGACTGGCAGCCCATTCCCAAGGAGCGTCCATGATCACAGGCAAGGCAGACCCGTCCGACCGTAGCGACGATATTGCCCAACTGCGCGAGCATCTGGACATGCCAGCGCTCAACTACCAGGACATCTCGATGCTGGTGGGCGTCCAGCAGGCCCTGCAACGCTGGCCGTTGCTGGGTGAAAGCTGCCGGGCCAGCCGCCAGAGCATGCTGTACGCGACTGTAACGCAGCGTGAAGGCATTTCGTCATGAACAGCCTGGCCTTGCACGGGGTGCGTGGCGGCCTGGGGCGAAGTGCCTTGCTGGCTGCGCTGGGCTATGCGTTGCAGGGCGTGGGCGAGCGGGTGCTGCTGATTGACCTGTGCCCAAGCAATTTGCTCGGGCTGCACTTTAACCTGCCATTGGATACGTCCGAAGGTTGGGCGCTGGCCGAGCGGGAAGGGCGGCCGTACAGCGATGCCGTGTATGAAGTGCTTGATGGCTTGCACTTGCTGCCGTTCGGTCACCTGCCTGGCAGTGCGCGGCAGCCTGTGCCCGACGCGCAGGTGTGGCGCGCGCGTCAGGCCGAGCTGGCCGAGCATTTCGACTGGCTGTTGTTCGACTTGCCGCAATGGCAAGCCGATACAGCTGGCAACGGCATCGAGACCGACGTGCGGGTGCTGGTGGCAGAGGCCGAAATGGCCAGCCACCTGTTGCTCGGGCGCCGGCCGGTCGAGTGCTACGACATGCTGCTGGTCAACCGCTACGACGCAGCCAGCCGCTTGCAGAGCGACCTGTTGATGGTGTGGCGCGACCTGTTTCGTGATCGTTTGCCGATCCAGGTGGTGCACCGCGACGAGGCCTTCCTCGAAGCCCTGGCATGCAAGGCCCCCCTTGGCCTTTACGCACCGCAGAGCCTGGCCTGCCGGGATGTGCAGAGCCTGGCGGTGCGCTGCCTGACGAGGCGCCGGCCGTGACCTTGACCCCCTTGTCCGCCTATGCCTGGTTCACTGCGCGCGGCGCGCGCCTGCCGGTCGCCTGGCTATTTACCCTTGGCGTGTGGCTGGCCTTCCTGTTTCTGCGCCTGGAGTCACCCGCCTGGCAGGCGCTGCTGGCCGAGCGCCAGCGCCTGTACCCGCAACTGGCGGGCAAGCGTCCGAGCCTGGGCGACCCGCTACGCCTGTTGATCCAGAGCCTGTGGCTGCTGCTATGCCGACCACCGGTGGCACGCACAGTCGGGCCTGGCCGCCGGGCATGGAGCGCCGTGCGTAGGCAACTGCGTCGTGCAGGTGGTATTGCGCATCACCACCGTCACCGGGTAATCGCGGCACTGCACCAGCTGCCTTCGCGCTACCGCGCCAGTGTCTTCAAGCACAAAGCCTCGGCACACCTGCGCGGCCTGAGCGTGTTCGCCCGGCGGGTATTCTACAGCGTGCTGACGCTGTGTGCCATCAGCCTGGCGCTGCTGTGTGTGACAGAACCGTTCGGCTACCTGGCGCAGCTGATGTTCATCTGCCTTCTGTTAGGCATCGCCCTGCTGGTACGCCACATGCCAGGGCGTTTCCCAACCCTGATGCTGATCGTGCTGTCGACCATCATCTCCTGCCGCTACCTGTGGTGGCGCTACACCGCAACCCTGAACTGGAACGACACCACCGACCTGGTGTTCGGGGTGATCCTGTTGGCGGCTGAAACCTATTCGTGGTTTGTGCTGATCCTGGGCTACATCCAGACCTGCTGGCCGTTGCAGCGCAAGCCGGCCAACCTGCCGGCCAACCCGCAACAGTGGCCCACTGTCGATTTGCTGATTCCCACTTACAACGAAGAGCTGTCGGTGGTGCGCACCACGGTACTGGCCGCGCTGGGCCTGGACTGGCCCCGCGAGCGCCTGCGCATCTACATCCTTGACGATGGTCGCCGCGATGCGTTTCGCGCGTTTGCCGACGAAATCGGCGTGGGCTACATCGTGCGGCCGGACAGCAAGCACGCCAAGGCCGGCAACCTCAACCATGCGCTGGGCGTGACCGACAGCGAGCTGATCGCCATCTTCGATTGCGATCATGTGCCGGTGCGCTCCTTCCTGCAACTGACCGTGGGTTGGTTCCTCAAGGACCCGAAACTGGCGCTGGTGCAAACGCCTCACCATTTCTTCTCGCCTGACCCGTTCGAGCGTAACCTCGGTTCGTTCCGCCGCCGTCCCAATGAAGGGGAGCTGTTCTACGGCCTGATTCAGGACGGCAACGACATGTGGAACGCGGCGTTTTTCTGCGGTTCGTGTGCCGTGCTGCGTCGTACGGCGCTGGAAAGCATTGGTGGTTTTGCCGTCGAGACCGTGACCGAAGATGCCCATACCGCCTTGCGCATGCACCGCCAGGGCTGGTCGTCGGCTTACCTGAGCATCCCCCAGGCCGCGGGCCTGGCCACCGAAAGCCTGTCGGCGCACATTGGCCAGCGCATTCGCTGGGCCCGCGGTATGGTACAGATCTTCCGCACGGACAACCCGCTGTTCGGGCGTGGGCTGAGCCTGTTTCAGCGCGTGTGCTATGCCAACGCCATGCTGCACTTCCTGGCCGGCCTGCCGCGGCTGGTGTTCCTGACGGCGCCACTGGCGTTCCTGCTGCTGCATGCCTACATCATCTACGCCCCGGCGTTGATGATCCTGCTGTACGTGCTGCCGCACATGATTCACGCCAGCCTGACCAACTCGCGCATGCAGGGCAAGTACCGACAAACCTTCTGGGGCGAGGTGTACGAGACCGTGCTGGCCTGGTACATCGCCCGGCCAACCACGGTCGCGCTGTTTGCGCCGAAAAAGGGCAAGTTCAACGTTACCGCCAAGGGCGGCCTGATGGAGCAGGAGCAGTTCGACTGGCGTATCGCCCAGCCTTACCTGTGCCTGGCGGCGCTCAACGTGGTAGGCCTGGGGTTTGCCGTGTGGCGCCTTTTCACCGGCCCCACGGCGGAAGTCGGCACGGTGATCGTCAGTTCGCTGTGGGTGATCTACAACCTGTTGATCATCGGCGCCGCAGTTGCCGTGGCCGCCGAAGTACGCCAGGTGCGCCGTGCCCACCGGGTGCAGATGCGCTTGCCGGCGGGGCTGGTGCTGGCCAGCGGTCATGCATACCCCTGCACCCTGGTCGACTACTCCGATGGCGGTGTTGGCCTGCAGGTGCAGCAAGGCCTTGAACTGAGACCAGGCGAGCAGGTGCGTCTGTTGCTCAATCGTGGGCAGCGCGAGTTCGCCTTCCAGGCGTGTGTCACCCGCACTGTCGGGCAACACGTAGGCCTGGTGTTCCACGACCTTGCCCAGCAACAGCGCATCGACCTGGTCCATTGCACCTTTGCCCGCGCCGATGCCTGGCTTGGCTGGAGTGAGCAGCATGAGGTAGAGCGCCCGCTGCGCAGCTTGGTCGATGTGCTGAAGCTGGGCGGTGTCGGTTACCTGCGCCTGGTGGAGCATATGCCGCCATGGCTGCGGGTGTGGTTACGCCCTCTGCGCACGCTGGCACGCTGGATGGCCAGCTATTGGCCCCGCACACCGCGAGCAATCCCTTCCATGAACCCTGTTGATCGAGACGCATGATGACTGGTTATCCCGCGCGTACCTGGGGCCTGGCGATGGCGCTGTTAGCCGCCTTGTCGCAGAACGCCGCTGCCGCTTCTGTAGCCCCGCTTGCCGAGCCAGCGCTACCCACACCCATGGTACCGAACTGGCCGGTTGTGAAAACCTTCGAGCAGCTTGGGCATGCGTCCGACAGCCTGTTGCTTGGCGTGCGCAATAGTGAGCAGATCGATTTTGGCCTGCGCCGCGACCGCCTGGCCACCGATGCCAGCCTGCAACTTGACTACACGCCTTCGCCCGCCTTGCTGCCGAACCTGTCACACCTGCGCGTCTACCTCAACGATGAGCTGATGGGCGTAGTGCCGGTGGAGAAAGACCAGTTGGGCCAACGCGTGCGTCGCCAGCTGGCGATGGACCCGAAACTGCTCAGCGACTTCAACCGGGTACGCCTGGAGTTTGTCGGGCACTACACCGACATCTGCGAAGACCCGGCGCACAGCGGCCTGTGGCTGAACCTGAACCGCAAGAGCCAAGTGCAGTTGCACGAACAGGCGCTGGTACTGGACAACGATCTGGCGTATTTCCCGTTGCCGTTTTTCGACGCACGCGACACCGGCAAGGTAGAGCTGCCGGTAGTGTTCAGCGGTGTGCCGAGCCTGGGCGAGCAGCGGGCGGCGGCTATCCTGGCGTCCTATTTCGGCAGCCAGGCAGGCTGGCGCAAGGCCAGCTTCCCGGTGCTGTACAACCGCCTGCCGGCCCGTTGCGATAAACCCACGCCGAGCATTGTGTTTGCCAGCAATGATCGCCGCCCGGCGTTCCTCGCTGACCTGCAGCAGTTCCCGCCGGTTGACGGCCCGGTGCTGCAGATGATCGACCACCCGGACGACCGTTTCAGCAAAGTGCTGCTGGTGCTGGGCCGTAACGATGATGACCTGGTCAAGGCCGCTTCGGCGCTGGCGGTGGGGAACAACCTGTTCCGCGGCGCGCGAGTGAAGGTGGAACAGATGACCGCACTGCAACCGCGCCAGCCCTACGATGCGCCGAACTGGACGCGCACCGACCGGCCGGTGCGTTTTGCCGAGCTGCTGGATTACCCCGAGCAGCTGCAAGTCAGTGGCTTGCAACCGCGGCCGGTGACGCTGGAGCTGAACCTGCCGCCCGACTTGTTCGTCTGGCGCAACCAGGGTATTCCACTGCGCACGCTGTACCGCTACACGGCGCCCGCCGTGACCGATGAATCGAGACTGAGTATCAGCGTCAACGACCAGTACATCACCAGCATGCCGCTGGTGGGCAATGACCGGCGCGGCGGTACCCTTGAGGAAATGCGTCTGGCCGTGCTGTCCGGGGATAACACGGCATTGACCGAGAAGTCGCTCGTGCCCGCGCTGAAAATGGGTGACCGCAACCGGCTGCGTTTCGATTTCAGCTTTGCCAGCACCCTGGGCAGCGCCCAGCGTGACCGCTGTCAGACCTCGCTGCCGGTGGACGTGCGCGCAGCAATCGACGACAACTCGACCATCGACCTGTCCGGTTACCACCATTACATTGCCATGCCCGATCTGCGTGCATTTGCCCGTAGCGGCTTCCCGTTCAGCCGCATGGCGGACCTTTCCGAAACCCTGGTCATCATGCCGGCCAAACCCACGGCGATGCAGGTCGGCACGTTGCTTGACAGCGTTGGCGGGCTGGCCGGGCAAGTCGGTTATCCGGCGCTTGCCGTACGATTGACCGACGACTGGAAACAAGCCGCAGCGGCAGACGCCGACTTGCTGCTGATTGGCAGCCTGCCCGAGGCTCTGGGCGATGCGCCCAACCTTGGCCTGCTGCTCAGTGCCCAGCGTGACTGGCTACTGCAAGGGCGCAGTGCAAGGTTGCCGGGCGGTCAGCGCTTCGACACCGAGCCGGTAGCAGCCAGCAGCCGAGTGGCAGTGAGCGCGCAGGCGCCGATTGCAGCTATAACCGGGTTGAAATCGCCGTTTCACGAGCAGCGCAGCGTTGTCGCCCTGCTGGCCAACAGCGACAGCGAATACGCGTTGCTGCGCGACGTGCTTGGCGATGTAGGCAAGCTCGATGCGGTGGCAGGTTCGGTAACACTGGTACGTAGCAGCGGCGTGAGCAGCCAGTTTGTTGGCGAGCACTACTTCGTGGGCTCACTGCCGTGGTGGCTGCTGCTGTGGTTCCACTTGTCCGAGCACCCGGTATGGCTGGCGGTGATCGCGGCTGTTTGCGTGGTGCTGTTCGCCTTCCTGTTGTGGCAGGCATTGCGTTGGGCAGGCAAGCGCCGCCTGGGTGAGGTGGGGTGATGCTGCGCCAGATGCTGACTGGGTTGGCCGCCTTGGGCCTGCCCGCGTTCGCCAACGCCGAGGCGGCTTGCCCGTGGCCTGCCTGGGAACGTTTCAAGGCCGAACTGGTGAGCGTGGACGGGCGGGTCATCGACCCAAGCGACAAACGGCTGATCACCACCTCGGAAGGGCAGAGCTACGGGCTGTTCTTTGCCCTGGTGGGCAATGACCGACAGACCTTTGCACAGTTGTTGCGCTGGACCGGCAACAACCTTGCCGAAGGTGACCTGGCCCGGCGCCTGCCGGCCTGGTTGTGGGGGCGTAACGAGCAGAAGCAGTGGCAGGTGCTGGACGCCAACAACGCCAGCGATGCCGACTTGTGGATTGCCTACAGCCTGCTGGAGGCCGGACGGTTGTGGGAGCAGCCGGAATACACGCAACTGGGCCAGCGCTTGCTATGGCGTATTGCTGCGCAGACCGTTCGCAAGCTGCCGGGCCTTGGCGTGATGTTGTTGCCAGGTGACTACGGCTTCGAGGACGCCCAGGGTACTCGGCTGAACCCCAGTTACCTGCCGCTGCAGTTGTTCGAGCGTTTCAGCGAGGTGGACCCACTGTGGGGTGAGCTGGCGGCCAACACGCGGCGTTTGTGGCTGGCTTCGTCTCCAAAGGGCTTTGCCCCGGACTGGCTGCTGTGGACACCGGCCGGTAAACCTGCGGCAGACCCGAACCATGGCAATGCCGGTGACTATGACGCCATTCGTGTGTACCTGTGGGTAGGCATGTTGGCCAAGGATGCCGCGCAACGTGGCGAGCTGGTGGCCCATTATGCGCCAATGGCGGCCTTGACCCAGCATCAGGGGCTCCCACCTGAGCGGGTGGATGCACGCAACGGGGAAGCCAGCGGCCATGGCCCGGCTGGATTCTCTGCGGCTTTGCTGCCCTTGCTGGCGGCATCGCCAGAGCATGTGGCGGCATTGGCGGCACAGCGACAGCGCCTACGCGAACAGCCTGTCGAGGCCAAGGCATATTACAACCAGGTGCTGGCGTTGTTCGGCCAGGGCTGGGACGAGGCCCGTTACCGTTTTGATTCGCACGGCCGCCTGTTACCGGCCTGGAGCATGCCATGCAGCGAATGATTGGCGTGCTGATGTTGGCGGCAGTCACTTGGCAGGCAGCGGCACAACCCAGGGATGCCAACGAGCAGCGCCAATGGCTGCTGGACCAGGTGCGCCGTGGCGAGGCGCTGCACCGTGATGACCTGGTGCGCGATGCCCTGGGGCGGCTGCAGTTGCTTGAACCGCGCAACCCGGATGTGTTGCTGGCGGCATTGAGCCTGGCGCTGCGTGAGAAGAACAGCAGCGAAGCCGAGCAATTGGGCGCGCGGATTCTTGTCGTCGCACCGGGTAGCCTGCAGGCGCGCCAGGCCAGTCGCCTGCTCGCGCTGCAACAACCAGAACCTGCGCGGCGCTTGCAGCAAGCCCGTCTGCTGGCGGTGACCGGGCGTAATGAGGAGGCGCTGGCAGCCTATGAGCAGTTGTTTGCTGGCGAGCCACCCAGCCTTGAGCTGGCCTTGGACTACTGGCGCGTGCGCGGCAACCTGCCAGGCCAGCGCCCTGAGGCGATCACACAGTTGCAGCGGCTGGACCAGCAATACCCAGGCAGTGCCGGGCTGCGTCAGACCCTGGCCGGCTGGTTGTTCGCCGAGCATCGCGACCGCGAAGCACTGGCGTTGCTCGATCAACTGTCTCGCGACCCCGGTGCACGGGATGCCGCTGCCCAGCGCGAGTTCGATTACCTCTCCGGTCAAGCCGTAAGCGCGGCCAGTGCCACGGCCTGGCAAGCCTTCCTCCAGCGCTACCCCACCTCACCGCTGCTGCCACAGGCCACCGACACCTTGCAGCAGCAACGCAAACTGCTGGCCGACCCGGCCTGGCAGGCGGGCCAGCGCGGCCAGGCGCTGCTCGACAAGGGCCGGAATGCCGAAGCCGAGGCACAGCTTCGCCGGGCGCTGCGCCAGTATCCGGACGATGCTCGGCTGCATGGGGCGCTGGGTTATGCGCTGATGCGTCAGGGGCGCTACAAAAGCGCCAATGGTGCGTTCCGTACGGCGAGCGCAAAAGAGCAGGACACCTACTGGATCAGCCAATGGAAAGACCTCGAGTCGTCCAGTCAGTATTGGGCTCAACTGAACGAAGCCGAGCGGGCCTTGCAGGCGAAAGACTTGCGCGGCGCGCGTGCGCTTTACCTGCGGGCGCGTCAGCTGCGGCCGCAGGATGAATTCGCCTTGTTGGGCCTGGCAGATGTTGCGCTGGCTGAGGGTGATGCGGCGGCTGCCGAACGGCTGTTCCTGCAGGCACGGCGTATGGCGCCGGATAACGAAAGTGCCGTGCGTGGCCTGATGCGCGTGTATCAGTCGCAATCGACAGACAAGGCGCAGGCCTATCTGGACAGCCTGCCGCCACACCAACAAACGCAGTTCGCCAGCCTGCGTCGTAGCCTGGAGCTGGCGCGCCTGCGCCAGCAAGGGGACGAAGCCCTGCAGCGCGAAGACTGGTCGACGGCCAGCAAGGTGCTGGCCAAGGCCACTGCCTTGGCCCCCGATGAGCCTTGGCTGGTCTATCAGTTGGCCAACAGCCTGCGTCACCAGGGGCGCACCGCCGAAGCCGACGCGGCATTCGCCAAGCTGGTGCAGCGCCAGCCACATGACCCGGCAACGCGCTATGCCCACGGCCTGTTCCTGGAGTCCAGTGACCGTGATGCCTTGGCCCTGGACAGCCTGGAGGCGGTACCGCAGGCGACGTGGAACCCGGACATGCAGGCGTTGCAGCACCGCATTCAACGGCGCATGACCTTGGCCTCGGCGCAGCAGCTGCAGGCACAAGGCCGCGGAGTCGAAGCGACAGCCATGCTCGAAGCCAGCCTGGCGCGTGGTGAAGGAAGCCCGGACGACTGGATGCTGTTGGCCGAGTGGGCAGCAGCGCGTGGTGAGCCAGGCAAGGCGCGGGGCTATTACCAACGCGTACTGGCCGTGCAGCCCGGCCGCCCTGATGCGCGCCTTGGGGTGATGGAAAGCGCAGTGGCCGAAGGCAACCTGCGGCAGGCCCGGCATATGTTAGGTGTGAAGGTGCCAGCGTTTGCCACAGATGACAGCAGCGCCCAGCGGCGCCTGGCGGCGGTCTGGGTTGCCTTGGGCGAGCACGAACAGGCATCCAGGTTGCTGGATCGGGTTGCTGCGCAGCAGGCGCGCCCCGATCCCCTGTTGCGACGTGACGCCGCACGGCTGGTAGCGCAGCAGGACCCGCAACGGGCGCTGGACCTTTATGCTGCAGCGATGGCCGATGCCGGGATGCTTGACCGCGCTGCCGTAGCGCCACGGGATGACCGGGCGTTGACGCTGGCCAGCCGCGAGCAGGCGGGGGACGACTGGCTAGCCCGCAGCCTGCGCAGCGATGTGGACGCCCTGTATCGCCAACGTACTACCCATGTCACGTTGATGCACGACTACGGCTGGCGCGAGGACGACGGAACGCCCGGCACTTCCGAACTGAGTACTCAGTCGACCTTGCTGCATGTCGACACCCCTTGGCAGGACGGCACCGCCTTTGTGCGGGTAGAGCGCATCGGCATGGATGCGGGCTCGTTCGAGCAGAGCGATGAGGGCGGCTACACCCCAGACTTCGGCAGCTGTCAGTTTGTTGGCCGGGCCGCCGATGGCAAAACGCTGCCCGCGTGTACGGGGGGGGCGCAGACCGCAAACGGCAGCGTACTGGCGCTGGGTTGGCAGGGCAGTCGCTGGGCGCTCGACCTGGGCACCACCCAAGGTTATGCGATCAACAACTGGCTGGGTGGCGCCACGGTGAACGGTGACGTCGGGCAGGTTGGCTGGTCGCTGACCGCCTCGCGCCGGCCGATGAGCAATTCGCTGCTGTCGTTTGCAGGTGCGCGCGACCGCCCGACGGGCGTGCGTTGGGGTGGGGTGACGGCCAATGGCGCCACGCTCGGACTGAGTTGGGACCAAGGGGGCGACAACGGCGTGTGGGCCAGCCTCGGGCACCATTGGCTGTACGGCGAGAACGTGGCCGACAATCAGCGAACCCGCGCCATGGCCGGCATTTACCACCGTGTGGTGGAAAAGGCCGACGAGCGTGTACGGGTCGGACTGACGCTGATGCACTGGCGCCACGACAAGGACCTGAGCGGTTATAGCCTGGGGCAGGGTGGTTACTACAGCCCGCAGCGCTACAGCTCGGTGGGTGTGCCGGTCAGTTATGCCTGGCGCAACTATGACTGGTCGGTGTTGCTGGAAGGTTCGGTCAGTTGGTCCAAGGCCCACAGCGCCAGCAGTCGTTTGTACCCGGACGCGCACATCAACCGTAAGGTGCTGGCGCAATATGGCCTCGACTCCAACATCGACGCCATGACAGCGGCCAGCGACAGCAGCGGGGTGGGCTACCGCGTGCGTGGTCTGTTCGAACGGCGCCTGGGTGACCAGTGGGTACTGGGCGGTGGCTTCGACTGGCAGCACAGCGATGACTACGCGCCTAGCCACGGCATGCTCTACCTGCGCTATCTGTTCGAGCCCTGGCGTGGCAATCTGGCCTTGCCGGTAACACCGCTGGAGCCCTACAGCGAGTGGCGTTGACAGGAACCGCTGAGTTTTACGCGGTTCTGTGGGGCTGGGTGCAGCCTGGCGCTATGGGAGGTTGACATCTGGCACGCCATCCCACCATTATCCAGCCATACCAACGCAACGGGCTTGCCAGCATGTCCACATCCAACCACGCCATCTTCGCTTCGGGCTTCATTGCCCAGGCAGGTGCGTGCGTTGCCGTTGCCAAGAAATCCAAGAAACAGCCGCTCATCTGACCGAGGCGCGCTGTCTCGTCAGGTGGGCTGACGAGACAGAAGGCGCCAGGTATCCCTGCCAGACCACTTCGACTCTTCACCCTCTGACGCTGACTTTCGGTCAACATCAGGAGTTTTTGCATGTCGAATTTCCGTGGTATCTGGATCGCCCTCGTCACGCCAATGCGCGCCAATGAAATCGACTTTGCCGCCTTGGAAAAGCTGGTAAAGAAGCTGCTCGAGGACGGCGTGGCCGGGTTTGTGGTGTGCGGTACCACGGGTGAGGCGGCGGCACTGTCCAAGGCCGAGCAACTGGCGGTGCTGGATGCGGTGTTGGCCTGGGTGGAGCCGGGCAGGGTGGTGATGGGCCTTTCGGGTTACAACCTGCGTGAGCTGCTGGCCTTCCAGGCTGAAATTCAGCAGCGTGATATTGGCGGGCTGCTGGTCCCCGCACCGTGCTACATCCGCCCATCGCAGGCCGGCCTGGAAGCCTTCTTCGCTACCGTAGCCGATGCCGCCCGCGTGCCAGTGATCGTGTACGACATTCCCTATCGCACTGGGGTGCGCATCGAGCGTGAAACCCTGCGCCGTATCGTGCGCCACCCGCGCATTGCGGCCGTCAAGGATTGCGGCGGCGACAGCGAGACTACCCTGGCCCTGATCGAGGATGGCCATGCCCAGGTGCTGGCCGGTGAAGACCTGCAGATCTTCAACAACCTGTGCCTGGGGGGGGCCGGGGCCATTTCGGCCTCCGCACACGTGCGCGCCGACCTGTATGTGCGCATGCTGCAGCAGGTCGACAGCGGTGACTGGGTGGCCGCGCGTGGTACGTTCTTCCGGTTGCTGCCCTGGATCAAGCTGGCGTTTGCCGAGCCCAACCCGGCGGTGGTGAAGGCAGCGTTGCAGTTGCAAAACCTGATGGCAGACGAGCTGCGCGAACCGATGCAAGCATGCACGGATACAACCCGGGACAGGCTGCAACGCGTGCTGGGCTCACTCGGCGCCTGAAGAGGCAGCAGCTGTTGCCGGGTTGACAAGCCGCCACACCCGGCATATACCGTTGGTTGTCAGGAGCTGCGCATCAATGGCGATGCCGCTGCCTCCACCCCGAACCCCAAAGAGCAAATGAGCTCTCTCCGCATGCGGAGAGGGCTTTTTGTCGTCCCTGAAAAATAACAACAAGAGGTGTTCAACATGCGTCATGGTGATATTTCCAGCAGCAACGACACCGTCGGTGTGGCCGTGGTCAACTACAAGATGCCGCGCCTGCATACCCGCGATGAAGTGCTCGAAAACGCCAGGAAGATCGCCGACATCATTGTCGGCATGAAGCAGGGGTTGCCGGGCATGGACCTGGTGATTTTCCCGGAGTACAGCCTGCAGGGCATCATGTACGACCCGGCAGAAATGATGGAAACCGCCGTGGTCGTGCCCGGCGTGGAAACCGAAGTGTTCGCCCAGGCCTGCCGCAAGGCCAATGTCTGGGGCGTTTTCTCGCTGACCGGCGAGCGCCATGAAGAGCACCCGCGCAAGTCGCCCTACAACACCCTGGTGCTGATCGACAACAACGGCGAGATCGTGCAGAAGTACCGCAAGATCATCCCTTGGTGCCCGATCGAAGGCTGGTACCCGGGCGGCCAGACCTACGTTGCCGATGGCCCCAAGGGCCTGAAAGTCAGCATGATCATCTGCGATGACGGCAACTACCCGGAAATCTGGCGCGACTGCGCCATGAAAGGCGCCGAGCTGATCGTGCGATGCCAGGGCTACATGTACCCGGCCAAGGACCAGCAGGTGCTGATGGCCAAGGTCATGGCCTGGGCCAACAACTGCTACGTGGCAGTGGCCAACGCCGCCGGCTTCGATGGTGTGTATTCCTACTTCGGCCACTCGGCGATCATCGGCTTCGATGGCCGCACCCTGGGCGAGTGCGGTGAAGAGGAAATGGGCATTCAGTACGCCCAGCTGTCGATCTCGCAGATTCGCGATGCACGGCAAAACGACCAGTCGCAGAACCACCTGTACAAGATTCTGCACCGCGGTTACAGCGGCATGCATTTGTCCGGCGACGGTGACCGTGGCATCGCCGAATGCCCGTTCGACTTCTACCGCACCTGGGTGCTGGATGCCGAGAAGGCCCGCGAAAATGTCGAGGCCATTACCCGGCGCACCTCGGGGGTGGCGCAGTGCCCGGTTGGCAGCCTTCCTTACGACGCGAAGGAAAAGGAAGCCCGTTAAAGGGCGTGCCCGGCGTGCCTGCGGGCACGCTGTTTCACCGTTGAGGGGAAGACCATGCCGTTCTTGAACGACCTGCTGGAGCAGACGCGCCGCGACGCGTCCTCCAGCGCTGCACTGAATGCCGAAAACTGCCACACGCGGACAATCGTCGAAACCCACCTGCGTAGCGAAGACACCCTGCAGTCGCGATTCCGCTTCGACGTCGCCGCTATCATGCAGGTGTTACGCAGCGAAGTACTGGGCCAGGACGAAGCCCTGCAGGCCATCGAAGATGTGCTCACGGTGGTGCGTGCGGATATTCTCGACCCGCGCCGGCCATTGTTCACGGCGTTGTTCCTTGGCCCGACCGGGGTTGGCAAGACCGAGATCGTGCGCGCCCTGGCCCGCGCACTGCACGGTGATGCCGATGCCTTCTGCCGGGTCGACATGAACACGCTGGCCCAGGAGCATTACGCCGCTGCCCTGACCGGTGCGCCGCCGGGCTATGCTGGCGCCAAGGAGGGCCGCACGCTGTTCGACCAGGCGCTGCTGGACGGCAGCCAGGGGCGCCCGGGGATCGTGCTGTTCGATGAGCTGGAAAAGGCCAGCAAGGAGGTGTCCCAGGCGCTGCTCAATGTGTTCGACAATGGCCTGCTGCGCTTGGCTTCCGGGGAAAAGAGCTTCAATTTCCGCAATACCCTGGTGTTCATGACCAGCAACCTGGCGGCAGACGAAATACGCCAGCACCGGCTTGGCCCGCTGGTATCGCTGCGGCGTTTGCTGGGGCAGCGGGCAGGGCAACGGGAGCGTCTGCTGGCCCTTGTGCGGCGACGCCTGGTGAAGCGTTTTTCTGCCGAGTTCGTCAACCGCATCGACAGCACCGTGGTGTTCAACGCCATCGAACAGGCAGTGAGCGAGCGCATCGTCGAGCTTGAAGTGTCGCGCCTGAACCGGCGTCTGGCCAAGCATCACTGCCGCCTGCAACTGGATGCGGCAGTGGTCGGCAAGCTGGCCAGCGAAGGGCATGACGTGGAGTTCGGCGCCCGCGCACTCAAGCGATTCATCCGCCACGAACTGGAGGTGCCGCTGGCCGAGTACCTGCTCGGCAACCGCATCCCCTGCCGGGCCGAAGTGGCCTGCATCACGGTGGCCGGACACCTCGAACGCGGGCGTATCCGTTTTTCGGTGTCTACATGATGGCTGCAACAGGACAGTGTGATGAGTAGACAAGACAGGCAATTGAAGGTGGGCTTGCTGTTCGCCGAAAGCGGCGTTACCGCAGCCATCGAGCGCTCGCAGCGCTGCGGCGCGTTGCTGGCGGCAGAACAGGTGAACCGCGAAGGCGGTGTGCTTGGCCAGCCGGTGCTGACCCTGGTCGGTGACCCCGGGGGCGACCCGGACCGGTACCGCAACCTGTGCGACGACTATGTGCGCAACCACGGCGTGCGCCTGATGCTCGGCTGCTACATGTCGCATACCCGTAAAGCCGTGATGCCGGTGGTCGAGCGCGCGGATGGCTTGCTGTTCTATCCCACGCCTTACGAGGGGTTCGAGTACTCACCCAACATCATCTATGGCGGGCCGGCACCCAACCAGAACAGCGCGCCGCTGGCGGCTTACCTGACCCGCCATTATGGCGCCAGGGTCGCCTTCGTCGGCTCGGACTACATCTACCCCCGGGAAAGCAACCACGTCATGCGCCACCTGTACAAGCAGCATGGCGGCGAAGTGGTGGAGGAGGCTTACATGCCACTGTACCCCTCGGCCGATGACCTGGCCCAGGTGGTGGAGCGGGTGGTTCGCGCTGCCCCGGATGTGGTGTTCTCGACCGTGGTCGGTACGGGTACGGCAAGTTTCTATCAGGCATTGGCGCAGCGTTACGGTAATGGTCCTCGGCCGCCCATTGCCAGCCTGACCACCAGTGAGGCCGAAATCGCCGAGATGGGCGCCAAGGTGGCCTGTGGCAACATCGTCGTGGCGCCGTATTTCACCAGTGTCGACTCGCCACAAAGCCAAGCGTTCGTCAGCGCGTGTCGGGCGTTTTTCCCGGCTGATGTGCGCATCACCGCCTGGGCCGAGGCCGCCTACAGCCAGATGCGCATGTTGTGCCAGGCGGTGAATGCCACCGAAAGCCTTGAGGTGGAGGTGATCCGCAATCACCTGTACCACGCGAGCCTGGACAGCCCCCAGGGCAGGGTGCATGTGGAGCAGCAGAACAACCATTCGCACCTGTTCGCGCGCATAGGCGAGATCGATGCGAGCGGGCAGATCTGCATCAAATGGCAGTCGCCCGTGGCTATCCGCCCCGATCCCTATGTGGTGGTGCACAACCTCGATGACTGGACGGCGAGCATGGCGGGAGGCGGCCCCTCATGAGCACCACGAACATCCTGAATACGCTGCGTGAGCTGCATGTAGGCATTGTTTGCCCGCCCAGTGAAATCACCGATGCCCTGGTGTTGCAACTGATGCGCATCGGTTGTTCGGTAAAGCAGTACTGGCCACCGCCCAAGGCGTTCGACACCCACACCGACCTGGTGTTTTGCGGGGTGTTCGAAGGGCGCCACCATGGCGAACTGGGCAAGCTGCTGGCCCAGGGCGGGGTTCGCCTGACCGCTGTCGCGCTGGTGGAGTACGAAAGCCCGACCATCCTCTCGCAGATTCTGGAGCTGGGGTGCCATGGCGTGATCGTGCTGCCGCTGGACAGCCACAAGGTGCTGCCGGCGCTGGTGTGCGCCAGGAGCAATAGCGAAGCCCACGCCCGTTTGATGCAGAAGAACGCCCAGTTGCAGGAGCGCCTGGAACACCAAGCCGACATCAACAAGGCCAAGGTCCTGTTGATGGCGGCTCAGGGCTGGCAGGAGCCTGAAGCCCATGCCTACCTGTCGAAAGAGGCAATGAAACAGCGGTTGTCGATGTTGGAAATGGCAAGAAAAACCCTTAAACAATTCGAATGAGAAGAGGTTGCCATGTTGTACGGACTGGTTCTGCTGTATGTGGGTGCGGTGTTGTTCATCAACAGCATCTGGCTGATGGGGCGTATCACCGACCGTGAAGTGGCGGTGATCAACCTGTTTGTCGGCTTGCTCAGCCTATTGGTGGCGGTCTACCTGATTTTCGTGGTGGGCGCGGCCGAAGGCATCAAGGCGGGTGCCTTGACCATCCTGTTCGCCTTTACCTACCTGTGGGTGGCCGCCAACCAGTTGTTGCAGGTCGACGGCCGCGGCTTGGGCTGGTTCTGCCTGTTCGTCAGCGTGACGGCGCTGGTGGTGACGGTCAGCTCCATCCCGGGCGCCGAGGGCCTGATGAAGGTGTGGGATGTGCTGAACTGGGCCGCGTGGACGGTTTTGTGGTTCAGCTTTTTCCTGTTGTTGGCACTGGCCAGGAAAATCCAGCGGCTGGTGGCGGTGATGACCCTGGTATGCGCGATCTTCACCGCCTGGGTGCCTGGGCTGCTGATCCTGTGGCAGCAGATGGGCTAGGGGCAACACTATCGCCCTGAAACAGGGCCCGATTCCTGTAGGAGCGGGTAAACCCGCTACTACAGGTCTCAGCCTTCAGAGGCTGCCTCATTGCTGAGGTGCGACTCACGAGATTCACAACCCGAAGAAAACCGTTCCGCTGGGCATGGTGCATCTGGTGCTTGCGGGTACGGTGATGTCCCACCTTCGGGCTGCAAAAGGTCTTGGGTCGGCAAGCCCGCTGCAGTCAGATGCTCAGCCAGGCCTTGGATTTGATCGGTACCAAGCAACCGGACAGAGATATCAGGCTGGTTCATTGGAGAGTCTGGGGATGGTATCGACGGCCAGTATAGGGCCCAGAGCGCGGGCATTGTCCGGTTTTTATGACGTCCCGTAAGGCGAGGCGGTTGTAAATATCTACTTTACCGTATATTCGAGTCGTCATATATTCGGTTTTGCAGATATTGGCCGTACACGCATTTCCCAGGAGGTCACATGCGGGAAACACTGACACCCCCCATCGTTTTCAAATGCCTGGCTGATGACACCCGGGCCCGGATGACCCTGCTGATCGCCCGTGAAGGCGAACTCTGTGTCTGCGAACTTACCCACGCGCTGGAACTGAGCCAGCCGAAGATCTCCCGGCACCTGGCTCAGTTGCGCGAGGCTGGAATCCTGATGGATCGCCGCAAGGGTCAGTGGGTGTACTACCGACTGCACCCCGAACTGCCGCAGTGGGTGGACGCGATACTGAAGGGCGTTGTCGAAGCCAACCAGGAATGGTTGAGCCCCGATGCATTGCGCCTTGCCGAAATGGGCGAGCGGCCGCAGAGCCCTGTTGCCTGTGCTTAAGACTTCCCTTCGCTGATTGAGTTGTAGCCATGCTGATCGCTTTTTTGATTTTCTTGGTGACGATCGTTCTCGTCATCTGGCAGCCCAAAGGCCTGGGCGTGGGCTGGAGCGCCGCACTGGGGGCCGTCGTGGCACTGCTGGCGGGCGTCGTGAGCCTGTCCGATATCCCCGTGGTCTGGCAGATCGTCTGGAACGCTACCGCCACTTTCATCGCCGTCATCATCATCAGCCTGCTGCTGGATGAGGCGGGGTTCTTCGAGTGGGCGGCATTGCACGTGGCCCGCTGGGGCAATGGCAGCAGCCGCAAGCTGTTCGCCTTCATCATCCTGCTGGGCGCCGCCGTCTCGGCGCTGTTCGCTAACGACGGTGCGGCACTGATCCTGACCCCGATCGTCATCGCCATGCTGCTGGCCCTGCGCTTCTCCCCGGCGGCGACGCTGGCATTCGTCATGGCGGCGGGCTTCATCGCCGATACCGCGAGCTTGCCGCTGGTGGTATCCAACCTGGTGAACATCGTTTCCGCCGACTACTTTGGCATTGGCTTCAGCGAGTACGCCTCGGTCATGGTGCCGGTGAACCTGGTCAGCATCGCCGCCACGTTGGGCATGCTGCTGTGGTTCTTCCGCAAGGACCTGCCGCGTACCTATGAACTCGACCAACTGAAGGCTCCCGAAGCCGCTATCCGCGACAAGGCGACGTTCGTTGCCGGCTGGTGGGTGCTTGCGCTGTTGCTGGTCGGCTTCTTCGCCATCGAGCCGCTGGGTGTACCGATCAGCGCCATCGCTGCTGCCTGTGCGCTGATCCTCTACCTGATCGCCGCGCGCGGGCACGTTATTTCTACCCGTAAGGTGCTCAAGGACGCGCCCTGGCAGGTCGTGGTGTTCTCACTTGGCATGTACCTCGTGGTCTATGGCCTGCGTAACGCCGGCCTCACCGAGTACCTGACGCAGATCCTCAATGTCTTCGCCGGCTACGGGATCTGGGGCGCATCCCTCGGGACGGGGTTGCTCGCCGCTGGCCTGTCGTCGGTCATGAACAATATGCCCACTGTGCTGGTAGGGGCCTTGTCGATCCATTCTGCCGAAGCCACCGGCATTGTGCGCGAGGCCATGATCTACGCCAACGTCATCGGCTGTGACCTCGGTCCGAAAATCACCCCCATCGGCAGCCTGGCCACCTTGCTGTGGCTGCACGTGCTGGCCCGCAAGAACATCGTCATCACCTGGGGTTACTACTTCCGCACCGGCATCGTCCTGACGCTGCCGATCCTGCTTGCCACCTTGGCCGCATTGGCCATCCGCCTGAGCTTTTGAACCGGAGATACCTGATGAAAGTCTTGTTCATGTGCACCCACAACAGCTGCCGCAGCATCCTGTCCGAGGCGCTGTTCAATCACCTGGCCCCCGAGGGTATGGAAGCTGTGAGCTCGGGCAGCTTTCCAAGCGGTAAGGTCAATGAGCGGGCACTGAATACCCTGGAAGCCGCCGGTATCCCCACCGCTGGTCTTTCAAGCAAGGCCTCGGATGCCTTCGAGAGCTCTCCTCCCGACATCGTTGTCACCGTGTGCGACCGTGCTGCCGGCGAGGCCTGCCCGATCTTCTTTGGCCCATCGCTCAAAGCCCACTGGGGCCTGGCCGACCCTTCGGCGGTCACCGGGAGTGAGGCAGAAATCGAAGAAGCCTTCCAGACAACACTTGCGAAGATCGATGAGCGCGCGCGCGCCTTCATTGCGCTGCCTTTCTCGCAACTGAGCCAGGACGAACTGAAAGCCGAGCTTGCCCGCATCGGCGCGCTTTAGGCCCTGGACCAATGGAGACCGAAATGAACGACCACCTGCCAAATGTCCAACCAGAACTGATTGATCTGCCGTCGCTGGAGCGGCTGGCGCCGAAGGATCCTTCCACACACAAACCGCGCATCCTGCTGCTTTACGGATCGACCCGCGAACGCTCATTCAGCCGCTTGATGGTCCAGGAAGCTGCGCGCCTGCTGGAAGAGTTCGGCGCCGAAACCCGTATTTTCGACCCTTCCGGCCTGCCGCTGCCGGATGACGCTCCGGACTCCCACGAGAAGGTGCTGGAACTCCGCGAGCTGATGCAGTGGTCCGAGGGCCAGGTGTGGTGCTCACCCGAGCGTCACGGCTCAATGAGTGCTGTCTTCAAGGCGCAGATCGATTGGGTACCGCTGGCCATGGGCGCCGTTCGCCCGACCCAGGGCAAGACCCTCGCCGTGATGCAGGTTTGCGGTGGCTCGCAGTCTTTTAACGTGGTGAACCAACTGCGTGTGCTTGGCCGCTGGATGCGTATGTTTACCATCCCGAACCAGTCGTCGGTGCCGAAAGCCTTCCTGGAGTTCGATGAGGCCGGGCGCATGAAGCCGTCTTCTTTCTACGATCGGCTGGTCGACGTGATGGAGGAATTGACTAAGTTCACGCTGCTGCTGCGTGATCGCCAGGATTATTTGGTAGATCGCTACTCCGAGCGCAAAGAGTCGGCGGAAGAACTATCCAAGAGAGTCAATATCCGGTCTATTTGAGGTCATGAGCATGTCGTATTCTTACTCATTGAAATCGTTGCCCCATACTCCGGGTGAACTGATTTTTACGCCTTGTCCGGGCACGCCGTGGCGATGGTTACCCTGATGTCGGATACAGAGCTGAATCGCCGATGGTTCCGTAGACACGTCGAACGGCTGCTGTGGGTCCAGGCTGTGTGAAAACGCAAGTAAGTACGTCGAGGAGCGAAAGAAGCTGGGTCAGCCTGTAAATTCAGCAGATCTAAGTGCAGGTCTCACTCAGTCGGGCGCCAGGCGCTGCCTGTGCTATCTGGGCCGCGGCAGCGGCCCAGATAGCCGTATACGGACGCATAAAACGCTTGGGGAGAAAAGATTGAGGTTGCGGCAAAGCACTACGAATTGCCGGCAGACGCTGCGAATGGCTTTGCCGTTGTCTCGGCGAAAGTCGGCAATCGTTTTGAAGTCAGGCGCCAACCGGCCCGCTAACCACATCAGCTCGACATTGCGCGCTGCCTCGCGTTCAAGCCGGCGGCTGGACTGAATCCGATTGAGGTAGCCATAGATGTAGATTTTTAGCAGGACTGCTGGATGGTAGGCCGGACGACCCGTTGCAGCCGGATCGACACCCTCGAACCCGAGTGCTCCGAGGTCGAGTTCATCGACGAAAACGTCGACCACCCGAACTGGGTTTTCTTCGGTGATGTAATCATCCAGGCACTCCGGCAGCAGCGTGACTTGCGTCCGGGCTTCACCTTCAATGAACCGTTTCATGATCGTCCCCGCCACGATCTCGACGATCAGAAGGTTAGACAATCGCAGGTGTTTTCACACAGCCTGGGTCGAAAGCAGCCGTTCACGCGTGTCCGCTTTCGCCCTTGGCAGGCATAGCGTTCGCTGCTGATTTGGGCACTTCAGTAGGTCTAAACCCATCAGAGCCAACAACCCTTGAGATTCCGCCTTGCGTTGGCGCAGACTCGATCAGCCCGGTCATGGCTTGGGCCACAGGCATGCCGAAGGGGTTGCGCGCCTGATTGACGCGCACCTCGCGTCCTGACGGTCGTTTCAAGCTGTGGTCGCCACGACAGGCCTGGCCTCGCCAATCAGGATGTCTTCAAAAAACGCCCCGACGGGTTCGGTAGGGTGGCACAGCTGTATTTCCAGTACCCATACCACCTCGCTAGGGACGATCTCTACCTCGGCCAGTTTGTCCTGCCCATACAGCACATGGGGGAAATCGGCGATGCGGTGCCCGGCCAAGTTGCGCTCGAGCTGCCAGCCTTTGGCCTGGGCACTGCGTTCGGCGAAGTCATACAGTTCGCGCCCGGTCAGCCCAAGGCCCCAGGCCTGACGGGTTTCGTCGAACACCTCATGCAATGCCTTGACGCAGGCGTGGTGCAGTTCGTGCTGGCCGAACACGAAGGTGTCGCCATAGTCACCTTCGTAACCATCCCAGACCGGGCCGACGTCGACCACGACGATATCCGTGGTACGTAATACGCGTTGCAGATCAATACCTTGCCGTGGGGTACGCACGGTGTCATCGCCGAAGCGGATGTAGGTGGGGTGCCAGGTGTGCGACGCACCCATCGCCTGCAGGGTTTGCGCGGCCATTTCAAGCGCCTGTGCAGTGGTCATGCCGACCTGCAGTTGGCTGGCTATCGCGGCCACGGACCGTACCGACTGCTCGCGGGCTGCGAGCATGCCGTCCAGCGAATAGCGCGGGCCGACCTTTTCCAGCTTCGGGTGCAGTGTGCTGGCCGATGAGGCCTGCGCTGCCGGTGCGCCACTGGCGACAAAGGCTTCGGCGACAAAACGATGGGGGTGTACGCCTGCCGCAATGCAGTGTTCGCGGGCCTGGCTGATCATTGTGGCATTGCCGCAGGCGTAGACCTGGGTATCGTCCCAGCGATGCGGGTGGGCCAGCGCCGCCTGCTGCACTCGCGCCTGGTCCGAGTGTACCGGGTGCCAGCGAAAGCGTGGGTGCGCATGGCTGGCCTGTTCGAGAAACTCATGGTCGTAGAAGTCCGCTTGCGATGAACCGCCCCAATACAACGTGACCTCGGCATCGCGGGCCAAGGCAGTCAGCAGCAAGGGCTTGATGCCGGCATAACCTGTGCCGGTGGCGAGCAGCACCAACGGGCGTTGGTCCTCGTGTTGCCAGGTGCAGGCACCCAGTGGGCCTTCGAGCGTTACTGAAGCACCTGCTTGCAGGGTGGGCAACACGCCTTCGGTGAACAGGCCACCGCTGACCTTGCGAATGTGAAACACCAGTTGCCCCTGTTCCTGGGCTGGCAGGTTGGCAATGGAGAAACAGCGGCTGTCGCCATTGCCCAGCTGGAACCGCACATACTGGCCGGCCCGAACATCCAGTGGCTGGGCAGGCTGCAGCACGAGCTCGACGATATCCGTGCTCAGCGCGCGCCGGCCAACCACTTGGGCGCGGACTTCCAGTGCCGGGGTATCCAGTGACCAGCCGGGTATCTCCAGGCACATGTCGCTGCAGGCGTGGCTCTGACACAGCAGCATCTCGTCGGCAGCCAGGGGATAGGAGGGGGCCGGTGTGTCCGCATCTCGCTGCTTGTCGTGATACTGCCCCGACACCACCTTGACCTTGCACGAGCCACAGGCGCCACGGCGGCAGGAGAAGGGTACCGGCAAGCCGCTGGCGAGCATGGCATCGAGCAGCAACTCGTGGCTGGCTTCGAAGGTTTTGCCCGAGGGCGACAATTCAATGACGTGGCGGCTTTGCATGAACACCTCGGCTCAAATGGAGCTTTGATTGTTGCTATAGTCCAGGACCAGCAGAACCTCCAGATTTGGATAATTTACATGGTCCAGCTTCGTAAATGGCAGCCGCTGCTCAAACTCGACGGGGCGCAAGCTTCGTACCGGCAGATTGTCGAGGGCTTGGTGGCCGCGATCAGTGAGGGTCGCCTGCGCCCTGGCACGCCCTTGCCGGGCACGCGGGAGATGGCGCAATTGCTGAACGTCAACCGCAAGACGGTGATCCTGGCCTATGAGGAAGCCGAAACCAAAGGCTGGCTACAAAGCGTGCAGCGCCGGGGCACCTTTGTCAGCCAGCAGCTGGCGGCCAGTGCGCGGGCCGAACCGGATGCCACCCGGCGCTTTGCCCTGGCGCTGCCCGAGGAACCCGCTGTTGCCTACTTTGCGGCGAACGAGCAGGCCGCCGCGCAGCAGGGGCGGCCAGGTGCGTTGTTTTTCGACAACGGTGCCTGTGACCACCGCCTGCTGCCGCAGGCTGTACTGCACCGCTATTACCGCAATGCCTTGCGCAGCAGTTTCATCAGCAACAGCGTGCGCCACGGCAGTGAATGCAGCAGCCGCTACCTGCGCAGCGCCCTGGCTGACATGCTGCGGCACAATCGCAGCCTGAACGTTGGCGCCGAGCATATCTGCCTGACACAGGGGGTGCAGATGTCGTTGTCGCTGGTGGCCAGCGTGTTGCTCAAGCCGGGTGATGTTGTGCTGGTCGAGCGCCTGAGTTATCCCCCTGCGTGGGAGATCTTTCGTCAGCTGGGTGCCCGGCTGGTCACTGTGGAGCTGGACCATGAGGGCTGCCGGGTGGATCAGCTCGATGCCCTGTGCAGGCAGCACAAGGTAAGGATGATGTACATCACGCCCCATCACCAGTTCCCCACCACGGTCAGCCTGCCGGCCGGGCGCCGGCAGCAGTTGCTGGAGCTGGCGCGCCAGCACGACTTTTGCGTGGTCGAGGAAGACTACGACTACGAATACCACTTCTCCGGGCGGCCCTACCTGCCTTTGGCCAGCGACCGCCAGCAGCGGCATGTGATCTACATCGGCACGATGTCCAAGCCCTTGGGCAGTACGTTTCGCTGCAGTTACATCGTGGCGCCCGTGGAGGTGATTGCCGTGCTGGAGCGCCGAGCGACGCTGACCTTGGGGCAGGGCGATGCGGTGATGCAGCGCATGCTGGCGGATTTGATTAATGAGGGCGAGCTGAAGAAGCACTTGCGCCGGGTCAACCGCGAGTACCGACGCCGCCGGGAGACCCTGTTGGCGTGCTTGCACGAAGCGTTTGGCGAGCACATTTGCGTACAGGAGCCGGAAGGGGGCCTGGCGCTGTGGGTGCGCTTTGCCGACGCAATCAATGTGGATGAGTTGGTCGAGAAAGCGCTGGAGCTGGACCTGGTGGTGCGCAGTGGGCGGCAGTTCTCCCCGTTTGGCCATGCCGAGAACGCCCTACGCCTGGGGTTTGCTTCGCTGGATGTGGATGAGATCCGGCTGGCCACGCAACGGTTGGCGCAGGCCGCCCAGCGGCCCCCTTGCTGAACCGCTATCGACGCCGCCACACCTCGCCTTGCTCGCTGACCACCCAAGGCCTGTCCGCCGCATCGATCAGCACCCCGCCAACCCAATGCGGCGCGGGGTGGCAATCGAGCCAGTGGACCTTCCCGGCAAGCACCTGTTCGGCGAGCGGGGTCAGCTGCAACCGCCGCTGTGCCCAGGCCTCTCCAGGACCTTCCAGCAGTAATGGCTGCGGCCCATGGATCAGGGGCTGCAGCAGGACGTGGAACATCATGTCGCCCAAGTAAGGCAGGGGATCATCCTGCATCATCAACTGGCCAAACACGCGCCCGGCCGCCATCTCGCCGCGTGACGCCAGTGCACGCAGCAGCAGGCGTTCGGTAAGGCTCAAACCATCGATCGCTCCCGGCAGCTCTTGCAGCTGGCGCGCCAGTGCCCGACCCAGCAATGGCAAGGCCGTATGTTGGCGGCCGGCCAGGCGTGCCCAGGCCTGTGGATCAGGTGCGGTGTAGGCCGCCCATGCCTGGCGCGCCAGGGCCAGTGCATCCTCGCCCAGTGCGCGACGTTGTGGCCACAGCCAGGCCAGCAGGTCGGGGGCCAGTTGGCCGATGCCGATGAAGCGCTCGATACCGGGCACCTGGTCAATTTCGATCAGCTCCAGCCGACGGGGCAGGCCGGGCAGGCTGGCGAGCACGCGAATCAGGAACAGTTGGTCGTAGGCGTCGGCCTCGCACCACAACACGAGCTGGCTGTCGTGGCTCAGCCCGGCCAATGCATTGCGCTGTACCGCCTGGCGCTGCTCAAGGTCTTGTGGGGTCAGCTTGAACGCCTGCTGCACGTAGGCACCACGCACCTGCCAGTACTGTGCCTCGGGCAATGCCGGTACCGGCCCCATGACCATCGGGTCTTCGAACATCTGGAAGGCGCCGGTAAACCCGGCGGTGCGCAAGCTGTGGGCGATGTCGTTGCCACAGCGCCAATGCTGTACGGCAGCCTCGTCATCCGCAGAAAAACCGGGATGGCGCGCGGCGAACGCCACGGCATCGGCATGGGCCTTGAGCCTGGGCCAGCTGGCAAATCCGGCCTCGCGGGCGACCAGCCATTGGGTGTCGGCAAGCCGGTAGTCGGGGCCGGGCAGGCCAAGCGTGCGCAATTGCTCGCGGGTGTCGTCGGCTTCGTGGTTTTTCAGTGCAGTCAGCAAGCGCTTGGCGCGTTTGCGCAAGGCAGGCAGGTCGAGCAGGCCGTGGTGGCGAGATGCATTGATGGCGGGCATGCCAACTCCTTTGGGGCTCGGTCCGCCGACAAGCCGGGAGCTGGTACGAAAATGTAGGGGTGTATGGCTCGGGCAACCCCTTCGCGCGGACCGCAGGCGCAGCCGGCGCCCAGGCCCCGACTTTAACGGTGTAGCGCACCGGGTTGCAAACGATAGTTTACCCATGCCGCGTGGCACGCCTTATAGTGGCGGGCTTTTCCAGGTTCAAGTCAAAGGAATGGCCACTATGCGTGTACGAACCCTGCTTGCGGCAATCGGTGCCAGCGTTGCCCTGTCTTCGGCGTTAGCCGCACCAGGCCAGCCAGTGCCTACGGCTGATGAACGCATTTCTGTGCAGGTCGAGGGCGCCGGGCCAGACGTTATCCTGATACCTGGGCTGGCCTCATCGCGTGAGGTATGGGCAGGGCTCGCCAGTGTGCTGCGCCAGCAGCACCGCCTGCATCTGGTGCAGGTTGCAGGTTTTGCCGGCGCGCCTGCCGTGCCCGCTGCGCAGGGGCGTGTGGCAGCTCCCGTGGCCGAGGCAGTCGCAGGCTATATCCGCAGCCAGCACCTGGAGGCACCGGCCATCATTGGCCATTCGCTGGGCGGCGAGGTTGCGCTGATGCTCGGCGCGCGTCACCCTGAGCAGGTGGGGCGGCTGATGGTGGTCGACGCGCTGCCGTTCTACACGTTATTGATCGATCCGGCGGCAACCGCTGAAACCGCAGCATCACAGGCTGGCGCCTTGCGCGAGGCGATGTTGGCGGCACCGGCAGCGCAGGCCGAAACGATGCAGCGGGCAGCCATCGACCGGTTAGCCAAGACCGCAGCGGCCAGGCCGGCACTGGTTGATGCAGCGCTGCGCTCGGACCGCGAGACGGTAGCCGATGCCACCCATGAACTGATGACCACCGACTTGCGCCCGGAACTTGGCCGTATCCAGGCGCCGGTAGAGGTCGTGTATGCCTATGACCCGCTGTATGGCATACCTGCGGCCAGTGTCGATGCAACCTTCGCTAATGCCTATGCCGGCACGCGGGGCATCAGTTTCAAGCGGATCGACGGCAGCTTCCACTTCGTCATGCTGGATCAACCCCAGGCGTTCGCTGAGGCTGTGGTCGACTTCCTCGGGCGTTGAGGCTGGCCTCTTCGCAATCTGTTCGGTTACCGCCCATAACCGCCTCCAGGCACCTCAAGCCTGCGCCGGCACCTCCGATAGCAGCACACCCACCGTCGAATCATCGACCAGAAGTGGTGCCAACCAGGAGTACTGCCCGCATGCTTGCCAACCTGAAGATACGTACCGGAATGTTCTGGGTATTGTCGCTGTTCAGCCTGACCTTGCTGTTTTCTACCGTGAGCGCCTGGTGGGCAGCTGTGGGCAGTGACCAGCAGATCACCGAACTGGACCAGACCGCACACCAGTCGGACCGGTTGAACAATGCGTTGCTCATGGCGATTCGTTCCAGTGCCAATGTGTCCTCGGGTTTCATCGAGCAGTTGGGTGGCCATGACGAGAGCGCAGGCAAGCGCATGGCGCTGTCGGTCGAGCTGAACGACAAGAGCCAGAAGCTGGTCGACGAATTTGTCGAAAGCGCGCGCGAGACCGCCCTTCGCACACTGGCTATCGAGCTGCAGGCTACCTTTGCCGAGTACGCCAAGGCAGTGGCGGGGCAGCGGGAAGCGACCCGCCAGCGTTCGCTGGAGCAGTACTTCAAGGTCAACAGCGACGCCGGCAATGCCATGGGCCGGTTGCAAGCGTTACGTCAGCAACTGGTGGGCGCACTGAGTGAACGTGGCCAGCAGATCATGCTTGAGTCCGATCGGCGCTTGGCTCGTGCGCAATGGTTGAGTCTGGGCCTACTGGGTGTGACCTTGCTGTTGGCGGTGCTGTGCTGGGCCTTCATTGCCCAGCGGGTACTGCACCCGTTGCGTGAAGCCGGTCGGCATTTCCAGCGCATTGCCGGTGGCGACCTGAGCGTGCCGGTGCAAGGGCAGGGCAATAACGAGATCGGCCAGCTGTTCCATGAACTGCAACGCATGCAGCAGAGCCAGCGCGATACCCTTGGGCAAATCGACCACTGCGCCCGGCAGCTGGACGCTGCTGCCACGGCATTGAACGCGGTCACCGAGGAAAGCGCCAACAACCTGCGCCAGCAGGGGCAAGAGCTGGAGCAGGCCGCTACCGCCGTGACCGAAATGACCACGGCTGTGGAGGAGGTTGCACGTAATGCCATCACCACTTCGCAGACCACCAGTGAGTCCAACCAGCTGGCCGCACAAAGCCGTCGTCAGGTCAGCGACAACATCGACGGCACCGAGGCCATGACCCGCGAGATCCAGACCAGCAGTGCGCACCTTGAGCAGTTGGTCGGGCAGGTACGGGATATCGGCAAGGTGCTGGAGGTGATCCGCTCGGTGTCCGAGCAAACCAACCTGCTGGCGCTCAATGCGGCCATCGAGGCTGCCCGCGCAGGTGAGGCCGGCCGTGGCTTCGCTGTGGTGGCGGATGAAGTGCGCACGTTGGCCTACCGCACACAACAGTCGACCCAGGAAATCGAGCAGATGATCGGCCGCGTGCAGGCGGGCACCGAGGCCGCAGTGGCTTCGATGCAGGCCAGCACCAACCGTGCCCAGTCGACGCTGGACGTGACCCTGGCCTCAGGGCAGGTGCTGGAGGGCATCTACAGTGCGATCGGCGAAATCAACGAGCGCAACCTGGTCATTGCCAGTGCGGCCGAAGAGCAGGCCCAGGTGGCGCGGGAGGTGGACCGTAACTTGCTGAACATCCGTGAGCTGTCGAACCACTCGGCGGCGGGCGCACAGCAAACCAGCGAAGCGAGCAAGGCGTTGTCGGGGTTGGTCGGGCAGATGACAGCGCTGGCGGGTAGGTTCAGGTTATGACGGTCAGTGCAGGGAGCGCCTGTATGCAGACGCAGGCTTACCCGCGAGGGGCTGAACAGCAGCCCCGGCACTACAACTCAGCCTGGCTGCGCCGCCAGGCTGTTGCTGACGTTGCGGCCCAGCACCAACACCGTGACAAAGCCGCAGCCTACCAGCGCCGTAGCCAGGCTCAGCAGCACCGCTGTGCCCATGTGGTCGACCACCTGGCCGCCGAAGAACGAGCCCACGGCAATGATCACCTGGAACATGGCCACGAACAGCGGCATGCCACGCTCGACATCCTTGGGGGCTACGACAAACATCCAGATGTTGGCGCAGGCCGGGAACGCACCGAAGGCGAAGCCCCACAATGCAATCAGCATCGCGGCGCCGGTCATGCCGGTGGCGAAGTGCGGGAACAGGGCTGTGCTGACGGCGATCATCAACGCGACCAGCATCAGGGTATGCCGCACGCTGCGGTTGGCTGCAAAGCCGGCGAAGATGTTACCCATGAAGCCGGCCACACCATACAGCAGCAACAAGGAGCCGATCGTAGGCCCGTCGAAGCCGGCATTCTGTTTGAAGAACGGTGCAACGTAGGTGTATGCGGCAAAGTGCGCCAGGCCAATCAGCAACACGGCGATCAGGCCGACCCGCGCTTGCGGGTTGATGAACAGCGCCGGCAGGTCACTGATGCGAATGGCCTTTTCCGGCATCAGCCGCGGCAGCAGGAACATTTGCGCCAGCAGCACGGGCACGCCCACCAGCGCAGTCACCAGGAAGGTCATGCGCCAGCCCATCAGGCCACTCAGCCAGGTGCCCACGGGTACACCCACGACGGTTGCCAGGGTTACGCCAGCCATGATGATGGAGTTGGCCTTGGCCACGCCCATGCCGTCAGGTGCCAGTCGGCCGCTGAGGGCGATGGCGGTCGCCCAGAAACCACCAATGCTGACGCCCAGCAGCACACGGCCGACCAACAACAGGTTGAAGTCGCCGGCATAGGCCACGGTCGCGTTGGCGATGATCATGATCAGCGTCAGGCCGATCAGCAGGTAGCGCCGGTCCAGCGCACCCACGCCGACGGAAATCAAGGGTGCGGCCAATGCGGCCATGATGCCGGGCAGGGTCACCATCAGGCCGGCAAGGCCGGCACTGATGCCCAGGTCGCTGGCCACATCGTTGAGCACCCCCACCGGGAGGAACTCACTGGTGACCAGGGCGAAGGCACCCACGGCGACCGAGAGGATTGCCAGCCATTGCTGCAGGACACTCTGTTGACTATGTTCGGGAAGGCCGCGAGGGGCCTGGCGGTTGCTTGGCATGGGGTTCGGTTCCATGAGGGATATCGCCTGTAGCAGGCGCAGGAGCGGGGGGATTTGCTGGGGATTATAGGGACGGCCTTTTCAGGCCGACAGGCAGGCGGCTTGATAGTAAACATCAGCGCAATCGATGAAACGCCCTGAGCAGAGCGCTTGCAATGGCAATGCCACTGTACATATTAGTTTCTGGACTTGGGAATGCTGCCCGTAGGCAGTGCAGCCTTCGGAAGGAGGCTGCCCGCTTGGTCCGGGGTGTTATGGCGACACTAGCACATCACACTGCGATTCGTTCAGTACATGCTTGGTGACGCTACCCACCAACAGCTCCTCCAGCGCGCTGGTACCCTGCTTGCCGACCACGATCAGGTCGCATTCCAGCTCCTGTTCCTGTTCGGCAATGCGCCAGCCGGGGTCGCCATGCACCACGATCTGCCGTGCATCGGGCATGCCGGCTGCCTTGCTCAGGGCGGCGAGCTGTGTCACTGCATCCTTGCGGATCACATTGCGGTAGTGGGTGAGGGTGTCGTGGTCGATATGGGCGAAGCGCACGCTGCTTTCGAACGGTGCTTCGTACACATGTAACAGGATGATCTCGGCCTGTGGGGCAATACGCCTGGCCAACGCGATGGCGCGCAGCGATACGGGGGAAAAGTCGACGGGAACCAGCACCGTGCGGTAGGCATCACGAGGGGCAGGCTTGACCACCAGCAAAGGGCAGGGCATGCGGCTGAGCATTTTCTGCACGGTCGAGCCCAGCAGCAGGCGCCGAGCCACGCTTTGGCCCCTGGCGCCGCACACCAGCAGGCTGCTGTGTTTGTCCTGTACCACCCGGGTGATTTCCGTGGTTACCGAGCCGCTGGCAACCTGCACACCTGCAGAGATGTCGTAGCGCTGGAACAACATGGCGGCCAGCGCGTGGATTTTTTCCCCGGCGCTATCCAGTACGCGCTTCAACAGGTCGTCGTCAGGCACTACCAACTGCTTCAGGCGCTCGAAGGGTGCAGGGTTGGCAACGTAGAGCAGGTCAAGCGAGGCCTGTTGCGCCTTGCTCAGGTAGGCGGCGCGCTCCGCAGCGTTGCGGGCATAGGGGGACAGGTCGGTGGCAACCAGTATGTGTTTCAGCGGGTTCATGTGGGGCTCCTTGTCCAAGGCCGCGCACAGTGATATTGGGTAAATCCCTATTGCTGTGCGGCTGGCGGTGCTTGAGTCATTCCTTGCTTGAAGCCATCCTCGCGCGAACCCGGCGTGAGGGCTTGATGTGTGTCAATGGAATGGAGAAGCTGCAGCTGCAGCTGCAGCGAATCATGCTGGCAACAGCACGCGCAGCACCCCTGTGACGACAATGGCAAACACCACCACCGGCAAGAAGGAAAACCATTGTTTCTACTTTACGTTGGGCAGCAGGGGGCTGCCGGGCCGTTGTTGCAGAATCTGGGTAGCTTGTGGACGGCGCCGTTGGTACAGCTTTCGGTCTGAAGGTCTTTTGGCAGGTACTATCGCCGGGAGGCCTTGTCCTCTGTGTCGGGGTTGGCTGCCGGTTATGAGGTCACCCCGATAGATCCCGATTCAGCGCATTATTCCGGCTCAATGTTATCAAGTAGTTGGATTGAGTCTAGGCGGTAAAGGTGGTATTTCGCCACGGACAGCAGCGTTGTCCGTGGCGAGAGAGTTAGATCCATTTCCTAAGTTAATTTCAGATTGTATTGCCGTTTGTAGCGGATGTCCCCGGGGTAGGGTGTTTAATATCATTATGTTATGTTCGTTGGCATAGTTCTGTCGGCTTGCTTGGTCGAAAATGTTAAATGAGCCGATATCAATGTCGTTCTGAGAATAGGTGCGTTTATTTTTCAGGATGGATTTTGGTTCGTCGTTGACTCCGTGAGAGATATTACTGGGCATCAGATGTTTATTGAAGTGCACGGATCTTTTGTCGCCGGATATTAGTTTCTCCCCTTTGATAGGGTGTGTGACGCTATCTCGTTGCAATGGGGGGCGTTTGCTTAGGTCTTTGGATGCCTGGGCTTGGCGTTTGAATACCTGGGCTTTTACTCCTCCGCGAGGTACGCCGATATTACTGACTACGCGTCTTGTCTGTGCGGATGGGTCTGAATAGTTAATGGGGTCGGAAGAGCAGTAAGCGTATGTGTTTATCCCTCCGTCCCTGAAGGGGCTTAAGCTGTCAGGGCTTAGGAAGCGCATAAGAATAGGGCTGTAATTGCGATGCCCCGCTCCAAGCGCGTAACAGTTTGTCATGGAGTCCAATGCCTGACCAGTGAAGCTGATTAACTCCAATATTGAGTTTTCAGCGGGGTCATAGCCATAGGGTGAATAAACATTTGTTTTTTTTTGGTTGGTGTTTTGGTAGTTAAGAACTGAGTGGCTAGCATTGATTGCAATAAGGCAGGAATCACCTGTTTTTCTCGAATCCATTAGCGCGAGTGGCTGTTCGCCATTTCTGAAAGCAGAATGAGTTCTAGCGTGCTCTTTGATTGAAATAAGACTTTTGTTCTGGTAAAAATATAACCTGAAAATAGGTGTGGCATTCATCGTGCTATTACCTCGGTCCATTGAGAAGTGTGCAAGCGTGCAGGTATAAGTCTCTCGTGATTTCAAGTCGGGTACTACTGGCAAAAATGATAGGTATACGCATCCATGGCCGGCTGACCAAGGCGGTCACGGGTTTGTACCTGTTACCTTGCGCCGTGGCGGTTGCAGTAGCTTGGGTAACAGGGTTGGTTGGCCATTTATCCAGGCTTTTTTAGTAAGACCGCAGCGAAGGTCATGTCGAAGCCGTAGTTGCGCGGGTCGCCGAGCAACGGCCCGATTTGCGCGCCAAGGCTGGTGAAAGCCACCCAGGTGGCCCGCCGGCACAACCCTATGCCCATGAAGTATCGCAGGCTGAAGGCGCCGCGCTGATGTGCGCGCCACTTGCGTCACCTTCGAAGTGGTGCGCTCGCGCTTTGTCGACCGCAAGAGCGTCGGCTGGCCAAGCTTCGTGGCGGACAACGTGGGGTTTGAAGCCTTGGTCGTGGGTAGCAGCCTCGGCGCAGGCATCGACGTGCCTTTGCTGGCCGACCTGGCCGAGACCACCGAGGTGCATGTTGATGGCGAACTACGCGTGCGGGGCTTGACGGACGATGCCGCAACCGACCCGTTGGTGTCGCTGGCCCACCTGTATGCCCATGCTGCCGAACGTGGCTTTACCCTGAATGCCGGGGATGTGGTAACCACGGGGGCCATGTGCCAGCCCTTCGACCTGAAGGCAGCAGGGCATCAGGTCAGTGCCAGGTTCCTTGGCCAGACGTTGTCGTTCACCCTGTAACGGCCGACCACTGTTCGAATGCCGCCTGCATCCGCTGCCGTGTCTGCGGGTCGGCAGGGATCAGGTGCTCGATGCGCAGTGATTGCACGGTAATGTCCTGCGGCATGCCGAATGTGGTGAAGGTGGACAGAAACGTCAGCACACCGTAAGGCGTGCATACACGGGTGAGCAACACGGGAGCCGCCGCCGCCGTTTCAAGTGGGCTGGCCGGGGCCGGCAGGCTGTGCAAGCGCTCGGCCAGTGCCGGGTTGCCGGCGGCCTCCCTGGTGGCGCGCTGCCAGGCAGCGGCGCGGATCTCTTGCGCATTGGCCAGGTGGTCGCCCAGGCCGCCAGGGCAGAGCAGTGTTTGCAACAGGTTAAGCCCTGTCACCGGTTGTGCCGTAACGCCTGCCATCGCCAACAGCAGACCCGTACTGGTATTGGCGGCGATGACGTCCCAGTTGCTGTCGATGACGATTGCCGGTGCGGGGTTGTTCACCTGCAGGATATGGTCGATAGCGGTGTGTACCAAGGCCAGTTCAGGCGCATCGAGTGGCGAGGCCGCGTAGCGGGGCGCGTACCCGGCGGCGACGAACACCTCATTACATAACGCCAGCGGCGCGCCAAGCGCCGAAAGCAGGGCATGCAAGGTGCTCGGGCTGGGCTTGGCGCGCCCGGTTTCCACACAGCTCAGATGACGCTGCGACAGCCCCGCCAGCAGCGCCAGTTCCAGTTGGCTGAGGTTGGCCTGCCGGCGCAGCTGACGCAGATGCTGGCCCGCCGTGGTCTGTGGGGCAGGGGTATTTCGATGGAAAAGATGCGGATTCATGCGTTGCCCTGATCGTCCTTGAGTGCAATGTCCATGACCTCACGGGTCATTGAGCGCAAGCAACCCTATCACTACTGTGCTGGCAAACCCTACCAAGGAGAGGACGATGGGCTTGCATGTCTTTGCGCTTTGCGTGGTCGCGTTGTTCCTGAAGATGTTCCTGGTCTCCTGTTATCAGGGTTACCACCGCTTGCGCGTTGTCGCGTTCACCAACCCGGAGGATGCCGCTGTCTTCAAGCGCGCCCCTCAGCCAGCGGAGCGCCCGCAGGTAATCCGCGCCGCCAGAGTGTGGGCCAATGATCTTGAGAACATCCCGGCTTTTTTTGCCCTTGGCGGGCTGGCCATTGCACTGGATTCGCCTGCCGCACTCACTGCCTGGCTGTGCGTCGTGTTCACCTTGGCCAGGGGCCTGCACACAGGGGCCTACCTGGCGGCGCTGCAGCCTTGGCGAACACTTTTCTATGGTATCGGTGTGCTCTGCCTGCTGGGCTTTTGCGTGCTCATCCTGATGAGGGTATTCAGCCTTTACCGGGCCTGATGACCGCCCGCGCAATTTTGCATGAGTCAGCTTGATGCTTTCCTCTAGCAGTACTAATACTAAAGCACTGCCGAAGAGGGATGATCATGCAGACGCGCTTCGTTGTGGTTCCTGCCGTGCCGCTCCAGAAAGAAATCTACCCGCGCCGCCTCGGCTTTCCTGCCGTGTTGGGGGAGGGCTACGACCTTTATGACACGCAAGACAAGATGCGCCTGAGCCTCAACTTTCCGACCCGGGCTGCGGCGGAGTTCGAGTGCCTATGCCGTAACCGCTGCCCAGAAACAGATGAGGGGGGTATTGCCGGCCTTGGTTGATGCCGGTGAGCCGCGCATGGCATCAATCTGCCGTGATGGCGCAACCAGAAAGCTCTAACGTGCGGCCTGCCATTCAATAGTCACAAAGCTGTAACACAGCTGATGCAAAGTGTGCCGGCCATCACACGGAGCACATTTTGATGAAACGCCTGATGAAGTCTGCTGCACTCGCTGTTGCCGTTTCCCTCTGCGCCACTTCGGCAGCCTTTGCTTCCGAAAACGTTCGCCTGACCGGTTCCGGTGCCAGCTTCCCTGCACCCATCTACCTGACCTGGTTCAAGGACTTCAGCAAGAACACCGCTGGCGTCACCGTTGATTACCAGTCCAAGGGGAGCGGGGCGGGTGTACAGGACTTCCTGAACAAGACCGTCGACTTCGCCGCCAGCGACTCGGCCATGAGCGAAGCAGACATTGCCAAGGTTGGCGAAGGCGTGCAGTTGCTGCCAATGACCGCCGGTGAAATCGTGCTGGCTTACAACCTGCCGGGCAACCCTAAAGGCCTGAAGCTGCCGCGCGATGTGTACTCCAACATCTTCCTCGGCAAGATCACCCAGTGGAACGACCCGCAAATCGCTGCGGCCAACCCTGAGCTGAAGCTGCCTGCCACCCCGATCACCGTGGTGGTGCGTGCCGACTCCAGCGGTACCACCGCCGTCTTCACCAAGCACCTGTCGGCCATCAACGCTGACTTCAAGCAAGGGCTGGGTGAAGGCAACACCGTTAACTGGCCGGCCACTGACAAGTTCATCAAATCGCCGAAAAACGATGGCGTAACCGCCACCGTCCGCCAGACCCCAGGCGCCATCGGCTACATCGAGTACGGTTTTGCTAAGCTGGCCAAGGTCGACTTCGCCGTGCTGCAGAACAAGGCTGGCCAATACGTCGTGCCGAACGCCGAGAGCGGTGCCGAAGCACTGGCTGCGGTGAACATGCCGGAAAACCTGGTGGCCTGGCTGCCAGACCCGACCGGTGCCAAGTCCTACCCGATCACCTCCTACACCTGGATGATCTTCCGCAAGGACAACGGCAACCCGGCCAAGGCCAAAGCCATGCGTGAAATGGTCGAGTACAGCCTGACCAAAGGCCAGACCATCGCCGATTCGATGGGTTACATCCCGCTGCCACCGTCGGTTGTCGACCAGGTGCGCAAAGCGTCGGCCAACATCCAGTAATACCCAGGCGCTCCCGGTATGGCAGTGAAGCCGTGCCGGGCGTGTTTGTCCCTTGTCCCGGAATTTGCCCATGAACACACCCTTTGCCATACCGGATAACCCCGACTCCGCGTGCCAGCCACCGTCTGCGAAAGACTTCCTGGTTGACCGTACCTTCCGTGCGCTTGCACGCATTGGTGTGGTGCTGGTATTGGCGCTGGTCGTCGCGCTGGTCTACGAAGTGGGCCGCAAGGCACTGCCAGGCATTGAAAAACACGGTTTTGACGTGCTGTTCGGCACGGTCTGGGACGTTAACCAAGGCAAGTACGGTATTCTGCCAGCGATCTGGGGCACGCTTTACAGCGCCTTCATCGCACTGTTGATCGCCGGTTTCTTTGGCGTCAGCATGGCCATTTTCCTTACCCAGGATTTCCTGCCGGCACGGCTGGCTGCCGTGTTCCGCACCATCGTCGAGCTGCTCGCCGCCATCCCCAGCGTGGTGTATGGCCTGTGGGGCATCTACGTCGTTATCCCGGCCATCCGCCCGCTGACCACCTGGTTGAACAGCGAGCTGGGCTGGATCCCGTTCTTCGGCACCTCCCTGAGTGGCCCTGGCCTGCTGCCTGCGGCACTGGTGTTGGCCATCATGATACTGCCGACCATTGCCGCCGTTTCCCAGGATGCGCTCACCAGCGTACCGATGAAAACCAAGCAGGCGGCCTACGGCATGGGGACTACCCACTGGGAAGCCATCCTCAAGGTGATGGTGCCATCCGCCGCCACCGGCATCTTTGGCTCGCTAGTGCTGGGCCTGGGCCGTGCCCTGGGTGAAACCATGGCGCTGGCCATGCTGGTCGGCAATGCCAACACCATTTCCGTGTCCCTGTTCGCCCCGGCCAACACCCTGGCGGCGCTGCTGGCGCTGAACTTCCCGGAAGCCGGCCCGAACGAGGTCGAAGTACTGATGTACGCCGCACTGGTGCTGATGTTCATCACCCTGCTGGTGAACGTGCTCGGCTCGATGATCATGCTCTACGCCCAGCGGGGTAACAAATAATGACGGACCTCAGCACCCCAACAACTGCTTTGCCCAGCCTGCAGCGCAAGCTGGAAGGCCGTGCCCTGCGCAGCCTGATACTGACCACCCTGGCCTGGGTGGCCGCACTGGTGGCCAGCGTGCCGCTGATTTCCGTGCTGTACATGCTGGTTACTCGCGGCGGTGCACGCCTTAACCTGGAAGTGTTCACTGAGCTGCCACCCACCGGCTTCGAGATGGGCGGTGGCTTCGGCAACGCCATGGCCGGTACCTTCGTCATGGTCGGTATCGCCGCAGCCATCGCGGTACCGGTTGGCATCTTGGCGGCGGTATTCCTGGCCGAGCTCGGGCCGGACAGCAAGCTGGCCAACGCCGCGCGCTTTGCCGCCAAGATGCTCACTGGCCTGCCGTCGATCCTGGCCGGTGTATTTGCCTACGCCCTGGTGGTGATGACCACCGGTACCTATTCGGCGCCGGCCGGTGGCGTGGCCCTGGCGGTACTCATGCTGCCGATCGTGGTGCTGACCGCCGAAGAGTCGATGAAGATGGTGCCCAAGATCATGAAAGATGCTGCCTACGGCATGGGTTGCACCCGTGCACAGGTGATCTGGAAGATCGTCTTGCCCACCGGCCTGCCGGCCATCCTGACCGGCGTCATGCTGGCCGTGGCCCGCGCCGCTGGCGAAACCGCGCCGCTGCTGTTCACCGCGCTGTTCAGCAACTACTGGATTTATCACGACGGCAGCCTGGCGGTCATGAACCCGACTGCCTCGCTGGCCGTACTGATTTACAACTTCTCCGGCATGCCGTTCGACAATCAGCTGGAGCTCGCCTGGGCGGCCTCGCTGGTACTGGTAATGATCGTGCTGGTAATCAACATTCTTAGCCGTGTATTCGGCAAGCCCAAGTATTGAGAAAGGGAGCATCCAAACTTGAACGTATCCACAGCACAAAAGGCCGCTCCCATGGTCAACGAAGCCCCCATCGTCATGGACTGCAAGCTGGACAAGATCTTCTACGGCAACTTCATGGCCGTACGCGACAGCCATGTGCCGATCCGCAAGAACGAGATCACCGGCTTCATCGGGCCGTCCGGCTGCGGCAAGAGTACCGTGCTGCGTAGCCTCAACCGCATGAACGACCTGGTCAAAGGCTTCCGCTTCGAAGGGCATGTGCACTTCCTGGGCCAGGATGTCTACGGCAAGGGCGTCGACCCGGTAGTCGTGCGCCGCTACATCGGCATGGTGTTCCAACAGCCCAACCCGTTCTCGATGAGCATCTTCGACAACGTTGCCTTTGGCCTGCGCCTGAACCGCTACAAGGGCGACCTGGGTGACCGCGTAAAGCACGCCCTGCAAGGCGCCGCCCTGTGGGACGAAGTGAAGGACAAGCTCAAGGTCAGCGGCCTGTCCCTGTCCGGCGGCCAGCAGCAGCGCCTGTGTATTGCGCGTGCTATTGCCACCGAACCGGAGGTGCTGCTGCTGGACGAGCCGTGCTCGGCACTCGACCCCATCGCTACCCGTCGCGTGGAAGAGCTGATGGTCGAACTGAAGAAGGACTACACCATCGCGCTGGTCACCCACAACATGCAGCAGGCGATTCGTGTCGCCGACACCACCGCGTTCTTCTCGGTCGATATCTCCCAGGGTACCCGTACCGGTTACCTGGTCGAGATGGGCCCGACCACGCAGATTTTCCAGAACCCGCGTGAACAACTGACTGCCGACTACATCAGCGGCAAGTTCAGCTGATCGCTTTTCAAGGTGGCCGGGCGTTGCAGCCAGGAAGGGTGCAACGCCCGGCCGCGTTACCTTCCGTTAAAGTGTTACCCGGGATTTCCAATGCGAGCGATGCGTCGTCTTGATCTGTCAGCGGTAGAGCGCGCACTGCGCGAGGTGCAAGGCCGCTTTGCCGAACTCAGCCAGCATTTCACCGAACCGAGGGACCCGTTCACCGACGAGGTGCTGCTGAATGTGCTTGAAGGCTATGCCCTGATTGACGACTATGTCGCTCGCGGTATCGACCTGTTCGACCTGCAACAGCTGAACCTGATGCTGGAAATCAATGCCACCGTGCTGTGCGGCAGCGACCAGGCCCGCCGCCTGGAGTTCGCCCCCCACCTGGCTGCAACCGAGGCGCACTTTTTCAACAACGTCGAAGGTGGCATCAAGGATTTGTACAACTGGTACTGCGCGTACCGCAGCGATTCGGTCTGGAAGCGGGCTGCCGGTGTGTATGTACGTATCCTCAGCAAGCCCCAGCTGTTCATCGAAGGCAACAACCGCACGGGTTCGCTCATTGTCAGCTATTTGCTGATGCGTGCCGGGCTGCCGCCATTCGTGCTGTCGCTGGATAACGCCGAGGGTTACTTCAACCCGTCCTCGGTCATTCGCAACTCCGCCAAACACGGTGTCAAGGCTTTGTACGAACTACCCAAAATCAAGAAAAAGTACGCCGCTTTCCTTGAAGCGAAGGCGCCTGAGCCCGACAAGTTCTTTCTGAGCAGTACGCCTGTGCCTGCCTGCGAGAGGAGCCGCTGATGCTTCGTTCATCCATGCTCCAGCGCGGGCGCCAAGCCATCGAGCGCAAGCTCAAACGTGGCCAGGTGCGCATTTCCTTTGATATCGACGACACGCTCGCCTGCTTGCCTGAGCACGCTGATGCCGAAGACAGCAAGCTGCCGGGCTTCGTCCACCGCTGGTTGGGCGAACCCCTGCGCAGTGGCACGCGTTCGCTGATTCGCGACCTGCGCCGCCAGGGGTGCAGCATCTGGATCTATACCTCTTCGGGGCGCACACCGGCCTACATTCGCCGCTGGCTGATGTTGTATGGCATCCATGTCGATGGCGTGGTCAACAGCGACCGGCACCAACACATCCTGGCCCAGAAAGGCCTGGAGAATTCCCCCTCGAAGTTACCCTCGGCGTTCGATATCGACCTGCATGTCGATGACTCCGAAGGTGTGCGGCTGGAAGGCGTCGACCACGGGTTCCGCGTTGTGGTCGTGTGCCCGAAGGATGAGAACTGGACACAGAAGGTGAAGGACGCGGCGGTCGATGTGCAGGCACGGCTGGCCTGGCAGCAACCGCACCGCTATGAAATGCCATTGCGCCAGCGTTCGCAGGTGCTTGCTTCCTGAAGCTAAGCGATAGCTCTCAGATAGCGTAATTGGGGCTGCTTTGCAGCCCCGGTTCGTTCAGGTGTATCAATACCCGCCGACCATTCCTACATACGTCCTAAGTCTTGCATCCCGACCCAAGCAGGTACCAGCACCTAATCACTGCGCCACCCCCGCCACCCCAAAGCACCCAACACCCCGCCCCAAAGCAGCGTATCTGGCAATTTGCCCTGTTCTGATAATCGCCTCCGACATCCAGTCCCCTGTTTGGAGCGCGCCATGTACAACAACAATAAGCACCTGCCGCCTCGTTTCCTCGCCGCCGCCATCGCCAGCTTTTCTGCCCTGGGCCTGAGTGGCGTCGCCGAAGCCGAGATCATGCTGTATGACAAAGACCAGACCACCTTTTCCACCGACGGCTACATCAATGCCTTCTACGTCAACAGCAAGGTCGACCGCGAAGGCGAGCAGTTCGATCGCCGCCAGTCGCGGGTGAAAATGGGCTTCCTGCCCAACTACCTGGGCTTCAACATGGGCAAGCAGGTGGATGACCTGAAGCTCGGCGCACGTGCCTCGTTCTGGGTCACCATCAACGACAGTGAAACCAACGGCACCGACACCGCCATCGACGTGCGCCAGTTCTACGGCACCGTGGCCAATCCCGAGTGGGGCGAGGTGTTGATCGGCAAGGACTTCGGGCTGTTCGCCCGTTCCAACATCCTGCTCGACGAACTGCTGGCCGGCTACGGCCAGGTCAGTGACACCTTGGGGCTGGTGGACGGCGGCGGGGTGTCGTTCGGCAACATCGGCAGTGGCTACCCATACCCGTTCCCCACCTCGCAGATCACCTACCGCACCCCGGTAATGGACGGCCTGCGCGTGGCGGTGGGCATCATGGACCCGGTGGACACCAACGACAGCAGCCCGACCGGCAAGGCCTACCAGGAAAACCCGCGTACCGAGAGCGAAATTACCTACCAGTTCGACCTGGGCGGGGCGCAGATCTACAGCTGGGTCAACGGCAGCTACCAGACCTCCGACAATACCGACTCGACGGTGGAGACGATCACGTCCAAAGGTGTTGGCTATGGCGTGCAGGCGAAGATGGGCGGGCTGTCGCTGACCGGCTCGGGGTTCCAGGCCAAGGGTATCAACCCGTTCTTTACCAACAATGCCGGCGAACCGGTCTTGCGTAACGTCGACAGTGACGGCTACCTGTTGCAGGGTTCGTACAAGGTCGGCAAAAACCGCATTGCCTTGTCGTATGGCAAGACCAAGGACGACGGCAACGGCGCGGTGGGCAGCGGTGCGGACTACGAGACCCGTGGCGTGGCACTGTTCCATGAAGTCAACGACAACCTGAAGCTGGTGGCCGAGTACAACCAGTTTTCCATCGATGGGCATGACACCAGTGCGCAGAACGAAGACACCGATACCTTTGCAGTGGGTGCGGTGCTGACCTGGTAGGCACCCGGGGCCGCAAAGCGGCCCCAACATTTACGCCCATGGAACCGCCCACCCGCTACCCAAGTAGCATTCGTCCCCCGCAAACACCTTCGTACACTGACCCCTCAGCCACCCCGCGCCGGAGACCCCAATGCAGCAGGCTCAAAACGACGGTGTGGTCAGCGCCATGTCCCAGGCCACCGACGCCCGGTTGGCCGCCCAGGACCTGGCGCGGCAATTGCTGCACCCGCACCTGGGTTTCGTGCTGTTCTTCTGTTCCGCCGAATACGACTTGCAGGCCTTGGGTGAGGCCCTGGAGCAGGGTTTTGGCGGCATCCGCCTGGTCGGCTGCACCAGCGCCGGCGAAATCACGCCCCAGGGGTACGGCCGTAATTGCGTCACAGCGGTAGGCTTTGATCACCGGCACTTTTCCATCGCCACCGCGCTGATCGATGAAATGGAGCACTTCAGCCTGATCGACGCGCAGCAGATGGTCGAGCGCCTGGTCGGCACCTGCCGCAGCAATACGTTGGCACCCATCAAGGGTCACAGCTTTGCCCTGACCTTGCTCGACGGCCTGTCCAGCCGCGAGGAAATGGTGCTTGCCGCGCTCAGCGCGGCATTAGGTGACATTCCGCATTTCGGGGGCTCTGCCGGTGACGACAACTACCTGACACGCACCCATGTGTACTACGGCGGCGCCTTTCACAACGGGGCGGCTGTGGTGGTGCTGGTCAACACCTGGCTCGATTTTGAAGTGTTCACCACGCACCACATTTTGCCGCGCCAGGAAAAGCTGGTGGTAACCGGCGCCGACAGCGCCCAGCGCCGGGTTTTCGAATTGAATGCCGAGCCCGCAGCCGAAGAGTACGCCCGCCACATCGGCGTACCCGTGGCTGCGCTTGACCATCGGGTGTTCGCTGCCCACCCGCTGGCTGTACGTATTCACGACCAGTACTACGTGCGGGCGATCCAGCAGGTGCACCCGGACCTGAGCCTGAGTTTTTACTGTGCAGTGGAAAACGGCATCGTGCTCACGGCCATGACCCCGGGCCCGCTGTTGCCCAACCTGCACCAGCTGTTCGACGGCCTGCGCCAGCGCCTCGGCCCGCTGCTGCTGACCATTGGTTGTGATTGCTTCCTGCGGCGGCTGGAACTGGAGGCCCGGCAGGGCCTGGAACCGGTCGGCGCGTTTCTGCGTGAGCAGCGGGTGATCGGCTTCAACACCTACGGAGAACAGTTCAATGGCATGCACATCAACCAGACCTTCACCGGGGTCGCCATTGCCCGCAACCGGCCTCCTGTCGGGCGCTGAACTGCAGGCCGAGGTCACCCGGCTGCAGCACGAAAACCAAAAGCTGCAGCGGATCAACGGTGCGTTGATCGAACGCATCGAGTCTGGGGTAACCCGGGGCAACGATCCCTATGCGGCGTTTCAGCATTCCGTGGTGCTGGCCGAGCAGGTACGTGAACGCACCGATGCCCTGAACCAGGCCATGGCCGAGCTCAAGGCCGTCAACCGCTTGCTCAGCGAGGCCCGACAGCGGGCCGAGACCGCCCACCAGCACCAGATTCGCCTGATTACCGATAATGTACCGGCGCTGATCGCTTACCTGAACGCCGATCTGGTCTACGAGTTCACCAACAAGGTCTACGAGGAATGGTACTGCTGGCCGCACGGTGTGATGCTCGGCCAGAGCCTGCGCGAGGCCCACAGCGAGCAGCACTATCAGCGCCTGGAAGCCTATGTGGCACGCGCACTGGCGGGGGAGAGCGTTACCTTCGAATTTGCCGAAACCAATATCAATGGCCAGGAACGCTACATGCTGCGCTCCTACGTGCCGAACCGCCTGGCCAGCGGCGAGGTGGTGGGCATCTTCGTGTTGATCCGCGATATTACCGAGCGGCGCAACACTGCCCAGGCGCTGCACCAGGCCTATCAGCACCTGGAGCAGCGGGTGCGTGAACGCACCGCCGAACTCACCAGCCTCAACGACCAGTTGCTGCGTGAAATCGAAGAGCGAAGCCAAGCCGAGGCTCGCCTGCGCGAGGCCAAGCGCGAGGCCGAACAGGCCAACCTGTCGAAAACCAAGTTCCTCGCAGCGGTCAGCCACGACCTGCTGCAACCGCTGAACGCGGCGCGGCTGTTCACCAGCGCATTGCTGGAGCGCCGCGACCCGCAAGACAGTGCCCACCTGGTGCGTAACGTCAGCAATTCGCTGGAAGATGTGGAAAACCTGCTCGGCACTCTGGTCGACATTTCCAAGCTCGATGCCGGGGTGATCAAAGCCGATGTCGCCCCGTTTGCCCTGCGCGAGCTGATGGACAACCTTGCTGCCGAATACGCACAGGTGGCGCGCAGTGAAGGCCTTGAACTGCATTTCGTGGGCTGCTCGGCGGTGGTGCGCAGTGACATCCAGCTGCTGGCGCGGATCCTGCGCAACCTGCTCAGCAATGCCATTCGCTATACCCGCAGCGGGCGTGTGGTGCTGGGCTGCCGGCGCCTGCGTGGCGGTCTGCGGATCGAAGTGTGGGACAGTGGCATCGGCATTGCCGAAGAGCACCTGGACGACATGTTCCAGGAGTTCAAGCGCGGTGATGTACAGCGCCCGGACCAGGACCGTGGCTTGGGCCTGGGCCTGGCGATTGTAGAAAAGATCGCCGGCATCCTTGGGCATCGGATAAGGGTACGTTCATGGCTTGGCAAAGGCTCGGTATTTGCCGTCGAAGTGCCACTGAGCACCACCGCGCCCAAAACTCAGCCGAGCCAGGTGGTCAGCGAGCCGATGCTCGAGCGCCTGCGCGGGGCGCGGGTGTGGGTGCTGGATAACGACGCGGCGATTTGCGCCGGCATGCGCACCTTGCTGGAGGGGTGGGGCTGCCGGGTGGTCACGGCGCTGTCGGAGGAAGACCTGGCGCGCCAGGTGGACAACTACCATGCCGAAGCCGACCTGTTGATAGCGGATTACCACCTGGACAACGACTGCAACGGTGTCGACGCCGTGGCGCGGATCAATGCCCGGCGCACCCAGCCATTACCGGCGTTGATGATAACCGCCAACTACAGCAACGACCTCAAGCAGCAGATTCGCGAGCTGGGCCACACCCTGATGCACAAGCCGGTGCGGCCGATGAAGCTCAAGACGGCGATGAGTCATCTGCTGGCAAACAGCGGGACATAGCTACCGGCCTCTTCGCGGGCAAGCCCGCTCCCACAGGAATTCTACAGGCTTCAAAGCTGCACAATCCCTGTGGCAGCGGGCTTGCCCGCGAAGAGGCCAGAACAGGCTAACGCCGCAGGTAATCAGCAAAATCAATATCACCAGCACTCAAGATGGCCTGGACCCGATTATGCACATTGAGCTTGCGCAAGATCGCCGAAACATGGGCCTTGACCGTGGTTTCAGCGATATCCAGCGTATAGGCAATCTGCTTGTTCGACTCCCCCTTGGTCATGCGCTCCAGCACCAACAGCTGCTTGCGTGTCAGGGCCTGGAGCATTTCCGGCGGGAAGCTCGGCGCCTCGTTGTGGCGCCGGCTGGTGCTGCTTTTCTGGGCGCGGATGATGTCGGGCGGCAGGTAGACATTGCCGTTGAGGATCTGCTCGATCGCTTCGATCATCTGCGAACGGGGCGAGGACTTGGTGATGAAACCCACGGCACCGTAGGTGATGGCCTGCAGCACGATCTGCTTTTCCTGCTCGGCCGAAACGATCACCACCGGGGTGGTCGGCGCCTCGTTGCGCAGGGTAATCAGGCCGTTAAGGCCGTGCATGCCGGGCATGTTCAGGTCGAGCAGGATCAGGTCGAGGTCGTCGTGCGCCTGGGTCAGGGCCAGGGCGCTGTCCAGGTCGGCGGTTTCCATGACCTCGCTGCCCTGGAAACCATCGCTGATGACGTTGTGGATGGCTTCGCGAAACAGCGGGTGATCGTCGGCAATCAAAATTTTGTACATGGCCTTTTCACCTTGTTTTTATTGGAGGGGGCGGGGCACGCATTTGCAGGCAGTTCAGGGAAAGGGCACGGGTTGTGCTGGCTGCAGCGGCAGGTTGGCCTGCTGCCAGGCGTCCAGGCCGTCGCGGTACCAGTACAGGTTGTTGTAGCCCAGGGCTCTAGCGCGTTTTACCGCGTTCCAGCTTAACCAGCAATCGGAGCGGCAATAAAAAACCAGGGGGTGCTCCGGGTGCCCGGCAGTGGCTTTTTGCAGGTTGCGCACGAAGTAGTCCTGCCAGGCCGGGCTCAGCTCGCCGTCGCCGGTGTTGGCCAGCCAAAGGCTACCGGGGAGGTTGGCGTGCGGTTCGTCTTCGATGAATTGGCCTTGCAGCCATTGGCGGCGATAGACGTCGATCAGTACGGGCCTGGGGCTGTTTGCCAGCAGCGTTTGCAGCGCGGCGGTGTCGATGACCTGGCCGCCCTCGACCTGTTGCGGGGTCGGGCTGCGGTAGAGGGTGGCGCGGTAGCCTTCGGCGGAAAACAGCGGGGTGGTGTCGGCCTGGGCGATACCCAGTGACAGACACAGCGAAAGGGCAGCCAGCAAAGGGTGCGGGGCACGTGGCATGGTTTTATCCTTCTTGTTATAGGCCCATTACATGCCAGCGGTGGTGTGTTGTGAATGCGACGATCAGACAGCAAAGGCAGTACTAAAGTAGTAGAAAAATGCTCAGGTATATGGGCGACAGGTTCAACGCGGCTTGCGCAGCGCCGCATGCTGGGGGTTGAAAGTGAGGATCGCCAGCAGGGTGAACAGCGCCGTCAACCCAAGGCACACCACCAACGCCAGCAGGTTCAGGCGCTCGTAAAGGGCAAAGCGCACAAGTTCTACCGCATGGGTGAACGGGTTCACCGCACACAGCCAGTACAGCCACTGGCTGGCCTCGCGCATCTTCCACAGCGGGTACAACGCCGACGACAGAAAAAACAGCGGGAAGATCACGAAGTTCATCACCCCGGCAAAGTTCTCCAGCTGGCGGATCGCGTTCGACAGCAGCAGCCCCAGGGCGCTGAGCATCAACGCAACCAGCAGCATTGCCGGCAGTGCCAGCAGCAGGCCCGCAGCGGGCGGCTGTACGCCGTACAGCCAGGCGATGGCGAGGAAGGCATACACCTGCAGCAGGGAAATCAACGCGGTCGCCAACAGCTTGCTGCCCAGCAGGAACGGCCGTGGCAATGGGCTGGTCAGCAGCACGCGCATGCTGCCCATCTCCCGGTCATACACCATCGACAGCGAGCCCTGCATGCCATTGAACAGCAAGATCATGCAGGCCAGGCCCGGGATGATGTACACCTCGTAGGGAATGTAGGTGTCGTAGGGCTCGATGATGGCAATGCCCAGGGCCGCACGAAACCCGGCGGCGAACACCAGCAACCACAGCAGCGGGCGCACCAGCGCACTGAGCAGGCGCGTGCGCTGCATCACGAAGCGTAGCCATTCGCGCAGCATGATGCCGTTGAAACATTGCCAGTAAGCGTTCATTGGGCGTTGGCTCCTGAGGGCGCGCTGGTCAGCCGGGCAAAGGCACTGTCGAGGTCGCCACCGTGCTCCAGGCTCAGGGCGTCGGCGGTACCGCGTGCTACCAGGCGGCCTTGATGCAATATGAGCAGGTCATCGCTGGGCTGGACCTCGTCCAGCAGGTGGGTGGTCCACAGCACGCTGAGCTGCTGCTCGCGGCACAGCCGTCGTACGTGCTGGTTGAGCGCCAGGCGGCTGGCCGGGTCGAGGCCGACACTGGCTTCGTCAAGCAGTAGTAGGCGTGGTTCGTGCAGCAGGGCGCGGGCAATCTCCACCCGGCGCCGATGGCCGATGTTCAGCGCACGAACACGCTCATGCCGACGTTCGCCCAGCCCTTGACGGGCCAGTTCGGCGTCGACCCGTTGGCTGCTCTGGCGCCGCGACAGGCCATGCAGCGCCGCGTGGTAGCGCAGGTTCTGTTCAACGGTCAGGTCCAGGTCGAGGGTGCTTTGCTGAAACACCACGCCCAGCTGGCGCAAAGCCGGGCGTGCGGCATTGCGCAGCGAGCAGCCGCCTACGCGGATGTCGCCGTGCTGCAGGTCGTACAGGCGGGTAAGCAGCGCGATAAGTGTCGATTTGCCGGCACCGTTGGGGCCCAGCAATGCGGCGAAGTGCCCTGGCGCCAGGCTGAACCCGACCTGTTTGAGTGCCGCGCGCTGGCCATAGGCAAAGCTTACGTCACTGACGTCGAGGGCGTTCATGGTGTGACCACCACACCCCAGGGGTAGCGCCCGACCTTCACCGACTTGAGCACTTTGAGGTTTTTCGCATCGATGACCGAAACATCGCCGCTGACGCCGTTGGTGGCCAGCAACTGGCTCTGGTCCGGCGTGAACGCCAGCTGCCAGACCCGTCGCCCGACCAACAGGTAGTCGAGTACCTCGTAGGTGTTGGCATCGATCACCGCCACATGGTTGGCCGGGCCCAGGGCGACGAAGGCGTACTTGCCATCGGCGCTGAGCTTGATGCCCACCGGCTGGACCTTGTCCGGGTGTACGCCCTTGATCTGGAAGTTCAGGGTTTTGAGTACCTGGCGCGTGGCCACGTCAAGAATGGTCACCGTGCCGCCGATTTCCGCCGATGCCCACAGCCGCGAACCGTCCTTGTTGAACTCGACGAAGCGTGGCCGCTGATCGACCAGGGTGCTGTCGGCCAACGTCTGAGTGCTGGTGTCGATCCAGTGCAGCATGTTGGTGGTTTCGCTGGTGTTGACTGCCCATTTGCCGTCAGGGCTGACCGCCATGCCTTCGGGTTCGATGCCAACGTCGATCTGCCCCAGCACCTCGTCGGTGACGGTGTCGATCACTGTCACCAGTGCGTCATCCTCGTTGGACACGTACAGCCAGCGGTCGTTGGGGTGCAGGGCGAACTGCTCGGGGTCCTTGCCGGAGGGCAGCTCCTTGATGATCTTGCGGGTGGCCACGTCCATCACCTGCACCCGGTCCGAATCGCTGGCGCAGATGTACAGCAGTTTGTTGTCGTGGGACAGCAGCAGGCCGCGCGGGCGCTGGCCGACCGGCAAGGTGTCGGTGACTTCAAGCGTTTGCATGTCGATCAGGCTGAGGCTGTTGTCTTTCTCGTTGGAGACCCAGGCAGTGGCAGCCATGGTATGCCCGCTGGCCAGTGCCAGGGCGGCCGATAGCAGGCTGGGGCAAAGCAGGGCCCTGTGAAAGAGGCGGCGCATGGCGAATTCCTTATTGTTGTGGTGATCGGGTCAGGGGTAGCTGCAGGTCACTTCGGGCTTGTCGTAGCCCAGGCTGTCCATTTCGTTGAAGGGGTGCAGGAAACCTTCCTGCGGCGAGGTGCTGACCAGGGCGCGCGGCTGTACCAGCGGGATTGGCTGGCGCAGTTCGCCGTTCCACGGGCGGTAGCTGAGCTTGCGGCCCTTGAACCCGTCCAGCGGCAACTGCTCGCTGAGCAGCAGTTGCTGCAATGCACGTGGTTCGGTCTGGCGCAGTTTGCTGACCGCACTGGCGACGCTGCGCACGGCCATCCAGGCGGCAAAGTCGCGGTCGTTCATCCAGCGCCCGGCCTGGGCTTCGAAGCGTTTTTGCAGCTGCGCGGCGCCGAAGGTTTCCACGGTCTTGTGCCAGCCGGTGGGGGTCAGCCCCTGGGTGCCTGCCACCGGGCGCGGGTACCAGGTCTGGTAGGGCAGGTACTCGCCGAAGTCGCCGCGTTCGTCCGCCACAAGCACCACATCGTATTCGGCGGTTTGCGTGAACAACGGCATGTCGGCCTGGGCGCTGCGGCGCTGGTCGTTGTCAAAGGTCCAGGCTTTCTCTGCAACCAGCTGCACGCCAAAGCGCTTCATGGCCCTGCGCAGGGCGGCGGCGTAAGCCTGGTCGTCCTCGGTCTGGCCGACCACCAACAGCGCCCGCTGCCATTTGCGCAATACCATGAACTGCACCAGGGCGTCGGCCAGCATGGCCCGGCTCGGCAGGCTGTGCAGCACATTGCCCGGGCACTGGCTGCTGCGCAAGCTGTCGTCGGGGCTGCCGGCATTGAACAGCAGGCTGTCGGGCAGGGCGGCAGACAACGCGCGCAGGCTGGCGGCCGGGGCATTCACCACGAACAGCCGCAGGCCCTGGTCGTGCTGGGCCTTGGCCGCCTGCAGCAAGGCTTCGGGGCTGTCGGCGGTGGCCTTGGCCAGCTGGAATTGCTGCTTCAGGAAGCGCCCTGTGCTGTTGCTGTCGACAATCGCCAATTCCGCGCCTTGCAGCCCGGCATCGGCAGGCTCGGGGATGATGTTGGACAACAACGGGCCTGGGTCGGGGCGATAGCTCAGGTAGCCGATGCGTACCTGCAAGGGTTCTGCGGCGGATGCCAGCGGTGCGCACAGCGCTGCGGCCAGGGCCAGCAGACAGGTCAGGGCAAGAGGGGCAGGCTGGCGCATAACATACTCCACGGCAGATGGCGCCAGCATAGGAAGCCCACTGGGAGGGGGAAATATGCAGAAAGTAGCGCCCGGCCGGTACCAAGGTAGTAATTCGGCCTAGGTGCTGCGGCTTTACGATGGGAAACACGATGGGCTAAAACGCCCAAGGAGAATCGCCTGTGCGCCCTGTCAACCTGTCGGCCCTGTGGCGGATCAACCTCTGGGTCACCTGCTGCTTTGCCCTGGTGACGCTGGCCTGTGCCGGCGTGCTGTTGCACCAGGCGGTGGCGGATGTTGAGCGTGAGTTGCAGTCTGCCGAAGCCGTGGTGGCTTACCTCGGCGACACCGCCGAACGTGACCCGGCAAGCCTGCAACCACGGCTGACCCAGAGCCTGCGCCATGTGCGGGTACACTGGCTGGCGGTGGGGGAAGCACCGCAGCTACCGGCGCAGAGCGGCCTGGATGCCTGGCTGGGCCGCCAGCTGTTGGGTGAACGGCACAGTAGCAGCCGGCTGCTGGACCTGAATGACGGGGCCCGGGTGCTGATTGCTGTAGATGCGCGGGATGAGATCGACGAGGTCTGGGATGCCTTGCAGCAACTGCTCGGCTTGTTCGGCCTGGCATTGCTATTGAGCCTGTTGACCATCCGCTGGGCGGTACGGCGTGGCATGGGGTTGCTGGATGAACTGCTGCAAGCCTTGCGTCAGGTCTCGGGCGGGCAGTTGACGGCCCGCCTGCGCGAGGCCGGCCTGCCGGAGGCCCGTCAGCTGGCGGAACACTTCAACCGCATGGCCGCCACCCTGGAGCAGACCCAGGCCGACAATACGCAACTGACGCAGGCCCTGCTGGCGGTGCAGGAGCAGGAGCGCACCCACCTGGCGCAGACGCTGCACGACGACCTTGGCCAATACCTGGCAGGTATCCGTGCCCAGATCTGCCTGTTGCGCATGGTGGCCGACCAGCCGACCGTGGTGGAACAGACGGCGCAAGCCCTGGCACTCAATTGCGAACGCCTGCAACAGGGCTTTCGTGCGTTGGTGCGTGACCTGTATCCGGTGGCGTTGCAACACATGCCGCTGGCTGAAGCCTTCGACCTGCTCGTCAACCAGTGGCAGGCCAGCCAGGGTATCGCTTGTCGCCTCCAGGTTGGCGAGCGCTTGCCAACGTTGCCCGGGACGAGCCGCACGCACCTGTACCGGTTGCTGCAAGAGGCGCTGACCAATGTCGCCCGGCATGCCGGTGCCAGCCAGGTGCGGGTACGCCTGCAGCGCAGCGCCAAGGGCCTGCGCCTGCTGATTCGCGACAATGGCTGCGGAGCCCGTCAGCCGCAGCGGCCCGGCGTAGGCCTGCATTCGATGGCCGAACGCGCCCGCAGCCTGGGGGGCGAACTGCGCATTTTCAGCCGCCCCGGGGCTGGCTGGGCATTGGCTCTGAATATTCCCTTGGAGGTGTGATGAATATTGTATTGGTCGATGACCATGCCGTGGTCCGCCAGGGCTATGCCAGCCTGCTGCGGGCGGTGTTGCCCACGATGGAAGTGCGTGAGGCTGCCAGTGGCGAAGAGGCCTTGGCCCGGGTTCAGGAGCAAGTGCCTAACCTGGTGATCATGGATTTTGGCCTGCCTGGCATTAGCGGCCTTGAAACCACCCGCCGCCTGCGCCAGCGCCTGCCCCAGTTGCGGGTGCTGTTTTTCAGCATGCACGATGAGCTGCCGCTGGTGCGCCAGGCGCTTGAAGCCGGGGCCTTGGGTTACCTGACCAAAAACTCGGCGCCCGAGGTGTTGATCGAGGCGGTGCAGCGGGTGTTGGCCGGGCATGCTTATATCGAACAGCCTTTGGCTACCCAGTTGGCTTGCACGTCACAACAAAGTGCCAATGACCCGCGTTTGCAGCGCATGACCCAGCGTGAGTTGGAGATTTTCACGATGTTGGCCAAAGGCACTCCGGCGCGGGTGATTGCCGAGCAGTTGTGTATCAGTGGCAAGACTGTGTCCAATCACCTGACCTTGCTCAAGAGCAAGTTGCAGGTCAGCTCGCATGCCGAGCTGGTACATCTGGGGATTGATCTGGGGGTGGTGCGGGTGGCGGGGTGATTCGACGTGATAGCTGCGGCGCCTGTGAGACCGAGCGCCGCCCGCGCGGCGCTTGATCTCACAGGCGCTGAATATGCACCGGCGAACCCTTCGCTCAATTATCCCAAGTCTCAGGGCACCCCTTGCACCCCTCCATGTTGGCCTCCTGAAAATTCCCGTAATGCTGCCGCGCCCCGCGCAAATCGGCGCGTTCCAGGTTGCTCTGGCCAAATTTGGCTTCTTGCAGATTAGCGTCCCCCAGGTTGGCCTCCTGCAGGTCCGTCTTGCTCAGCCAGGCCATTTCCAGATCTGCGGCCTGCAGGTTGGCCTGGTGCATCTTTGCTCCTGACAGCCGGGCGAACTGCAAGTAGGCCGCGCCGAGGTCGGCTTTCTCGAACTGCGCGCCTTGGGCGAACATGCCCCAGCCCTGGATGGCGACCAACTTGCTGTTGCTCAGGTCAGCCAGGCGCAGGTTGCTCTGCTGCAGGCTGGCGCGGGTCAGGTTGGCGCCTTGTAGGCGAGCCTTTTCCAGGTTGGCCAGGTCCAGCCGGGCATGGCGCAGGTCGGCCTCACGCAGGTCGGCGCCGGCCAGGTTCATCTTGCGCAGGTCCTGGTTGGCCAGGTTGGCGCCGCGAAGGTTGGCCCCCGGGCACTGGCTGGCTTCGGCAATCACGCAACCGTTGACGGTCAAGGGGGCATCGTTGCCATCTTCGTCGGCACTTACCGCCATGGCGGGGGAGAGTACCAACAGCAAGGCATAGGGCAGGTAGTTCATGGTAGAAGGCTCCTGGCGGAAGATGAGCAAAAGCGGGGAGGGGGTTGGCCCGCTCCCCGCTGGCGATCAACGCTGCGCGGTCTTGTTGTCCCAGCTCGGGATCTTGAACACCCAGAACGAACCACCCTGGGCCACCGGCTTGGTCAGCTCAGCCATGTCACCGCCCCACAACGGCACGGCGCCGCCGTAGCCCACGGTCACGCCGATGTACTGTTCGCCGTCCTGCTCCCAGGTGATGGGCGGCGAAACGATGCCGCTGCCGGTCTGGAACTTCCACAGCTCCTTGCCCGTCTTGGCGTCGAAGGCCTTGAAGAAGCCGTCGCCGGTGCCGGTGAACACCAAGTTGCCCTTGGTGGCCAGCACGCCGGCCCACAGTGGCAGGTGCTCCTTGTGCTCCCACACCAGCTTGCCGGTGGTCGGGTCCATCGCCCGCAGGGTGCCGACGTGGTCGTCGTACATGCGCTTGATGCGGAAGCCCATGCCCAGGTACGCCGAGCCTTTCTTGTAGTTCACTTCCTCGGTCCAGTACTCCTCCTTCCACTGGTTGCCGGGGATGTAGAACAGGCCGGTGTCCTGGCTGTAGGCCATGGGGTTCCAGTTCTTGCCACCGAGGAATGGCGGTGACACTTCCACCGGTTTGCCCTTGGTTTCACCCGGCAGCGGCTTGGGTGGGCGCTGGCCAGGGTTTTCTACCGGGCGACCGGTTTTCAGGTCGATGTGGCTGGCCCAGGTGATGTTGTCCACGAACGGGAAGGCGTTCTGCAGCTTGCCGTTGTTGCGGTCGACCACGTAGAAGAAGCCGTTGCGGTCGGCGTGGGCGGTGGCCTTGACCACCTTGCCGTCCTTGTCCTTGTAGTCGAACAGCACCAGCTCGTTGTTGCCAGAGAAGTCCCAGGCATCGTTGGGCGTGTGCTGGTAGAACCACTTCACCTCGCCGGTGCTTGGGTCGACGCCGACCTGGCCCGAGGTGTAGAGGCTGTCGTAGTCGTGGGGGTTGCCATCCTTGGAGGTGCGTGCCCAGGTGTTCCAGGGGCCGGGGTTGCCAGCGCCGACGATGATGGTGTTGGTCTCGGCATCGAAGCTTGCACTTTGCCAAGGGGCGCCGCCGCCGTGGCTCCAGGCTTCGACCTTGCCGGTCTCGGTGGTTGGGTTATCTGGCCAGGACGGCGCCTTGACGTCGCCGGTCGGGGTACTGTCCTTGCCGTTCAGCCGGCCCATATGGCCTTCGACGAAGGGCCGCATCCACACTTCTTCACCCGTTTCCGGGTCGCGGGCGAACAGCTGGCCGACCACACCGAACTCATCGCCGGAGCTGCCATGGATCAGCAGCACCTTGCCGCTGGTCTTGTCCTTGATCAGCACCGGGGCGCCGGTCATGGTGTAGCCGGCGCTGTGGTCGCCGAACTTCTTGTTCCACACCACCTTGCCGGTGTGCTTGTCCAGGGCGATGACCCGCGCGTCCAGGGTGCCGAAGTAGATCTTGTCGCCGTAGATCGCCGCCCCGCGGTTGACCACGTCGCAGCACGGGCGAATGTTGTCGGGCAGGCGGTGGTTGTAGGTCCACAGGCGTTTGCCGGTTTTGGCATCCAGGGCGAATACCCGCGAGTAGGAGCCGGTGACGTAGACCACGCCGTCACTGACGATGGCCTGGGATTCCTGGCCGCGCTGCTTCTCGTCACCGAAGGAATAGGACCACGCCGGGGTGAGCTTGAACACGTTCTTGTCGTTGACCTGGGCCAACGGGCTCCAGCGTTGGGCATTGGTGCCCATGCCGTATTGCAGCACGTCCTTGGTGGTCAGGTGGTCGTTGGCGATGTCTTCCCAGGTCACGTTCTTGCCGGCAGGTGCCGCTGGGGGGGTGGCCGCGATGGCCGCGTTGCTCAGGGCCAGGCTACCGGCCAGCAGCAGGGCCCGCACGCTGAGGGCCAGAGGGGAAAGGGCGGGTAGCGTTCTTGTTGTCATGGTTGCAGTTCCCTGTGGAGGTTTTGGCCTGCACAGGGTGCGGCGATGCAGCCTTGGCCGGATACGGAAAATATCCCGCCCTTGCCGGGAATAGTTCCCGAGCGGCACCTCAATTGGCCCTTCACCACAAGCCCTACTACCAAGGGAGTAAGGCCCGGCCACCAAAGCAGCATTCGACCGCCTGCGGGCTGTTTTTAAGATGGCGGCACGGCCTCTGTGGTTGAGGCTTTGCGTGCAATGGTGAGGGCATAACAATGACAACAAAACGCAATGTGTTGCTGGCTACAGGGCTGCTGGCTGCGGCTGTGCTGAGCGGTACGGCCTGGGCTCATGGCAACGTGGTGCCCCAGGCGGTGGAGACCAAAGGCCTGACCCCGATCAAGGACGCTGGCGTAAGCCTGGACGGCGACGGCTGGGCGGCGGTCAACCCGTACCGTACTTCGCCGGAGCACGACAAGGCCGTGGAAATCGGCGCTTCTGCCTACAACCAGAATTGCGCCGCCTGCCATGGCCTTGAAGCGAAATCCGGTGGCATTGCGCCCGACCTGCGCATGCTTGATGCGGGTGAGGCGGGCGATGAGTGGTTCGTCGAGCGGGTACGCCATGGCGCGGTTCGCGACGGCCGCGTGTACATGCCGAAGATGGCCGACTACCTGAGCCAGGAAGCCTTGTGGGCGGTACGTACCTATCTGGACAGCGTGCACGTCGAGGAGTGACGGCCATGCGTCTGTGGGCGGTGCTGTTGAGCGGCCTGCTGCTGTGTTGCGCAGCAGCCCAGGCGCAGGTGCGCAACTATGACGCGATCATCGCTGCCGGCGAGTTGAAGGTGGCGGTGTACAAGGATTTTGCCCCTTACAGTTTCGAGGACCACGGCAAGCCCCGCGGTGTGGATGTGGAGCTGGCACAGGCCCTGGCCACGGCCATGGGGGTGCGCCTGCATCTGATGTGGGCGCCGCCCGGGGAAAAGCTCGACGATGACCTGCGCGATTATATCTGGCGCGGCAGCCCGCTGCGCCACCAGCAGTTGGCCGACCTGATGATGCGGGTGCCTTACGACCACGACTATGCGCAAAAACGCAACGAGGTGGGCGAGCTGGAAAACGGCCAGGTGGTGATGTTCGGCCCCTATCAGGAAGAGCGCTGGCAAGTCGCGTACGACCGCCGTCGACTGGCATCGGTGGCCAGTGTGGCAGTGTTCCAGCAGCACCCCATCGGGGTCGAGGTAGACAGCGTGCCGTCGTTTTACCTGACGTCGGTGTTCAACGGCATGCTCAGTGCCAAAACCCACCATTACCCCGGTGTGCAACAGGCGTTCGCCGCGATGCAGGCCGGGCAGGTGGACGCGGTGATGGCCATGCGCGGCGAGGTTGACTGGCAACTGCACCAGGCTGCCGATCCGCAACTGGCGCTGGCGGAAAACGCCTACCCCAACCTGGGCAAGCAGGCCTGGGAGATTGGCATGGCGGTGCATGAAAGCAATCGCCAGTTGGCCTATGCCGTGGAAGAAGCCCTCGAAGCGATGATCCGTGATGGCCGGCTCAAGGCCATGTATGCTGCTTACGGCCTGCGTTACGAGGTCCCGGAGATGTATCAATAGGAGCAGGCCATGAACTGGCGAGCGACTTTTTTGCTGGCCTGCTGGATGCCTTGTGCGGCCCTGGCGGCCACGCAAGGTACCCAGACAGACCCGGTACCCTCGGTAATGTGGGACTTCTACCACAAGCAGCTACTGGGCCAGGCCGCGTTCGTCTTCGACGACCGGGTCAAGCTTCTGGCGCCGCCGTTTGCCGAGGACGCGCGCCAGGTGCCGCTGGAGATCGATGCCCGGGCGTTTTCTGGCGATGTGGTACGTATCATCGCCTGGGCGGAGCTGAACCCTTTGCCGCGTATTGTCGATTTCCAGCCCGGCGAGCGCGTGCTGCCCTGGTTGTCGATCCGCATCCGCATCGAACAGGCCACGCCGCTGCGCGCTGCGGTGCAGACGCGTGACGGCCTGTGGCACGTCGGCTCGACCCTGATCGACGCCGCTGGCGGTGGCTGCACCGCACCCAGTGTGGTGCGCACGCAACCTGGCTGGGAGGAGCACCTCGGCGAAGTGCTGGGCGGGCGCTACCCGCGTGGCGACAGCAGCCGCTTGCGCCTGCAGGTGGCTCACCCGATGGATAACGGCCTGGTCAGCGGCATTCCCGAATTCTTCCTCAACCAGGCCGAGTTGCAAGATGCGAACGGCCAGCGCCTGGCCCACCTCGAGCTGTACCCGGCCGTCAGCGAAAACCCCAACCTCGGGTTCGATATCCAGGGCCCCGGGCCGACCCGGCTGGTGCTGCAGGACAACAGTGGCAACCAGTTCGAGGCGGCGGTGCCCTGACCCTGTTGCCCGACTTCACCTGTGACCAGAGGCGCCTGTATGCGTTGGATACCCTTGTTGCTGCTGTGCCTGGGCCTGCCGGCCTGGGCTGACTTTGAATATCGGCTTGCACCTCGGCAAATAGCCGCAGATACCTGGCTGCTGGAAGGCAGCACCGACAATTTCGCCAGGAGCAACGGCGGCAACATCGTCAACACCGCGTTCATCGTCACCGACAGCGGTGTGGTGGTGATCGACAGCGGCCCCTCGAAACGCTACGGCGAAGCGCTGCGCCAGGCCATCGCCTCCACCACCGAAAAGCCGGTGCTGGAGGTGCTGCTGACCCATCATCACCCCGACCATGTGCTGGGCAACCAGGCCTTCACCGATGTCCCTATCGGGGCATTGGCCGGTACCGGTGATTTGTTGCGCCAGCAGGGCGATGCCATGGCTGAGAACATGTACCGCCTGGTCGGCGACTGGATGCGCGGCACCGAAGTCGTGCTGCCCAGCCGTGTGCTGGAGGCGGGTATCCACGAGGTCGGCGGGCACCGGCTGCGTCTGCTGGCCCTGGGCGGGCATACCGGTGCCGACTTGGCGATTCTGGATGAAAAGACCGGCGTGCTGTTCGCCGGCGACCTGGTGTTTTACGAGCGTGCCCTGACCACGCCCAACAGCCCGGGGCTGGAGGTGTGGCTCAAGGATCTGGACACCTTGCAAGCGCTGCCCTGGAAGCAGCTGGTGCCGGGTCATGGTCCGGTTGCCAGCGATGCCCGGCCCTTTGCGCAGATGCGCGACTACCTGGGCTGGCTGGATGGCCTGATGCGCGACGGCGCGGCCCGTGGTGATGACATGGCCGAGATGATCCGCAGCCCCATCCCCGCGCGATTTGCCGGTATCAGCCTGACGCGGTACGAGTTGATTCGCAGCGTCAGTCACCTGTATCCGCGTTATGAGCGTCAGCGTTTACAGCGCGTTGATAGTGAACCGTCCGCCAGCCTTGTACCAAGGAACTAGAAATCTCCGCACTGCGGGCAATTGTTGGCAACCGGGTCGGGACCAAGAATTCCCGGCACACCGGGAAATTTTCCCGGATACAACAAAAAACCAAAGGTAGCCGTCATGACCCGATCCCCGCGTCGCCCCTTGTTCGCCGTGAGCCTGGTGTTCAGCGCCATGCTGCTTGCTGGTGCGGCCCACGCCGCTGTCAGCAATGAAGAAATCCTTCAGGACCCGAAGAACCCGCAGCAGATCGTGACCAATGGCCTGGGCGTGCAGGGCCAGCGCTACAGCCCGCTGGACCTGCTCAATGCCAACAACGTCAAGGAACTGCGCCCGGTCTGGGCGTTCTCTTTTGGCGGTGAGAAGCAGCGCGGCCAGCAGGCCCAGCCGCTGATCAAGGACGGGGTGATGTACCTGACCGGCTCCTACTCGCGGGTGTTTGCCGTGGACGCCCGCACCGGCAAGAAACTGTGGCAATACGATGCGCGCCTGCCGGATGACATTCGCCCGTGCTGCGACGTGATCAACCGGGGCGTGGCACTGTACGGCGACCTGGTGTTCTTCGGCACGCTGGACGCCAAGCTGGTGGCCTTGAACAAGGACACCGGCAAGGTGGTGTGGAGCAAGAAGGTGGCCGACCACAAGGAAGGCTATTCCATCAGTGCCGCGCCCATGATCGTCAACGGTAAGTTGATCACCGGCGTGGCCGGTGGCGAGTTCGGCGTGGTGGGCAAGATCCAGGCCTACAACCCGGTGAACGGCGAGCTGCTGTGGATGCGCCCTACCGTGGAAGGGCATATGGGCTACGTGTACAAAGACGGCAAGGCCATCGAAAACGGTATCTCCGGCGGCGAGGCGGGCAAGACCTGGCCAGGCGACCTGTGGAAGACCGGCGGCGCTGCGCCGTGGCTGGGCGGTTACTACGACCCGGAAACCAACCTGATCCTGTTCGGCACCGGCAACCCGGCGCCATGGAACTCGCACCTGCGCCCTGGCGACAACCTGTATTCCTCGTCGCGCCTGGCGTTGAACCCGGACGACGGCACCATCAAGTGGCACTTCCAGAGCACGCCGCATGACGGCTGGGACTTCGACGGCGTCAACGAGCTGATTTCGTTCAACTACAAGGACGGCGGCAAAGAGATCAAGGCCGCCGCCACCGCCGACCGTAACGGCTTCTTCTACGTGTTGGACCGCACCAACGGCAAGTTCATCCGTGGCTTCCCCTTCGTCGACAAGATCACCTGGGCCACCGGCCTGGACAAGGACGGGCGGCCGATCTACAACGAAGCCAGCCGCCCGGGCGCACCGGGTAGCGAGGCCAAAGGCAGCTCGGTGTTCGTCGCGCCGGCCTTCCTCGGTGCCAAGAACTGGATGCCGATGGCCTACAACAAGGACACCGGGTTGTTCTACGTGCCGTCCAACGAGTGGGGCATGGACATCTGGAACGAAGGCATTGCCTACAAGAAGGGTGCGGCGTTCCTCGGTGCCGGCTTCACCATCAAGCCGCTCAACGAAGACTACATCGGCGTGCTGCGTGCCATCGACCCGATCAGCGGCAAGGAAGTGTGGCGCCACAAGAACTACGCGCCGCTGTGGGGCGGGGTGCTGACCACCAAGGGCAACCTGGTGTTTACCGGTACGCCGGAAGGTTTCCTGCAGGCCTTCAACGCCAAGACCGGTGACAAGGTCTGGGAATTCCAGACCGGCTCCGGCGTGCTCGGCTCGCCCGTGACCTGGGAAATGGACGGCGAGCAATATGTGTCGGTGGTTTCCGGGTGGGGCGGCGCCGTACCGCTGTGGGGCGGCGAAGTGGCCAAGCGGGTCAAGGACTTCAACCAGGGCGGCATGCTCTGGACCTTCAAGCTGCCCAAGCAGTTGCAGCAAACGGCCAGCGCCAAGCCGTAAGGCTGCGGCCCTGCCGCCTACTACCAAATGAGGAGAGCCCCGCTGCCAACGATGCATTCGCCTGGCACGCGGGGCTTTTTACCATCGCTGCATCGCCTGTCGCTGGACAGGCATCGACCCACAGAGGCTCAGCATGATCTACGCACAACCCGGAACTCCAGGCGCCGTCGTGTCCTTCAAGCCACGCTATGGCAACTTCATCAACGGCGCGTTCGTGCCGCCATTGGCTGGCCAGTACTTCACCAACAGCTCGCCGGTCAATGGCCAGCCGATCGCCGAATTCCCGCGCTCCACCGCTCAGGACATCGATCGGGCGCTGGACGCTGCGCATGCCGCCGCTGAAGCCTGGGGCAAGACCTCGGTGCAGGACCGCGCCCTGGTGCTGCTGAAAATCGCCGACCGTATCGAGCAGAACCTGGAGGTGCTGGCCGTTACCGAAAGCTGGGACAACGGCAAGGCCGTGCGCGAAACGCTCAATGCCGACGTGCCGCTTGCGGCCGATCACTTCCGCTATTTCGCCGGCTGCATTCGTGCCCAGGAAGGCGGGGCGGCCGAGATCAACGAAGGCACCGTGGCCTATCACATTCACGAGCCGCTGGGTGTGGTCGGGCAAATCATCCCGTGGAACTTCCCGCTGCTGATGGCAGCCTGGAAGCTTGCCCCGGCCCTGGCTGCCGGCAACTGCGTAGTGCTCAAACCGGCTGAACAGACACCGCTGTCGATCACCATTTTTGCTGAGCTGATTGCCGACCTGCTGCCGGCCGGCGTGCTGAACATCGTCCAGGGCTTTGGCCGTGAGGCTGGCGAGGCGTTGGCCACCAGCAAGCGCATTGCCAAGATCGCCTTCACCGGCTCCACCCCGGTGGGCTCGCACATCATGAAATGCGCCGCCGAGAACATCATCCCGTCTACTGTCGAACTGGGCGGCAAGTCGCCGAACATCTTCTTCGAAGACATCATGCAGGCGGAGCCCGCGTTCATCGAAAAGGCCGCCGAAGGCCTGGTGCTGGCGTTCTTCAACCAGGGCGAAGTGTGCACTTGCCCGTCGCGGGCGCTGATCCAGGAGTCGATCTACGAGCCGTTCATGGCCGAGGTGATGAAAAAGATCGCCAAGATCACCCGGGGCAACCCGTTGGACACCGAGACCATGGTGGGCGCCCAGGCTTCGGAACAGCAATATGACAAGATCCTCTCTTACCTGGATATCGCCCGGGAAGAGGGTGCGCAGCTGCTCACCGGTGGTGCTGCCGAGCGGCTGCAAGGCGACCTGGCCACGGGTTACTACATCCAGCCGACCCTGCTCAAGGGCACCAACGCGATGCGCGTGTTCCAGGAGGAAATCTTCGGGCCGGTGGTGGGCGTGACCACCTTCAAGGACGAAGCCGAAGCGCTGGCGATCGCCAACGACACCGAGTTTGGCCTGGGTGCCGGCCTCTGGACCCGCGATATCAACCGTGCTTACCGCATGGGCCGTGGGATCAAGGCTGGCCGCGTGTGGACCAACTGCTATCACCTGTACCCGGCGCATGCGGCGTTTGGCGGGTACAAGAAGTCGGGGGTGGGCCGTGAGACCCACAAGATGATGCTTGACCACTATCAGCAGACCAAGAACTTGCTGGTGAGCTACGACATCAACCCATTGGGCTTCTTCTAAACCGCGTCGCCTTCTTCGCGGGTAAACCCGCTCCCACAGGGATTGCACAGTTTTCAAGACTTGTGCGGTACCTGTGGGAGCGGGTTTACCCGCGAATAGGCCGGCACAGGTATCTTCTCCCTCCTACCAATGCACTCTGCAACTTCCTTCCAAAGTAGCATTCGGCTCAGTCCGTTCCCGTGCATTAATGCCTCTACCGGAATCCCCCGGCATAAGAAGAGGATTGCCCATGTGGAATAAACCCGCCTTTACCGACCTGCGCATCGGCTTTGAAGTGACGATGTATTTCGCCAATCGTTGATGTGCCGCCCGGCCATCGCCACGGTGGCCGGTTCCCCCTGATTCCCTGTGGTTGAGCCAGTGCCACGCTTTGGTCTGGTTGCTTTCGCTGCGGGATGCTTTACGCTGGCAGTTACCTTCCAGAACAATAAGAACAGGCTTCACGATGAGCCAGAGTTTCAGCCCGCTTCGCAAGTTTGTATCGCCTGAAATCATCTTCGGTGCCGGTTGCCGGCATAACGTTGCCAATTACGCCAAAACCTTCGGCGCCCGCAAGGTGCTGGTGGTCAGCGACCCCGGCGTGATTGCCGCCGGCTGGGTGGCGGATGTGGAAGCCAGCCTGCAGGCGCAGGGCATCGACTACTGCCTGTATACGGCTGTATCGCCCAACCCACGGGTGGAAGAGGTGATGCTCGGCGCCGAAATCTACCGGCAAAACCACTGCGACGTGATCGTCGCCGTGGGCGGCGGCAGCCCGATGGATTGCGGCAAGGCCATCGGCATCGTGGTTGCCCATGGGCGCAGCATCCTCGAATTCGAAGGCGTGGACATGATCCGCGTGCCCAGCCCGCCGCTGATCCTGATCCCCACCACCGCCGGCACCTCGGCGGACGTGTCGCAGTTCGTGATCATTTCCAACCAGCAGGAACGCATGAAGTTCTCCATCGTCAGCAAGGCGGTGGTGCCGGATGTGTCGCTGATCGACCCGCAAACCACCCTGAGCATGGACCCGTTCCTGTCGGCCTGTACTGGTATCGATGCGCTGGTGCATGCCATCGAGGCCTTCGTGTCCACCGGCCATGGCCCGCTGACCGACCCCCACGCGCTGGAAGCCATGCGCCTGATCAATGGCAACCTGGTGGAGATGATCGCCAACCCCACCGATATCGCCCTGCGCGAGAAGATCATGCTGGGCAGCATGCAGGCGGGGCTTGCGTTTTCCAACGCGATCCTGGGTGCAGTGCACGCGATGTCGCACAGCCTTGGCGGGTTTCTGGACCTGCCCCATGGCTTGTGCAACGCGGTGCTGGTGGAGCACGTGGTGGCGTTCAACTACAGCTCGGCGCCGGAGCGCTTCAAGGTGATTGCCGAGGTGTTCGGCATTGATTGCCGTGGCCTCAACCACCGGCAGATTTGCGGGCGCCTGGTGGAACACCTGATCGCCCTGAAGCACGCCATCGGCTTCCACGAAACCCTGGGCCTGCACGGCGTGCGCACGTCCGATATTCCGTTCCTGTCGCAGCATGCGATGGATGATCCGTGCATTCTCACCAACCCCCGCGCGTCGAGCCAGCGTGATGTCGAGGTGGTCTATGGCGAGGCCCTCTGACGAGCAGCAGCGGGCGCTGGCCGGGCTGCTGGGGCTCGGCGACCACTCGGCGCGCAAAAGCCATTATCCGGAGCTTTCTGCCCGCCTGGACGAACTGGAAGCCGAACGCAACCGCTATAAATGGCTGTTCGAAAACGCCGTGCACGGCATTTTCCAGGCCAGCCTGCAGGACGGCATGCGTGCCGCCAACCCGGCGTTGGCGCGCATGCTTGGCTACGACGACCCGCAAGCGGTGCTGTTTTCCCTGACTGACCTGGCCACTCACCTGTTTGACGGCGGCGCCGAAGAACTGCAGGCGATTACCGCGATCCTCGCCCGTGAGCGCAGCCTGCACGGCTACGAAACCCGCCTGCGCCGCAAGGATGGCAGCCACCTGGATGTGCTGATGAACCTGCTGCTAAAGCCAGGGCAGGAAGGGCTGGTGGAAGGTTTTGTCGCCGACATCACCGAACGCAAGCAGGCCCAGCAGCGTTTGCAACAGCTCAACGACGAACTGGAACAACGGGTTGCTGCGCGTACCGATGAATTGCTGGAGGCCCGGGATGCCGCAGAGGCCGCCAACCGCAGCAAGGACAAATACCTTGCCGCCGCCAGCCATGACTTGCTGCAACCGCTGAACGCCGCCCGCTTGCTGATCTCTACCTTGCGCGAACGGCCTTTGCCAGAGGCCGAGCATGTGCTGGTGGAGCGCACCCACCAGGCCCTGGAAGGCGCCGAAGACCTGTTGACCGACCTGCTGGACATTTCCCGGCTCGACCAGGCAGCGGTCAAACCGGACGTGGCCGTGTACCGTCTCGACGAAGTCTTCGCGCCGCTGGTCTCGGAGTTTCGCACAGTGGCTGATGCGGCAGGCCTGACGCTGCACGCACGTATCGCTGACCATGCCATCAGCACCGACCTGCGGTTGCTGACGCGCATTCTGCGCAACTTCCTCAGCAATGCCTGCCGCTACACCGACGAAGGCCGGATACTGCTAGGTGCCAGGCGCCGTGGCGAGCATCTGCGGCTTGAGGTGTGGGACACTGGCCGGGGCATTGCTGCGGATCGGCTGGATGCCATTTTCCTCGAATTCAACCAGTTGGACGTCGGCCGTGCTGCGGATCGCAAAGGGGTGGGGCTGGGGCTGGCTATCGTTGAACGGATTGCCAAGATTCTCGGTTACCGGATCGAGGTACGTTCATGGCCGGGGCGCGGCTCGATGTTCAGTATCGAGGTACCGATTGGCAAAGAAGTGCCGCTGGCCGTTCACCAGGCTGTGCCGCTGCCAAGTGCCGGCAACCCGCTGCCGGGCCGCCGCTTGCTGGTGCTGGACAACGAAGTGAGCATCCTCGAGAGCATGGGCGCGTTGCTGGAGCAGTGGGGCTGTGAAGTGGTCACTGCAACCGATCAGGAGGCAGCTTTGCTGGCGTTGCAGGGGCGGGCTCCGGAATTGATCCTGGCCGACTACCACCTCGACCATGGGGTGGTGGGCTGCCAGGTGGTCAAGCACTTGCGTGAGCATTTTGCGGTTGCGATACCAGCGGTGATCATTACCGCCGACCGCAGCGACCAGTGCCGTCGGGGCTTGCAGAAGTTGGGGGCGCCGCTGCTGAACAAGCCGGTTAAACCGGGGAAACTGCGCGCGGTATTGAGCCAGTTGTTGGGGTAATTCATCATCGCCCGTTAACGACCTACAGCGAACTAGAGCAACCAGGGCACACCGTTAACTTTGGATCCAGTTGTGAGTAAAATCTTGCTCTTCGGTCAGCATTGTAGAATGTTAGTCTACTCACTAACGTGACTTTAAATAACGCTGGTCGGTGGTGGTGTTCAGGCAGTGCTGGCCGGTCAGGGTCTGCAAGGCGATGATCGCCAGCACGAAGGGCAGCAGCGCCAGCACCGAGGCCCACAGCACTGCCAACGGCTCTGCCACCAGGGCAGCGATGACCGCACCGGAGATCATCTTGCGCAGGGCGATATGCGGTACGCCCAGGTTGCGCAGGAAGTTGGCTTCGCGCATCAGGGGTGGGGCCATGGTGTCGCCGGGGATGCCGAGCAATGCCGTGGGGACGGCGTGGGTCATGTGCTTGGCGCCAACCATGCGCTGGACCTGATCATTCGCCGCTTCGTGGTACCGGGCGATGCGGTGCTGGTGGAAAACCCGGGCTACTACCCGTCATCGACGAGTTGGCCGACTTGCAGATGAGGTTGCACACCAGTTGTTCGGAACTGTGCGAACGCACGGCGGATGTGATCCTCAGCGAAGGGCATTACCTGCGGCACCCGATGCGCCTCCAGAACCGGGTGCGGGAGGCTACCGCCGGAGGCGATCTTCCGGACCAACCAGAAGGCCGTGACGCCCTGGACCCGGTTCAATGTGGCCTATTTGCAGGAACTGGTGTTTGCGCAGTGCATCCGTGGTTGAGCAAGTCAATGGCTTGAGTCGGGCGCTTGGGCGCATTCCACAAGCCAGTCGATCAACACCTGCAACCGTCTGGGCATCGGGTCATGAGGCGGGTAGACCAGGTAGTAGCCATAGCTGGGGGTCTCGACGAAACCACCCAACGGCAGGACCAGCTCACCGCGTGCAATGCGCTCTCTGACCAGTTGTTCCCGGCCGATGGCGATGCCGGCATGGTTCAGCGCTGCGAGTGTGCAAAGGTCGGAGCGATCGAATGTTAGAAACCGGTGTGGAGGGGTAATACCGGCGCCGGTGGTGCTGGCCCACAGCTGCCACTCTGCATCGAATGCAGCATTGTCCCAGGCTGCTACGTCATGCAAGGCGGTGCAGTGGTCCAGCCGGTGCAGGTCGCCGGTCAATGCATGGATTTCTGCGTAATGGGGGGAGCACACGGGGGCGATCCGCTCGTTCATCAAGTGGAGGGTCTTGAGCCCGGGGTGATGGCCATCCGAGTAACAGAGGACCAGGTCGATCTTGCGTGTGCGGTAGTCGATGCTCTCATTGCCCACCCTGATATCCAGCTGGATATCAGGGTAGTGGGAAGTGAACTGCGCAAGCCGCGGCACCAGCCAGCATTGTGCTACTGACGGGCGTACATACAATGTCAGTTGGCCGGCGATCTCGGCGTGAGCGCGTTCCTGCACGGCCTCGCTGAGCTCATCCATGGTCCGCTGCATGACCGCGAACAGGCGCTCGCCGTCTTCGGTGAGGCTGACCTTGCGCGGCATGCGATGGAACAGCTTGAGCGCCAGTTCATCTTCGAGGCGATTGATGCGATGGCTTACAGCGCTGGCCGTCAGGCACAGCTCATCCGCGGCCCGCGAAAAGCTCAAGTGCCGTGCGGCCACCAGAAAAACATGCAGGCTGCCCAGGTGCGAGCCATTGAGTTTCACGGCGGCGGCGCCGGTTTTTTTCATCTATCAATCCTTTCGCACAATGTACTGACTGCGGTTACACGTTTGCCTGCAAGCTGTACCCCTTCGCCAGGTAGGCGTTGAACTCATCGTCCGGTACCATGCTGCCACCCGTGCCCCAGACGAGGTGAGTGGCCTGCTGAAGCTGAGCGGGGGTGAAGCCCTGGCGCGCCAGGTACTCACCTGCTTGCAGTACCCGTACCATACCGGGTACGCCGGCCAGGGCAGAGGGTTCCAGTTTGACCTTGTCCTGCTCATAGGCGATGACCATCAAGCGGTACAGCGCTTCGTCGGTCACCGTGTAGTAACCATCTATCAGCCGCTGCATGGCCTTGCCGACAAATCCGGACGGGCGACCGACCGCTAGGCCGTCGGCGGCGGTGATGTTGTCGATGCCGAAGTCTTGCACACTGGTTTCATCGTGCAGGCCGGTATAGACACCCAGCAGCATGCAGGGGGAGTGGGTGGGCTCGGCAAAGATACAGTGCACCGCATCGCCGAACACCAGCTTCAGCCCGAATGCGACACCACCGGGGCCGCCCCCGACGCCGCACGGCAGGTACACGAACAGCGGATGATCTGCGTTCACCTGGATGCCGGCCTGGTCGAATTGGCGTGCCAAGCGCTCGGCGGCAACGGCATAGCCGAGGAACAGCTGCGGGGAGTTTTCGTCGTCGACAAAGTAACAGCTGGAGTCAGAAGCCGCCTGCTGGCGCCCTTGCTCGACCGCCACGCTGTAGTCGGAGGCATGCTCTACCACCGTTACGCCGTTGGCACGCAGCTTGTCCTTCTTCCATTGCCTTGCGTCAGACGACATGTGCACGCTTACCTGGAAGCCCAGCTTGGCGCTCATGATGCCAATCGACAGCCCGAGGTTGCCGGTTGAACCTACGGCGATCTTGTACTGGCTGAAGAATGCGCGGGCCTGGTCGCTGGCCAGTTTGCTGTAGTCATCCGTTGGCGTGATCAAGCCGGCCGCCAAGGCCAGGTCTTCGGCGTGCTTGAGCACTTCATGAATACCGCCCCGGGCTTTGATCGAGCCGGAAATAGGCAAGTCACTGTCCGCCTTGAGCCACAGGCTGCCCACGTTTTGCAGTGATCCTTCCTCGATTAGAAGTTCGCGAAGCTGCGCCAGCGGCGTGATGTGCGATTCGATGACACCACCGGTAGCGGCTGTCTCGGGGAACACGGTGGCGAGGTAAGGTGCAAATCGCTGCAACCGTACGCTTGTCGCCAGCACGTCAGCAGCCGTCAGGCCTACGTCGTGCAGGGCCTCGGCAGCTCCGGCGATACCAGGGTTGAACCAGCTGGTCTCTTTCAGGGCAACCAGGTCGGCGATGATCGGGTGGCTTTGTTGCCAGGCTTCAAGGGTTTTTCCGTGAATCATGATTTCACCTGTTGCGCAGTATGTGCAGAGTAGATCAGACAATCTTCGAAAGGAGCAGGGTCAGGCACAAGGCAACTACCGAGGCCAGTACTGTAGCGGCCGTGAACTTCTTCAGTGCGTCGCTCAGGGAAAGGCCCAGGTATTCCTTCACCACCCAGAACGCCGAGTCGGTGATGTGGGGCCAGCCGATGGCCCCGGCGCCGATAGCGATCACCAGGATTTCCCGGTTGTATTCCGGATGCTGGCCAAGCATCGGCATGACCATGCCGGCCGCGCTGATCATTGCAACGGTGGCCGAGCCGACAGCAAAGTGCATGATCCCGGCAATCAACCAGGCAAGGATGATCGGATTGAGTTGCGTATGGTTGAGCACATCGGCCAGTGCCTTGCCGATACCGCTGCCCACGAGCATGTCATTGAAGGCGCCACCGGCACCGATGATCAGCAGAATGCCGGCCAGGGGAGGGAAGCAGCGCTGGGTCAGGCTCAGCAGGCCAGCCATGTGCAGGCCGCGACGCAAGCCAAGCGCCCAGTAGGCGAACACCACCGACAGCGTCAGGGCAATCAATGGGCTGCCGAAAAACGCCACCCACTCATACAGCGCAGACCCCTTGTCCAGAACAGTGACTGCCAGAGTTTTGCCAACCATCAACAGAAGCGGCAGCAGTACGGTGGCGAGTGTGATGCCGAAGGCGGGCATTGGCTGTTCTTCTGCTTGAGTCACCGTGCGTGCAGACAGGAAGGCCTGTTGGGATTCGCTGGCTTCACGTCGGCAGGTGAAACGCACCCACAGCGGGCCCGCGACGATGGCGGTCGGGAGGCCAACGATCAGCCCGTACAGGATGACAGTGCCGATATCCGCATTGAGCATGCCGGTAATGGCCGTGGCGGCGGGGTGTGGTGGAAGAATGCAGTGCACCACCATCAGCGAGGTGGCCAGTGGCACACCGAGGTACAGCATGCTGATGCGGGTTTGACGTGCGACCACGTAGATCAGCGGAATCAACAGGACGAAGCCAACCTCGAAGAACACCGGGATGCCGGCGATGAAGCCAACGAGCATCATTGCCCAGGAGGCATTGCGTTCACCCAGCGTGTTCAAAAGCGTGGTGGCGATGCGTTTGGCACCTCCAGACTCTTCCAGCAATTTGCCGAGGATACTGCCCAGGCCGATGATACCGGCGAGAAAGCCCAGCGTGCCGCCCATGCCTTTCTCGAATGCGGCCACAATTGCCGTGGGCGCCATGCCGGTGCCGACACCTACCACCAGGCTTGCGGCCATCAACGCGAGAAAAGGGTGGACTTTGAATTTGCTGATCATGGCTACGATCAGGAGTATTGCAGTGCCCAGGACGAATAATGAGAACGTTGGAGTCATCGTGTAGTTATCTCTATCGCTGATCGCTTCCGTGCGAGCTTCTTGTTGGTTTGCACCCATTAGATTTCAGCGATTTGATCGACTCAAACGATGGCTCCTCACAGCATGGATGAATGCATGTCATGCATGCTGATACACAGCTGCCACCTTTCCGTTTGACAGCGGGTTGGCGGTGGCCCTCCCGAGAACACAGTGCGATGTACACACAGAAAAACAAATTCACCGTCGGCAAAACCACCTTCTACCAAGGTGAAAACCAGACCCACCCCCTGTTCCGTATCGAGGCCGGCATTCCTTGCCAGAGCGCTCGCGAGCAGGCTTCAGAGTTGATGGGCTACGCACGGGACATGACCCTGGATGGCTTGATGGAAGACAAACCGTAGCTGATTTGGGCCTCGCATTACCTGTGTGCCTTGGCCAAGGCACTCATGGATGATGCCGAGTTGGGCATGATGAAGTGAGTCACCGGCTTTGTGCTGAGGCTCACTGATGTGCTGCCAGTGCCGGCCCCTTCGCGGGCAAGCCCGCGAAGGGGCCGGTACAGGCACTAGAGGGTACGAATGGTTTGCTCAATCAGCTATAAGGCGGCGCAGGCAGCTCAGCCAACAACCGCTTCAACCCATCGCTCCATTGCCTACGAATCTGCTGGTAATACGCATCCTCACCGGTAATGCGTTTGCGTGTCATGCATTCCAGGCTGCCTTCGCGGTACACCAGCAAGTCCAGCGGCATGCCCACCGACAGGTTGCTGCGGATGGTGGAGTCGAACGAAATCAGGCCGCAACGCAACGCCTCATCGAGTGGCGTCTGGTATTGCAGGTTGCGGTCGAGAATAGGCCGCCCGTATTTGCTTTCGCCCAGTTGCAGGAACGGGGTGTCTGGCGTGGCCTGGAAGAAATTGCCCTGCGCGTAGACGTTGTAGATGGCCATGGGTGCGCCGGCTATCTGGCCACCGACAATGAATGAACTGCTCAGGTCGATGTCGCCCGTAAGTTTGCTGCGGTCACGGTTGACCACTTCGCGCAGGGTGTCGGCGACCAGCACCGTTGCATCGTAGAGCGTGCCAACGTTCAGCAGGTGAGGGCCGCTGCCCTGGCTGCGTTGCTGCAGCAGGTTCACCACCGACTGCGAGGTTGCCAGGTTGCCGGCGGTCTGCAGCACGATCAGCCGCTCGCCCGGCACGCTGAACACGAACAACTTGGCAAAGGTGGAGATCTGGTCGATGCCGGCGTTGGTGCGTGAATCGCTGATGAAGACAAGCCCGTCCTCAAGGTGCATGGCGACACAGTAAGTCATGCGGTTTCCCTGGTATTGGATATGGAGCGGTCTTGCCGCATCTGCGCGGCAAGACCGGCCTGCTGCAAACGTGTCACTGGCGGTGCACGTGAACGCTGGCCTGCATCGATTCGATACCGCCGCCGCGGCGTACGCCCCGGACCGGGCAGGCATCGAGGTAGTCCAGGCCAACCGCCAGCTTCAGGTGACGGTCTGGCCGCGTCAGGCGGTTGGTGATGTCGAAGCTGTACCAGGCGTCGTCGATCCAGGCTTCTGCCCAGGCGTGGCTGGCCAGGTGCTGCTCGTCCTCGGTGCACAGGTAGCCCGAAACGTAGCGTGCCGGCACCCCCAGGCTGCGGGCGCAGGCCAGGAAGGCGTGGGTGTGGTCCTGGCACACCCCGGCGCCGCCGTTGAATGCTTCGATCGCGGTGGTACCCACCGAAGTGGCCCCCGGGCGGTAGGGCATGTGCTCGGCCAAGCCTTGCATCAGCCCCGTCAGTGCCGCCCGGTCTCTGTGCTCGCCACATTGTCGGGTGGCGAAGGCCTTGAGCGCGTCATCGGCCTGGGTCAGGCGGCTGACACGCAGGAATGGCAGGGGAGACTGGCTTTCGGCCTCCTGCTCGCAGTCCGGGTCGATCTCTACTTGCCCGCTGGCAGTCAGCGCCAGGTGGCCGTGGGGTTTGTCCAGGGTCAGCACATGCAGGATGTTGCCGTACGGGTCGATCTGGCTTTTGACCTTGCAGGGCAGGCCCAGTTGCCATTCATTGATGCGTTGGCGTGCGCTGCTGCGCGGCGTCAGGCGCAGAAACTGGATGCTGTTGCTGACGTCGCTGGCATAGCTGTAGGTGGTGTCGTGGCGAATGGACAGTTTCATACAACCTCCAGGTAGGAGTGATGGACCGCCTGGCCCAGTTGGTTGATGCGGCCGATAAAATCGCTGAGCCAAGGGTGCAGGCCCGCTTCGAGGACTTCATCGATGGCGGTGTAGCGCAGGCGCGCGTTGAGTTCGGCCGCCATGCGCTGTGCGGCGCGCCCGGTACTGCCCGGCAGGCCGGCCAGGATCAGGTCCAGTTCCTCGATGCAGGCATGCAGCGAGCGTGGAACGTCCACCCGCAACAGCAGCAGCTCGGACACCGGCCGCGCGCTGGGGGCGGCGCGATAGATCTCGTTGAAGGCTTCATACGAGGTCAGCGCACGCAGCAAGGCGCTCCACTGGTAATAACCACGGGCGGAATCGTCGCTGACCTCTTCGGAGGTTTCGCCGAACATTTCATAGCGCGCATCGAGCAGGCGCAGGGTGTTGTCCGCGCGTTCCAGGAAGGTGCCCAGGCGGATGAAACTGTAGGCATCGTTGCGCATGATGGTGCCGGAGGTGGCGCCACGGAACAGGTGCGAGCGTTCCTTGACCCAGTCGCAGAACTGGCTGATGCCATAGCGGCCAAGGCCATTGCTGGCGATATTGCGCATCTCGATCCAGGTGGCGTTGATGTTTTCCCACATGTCGGCGGTGATGCGGCCACGCACTGCATGGGCATTGGTGCGGGCGGCCTGCAGGCAGCAATAGATGCTGCTGGGGTTGGTCGCGTCGAGGGCGAAGAAGTGCAGCATGCGCTCGGTGTCGAGCTCGGTGTGCCGGCGGATGTAGTCGTCCAGCGTGCCGGATGCCAGCAGCGACATCGCCAGCTCGGCATGGCCATCGCTGCGCCCGGCCTGGGGCATCAACGACAGCGAATAGCTGACCTCAAGCATGCGCGCGAGGTTTTCTGCACGCTCCAGGTAGCGCGACATCCAGTACAGGTCGGAAGCGGTTCGCGAAAGCATGGTTCAGTCCTCCACCACCCAGGTGTCCTTGGTACCGCCGCCTTGCGACGAGTTGACCACCAGAGAGCCTTCCTTCAGCGCCACGCGGGTCAGGCCGCCGGGCACCAGGCGGGTTTCACTGCCCGAAAGCACGAACGGGCGCAGGTCGATGTGGCGTGGTGCGATGCCGCTGTCGACAAAGGTCGGGCAGGTGGACAGGCACAAGGTGGGTTGCGCGATATAGGCGTGCGGGCGGGCTTTGATGCGCGCGCGGAAGTCTTCGATCTGGGCACTGGTCGATGCCGGCCCAACCAGCATGCCGTAGCCGCCGGAGCCCTGGGTTTCCTTGACCACCAGTTCAGGCAGGTGGGCCAGGACGTGGGACAGATCCGCAGGCTTGCGGCACTGCCAGGTGGGCACGTTGTTCAGGATCGGCTCTTCGCCCAGGTAGTAGCGGATCATGTCGTCGACATAGGGGTAGATCGACTTGTCGTCGGCTACGCCGGTGCCGACGGCGTTGGCCAGTACCACATTGCCGGCGCGGTACACCGAGATCAGCCCTGGTACACCGAGCATCGAGTCCGGGTTGAACGACAGCGGGTCGAGGTAGTCGTCGTCCAGGCGGCGGTAGATCACATCAACCTGCTGTGGGCCGGCGGTGGTGCGCATGTAGACATGCTCGTCACGCACGAACAGGTCGGCGCCTTCGACCAGCTCGATGCCCATTTCACGGGCCAGGAACGCATGCTCGAAATAGGCGCTGTTGAAACGGCCGGGGGTGAGCAGCACGGCCGTGGGGTTGTCCAGCGGGCTGGCGCTCTTGAGCGTGTCCAGCAGCAGGTTGGGGTAGTGGTCGATGGGGGCGATACGTTGGGCGGCAAACAGTTCGGGGAACAGGCGCATCATCATCTTGCGGTCTTCGAGCATGTAGCTGACGCCGCTGGGGGTGCGCAGGTTGTCTTCCAGCACGAAGTAGCTGCCATCGCCATCGCGCACCAGGTCGACACCGGCGATGTGGGCATACAGCCCGCGGTGCAGGTCCAGGCCCTGCATGGCGATCTGGTAGCCCTCGTTGGCCAGTACCTGCTCGGGCGGGATGATACCGGCCTTGAGGATGCGCTGGTCGTGGTAGATGTCCTGCAGGAACAGGTTAAGCGCCTGCACACGCTGGATACAGCCGCGCTCGACCGTGCGCCATTCGCTGGCGCGGATGCTGCGCGGGATGATATCGAAGGGGATCAGGCGCTCAGTGTCCTGGCTGTCGCCGTACAAGGTGAAGGTGATGCCGGCACGGTGGAACAACAAGTCCGCCTCACGTCGGCGCTGCTCCAGCAGCTCGAGCGGGGTGTTCGCCAGCCAGCGGGCGAACTCCTGATAATGCGGGCGGCAACTGCCGTTCGCTTCGTACATTTCATTGAAAAAAGCCCGGGACATACCCACTCCTTGCCGCCGTTGCCGGCAGCTTCATTGCGGTTCATCTGCGTTTTTCGGGGTGCTGCCTTGCTGGGGTCGGTGGGTGCCGTGTCTCGCGTGAGCCTCGGTTGCGATGGATTGCCTGTGCGGTGAGCACAACAAGCATTGCAATGAAGGTGCCGAAAACGCTGTGCAGCGGGGATGTTGAGGGGGAAACGCCGCGAAACACGGGATTTGGGCAGGTAATCCGTGGCAGTACGGGACGGTGTTTGCTGTAGCTACGAGTGAGCAACGCCGGGCCGACAGCCAGGCGTGCATCAAAAAAGGGCGCTTTGAACCCCGTTATCGATTTTGACCCGAATTGGGGCGTGGACTGCCAAGGACGCGCAGCTGTCAGAATACGGGCCCTGACGCCACGCTGACACCCGCCAGCGTGGTGAAGGAGATGTCCTTGGCGGTGAGCAGAAAATCGCTCACGTATGGCACTTCCAGCATGTCACTGCGCAGTGCGGCGTAGAGCCTGGCCTGCAAGCCCTGTTCGCCAAGGCGCTTGGCAGTTACATAGCCACGCGAGCTGTACTCATGCACTGCCCAGTTGGGCAGGCAGCAGACACCGCGCCCGGACGCTACCAGCTGCATCATCATCACGGTCAGTTCCGAGGTGCGTACCTGTGCCGGCTCGACGTCGGCCGGGTCGAGAAAGCGGCTGAAGATATCCAGGCGAGCGCGTTCGATCGGGTAGGTGATCAGCGTCTGGTGGGCGATATCGGAAGGTTCCAGGTAAGGCTTGTCGCGCAGGGCGTGGTGGTTGTCGATGGCCAGCAGTGCCTCATAACCGAACAACGGCACGTAGGTGATGCCCGGCAGTGTTACCGGGTCGGAAGTGACTACCAGGTCCAGGTCGCCGCGCTCCAGGGCTGGCAGTGGTGCGAAGGAAAAACCGGAGGCGAGGTCCAGTTCCACCTCTGGCCAGGCGCTGCGAAACTCATCCACTGAAGGCATCAGCCACTGGTAACAGCTGTGGCATTCGATGGCGATGTGCAGCCGCCCGGCCGAGCCCCCGGCCAGCTTGCCAAGGTCCCGTTCGGTACTGCGAATTTGCGGCAACACCTGGTCGGCCAGCTGCAACAGTTTCAGCCCCGCACTGGTGAAGCGCACCGGCCTGGATTTGCGCACGAACAGCGGCATGCCGATACGCTCCTCCATGTCGCGGAACTGGTGCGACAGGGCTGATTGGGTCAGGTGCAGGCGCTCGGCGGCCTCGTGCAGGCTGTCGGTTTCACGCAGCGCGTGGAGGGTTCGCAGGTGGCGTAAATCGATCATGGGTAAATTACGGACCAACTCGATGAACGTGGGTTCTCCTCACGCTCGAGCGGCCCTGGCAATCCCTTTCAGTAGGTTTCCGTTGGTGGGGCAGAGGCTCAAGCCGCGTTGTGCGCGGCGATGTTGCGGTATTGCCCCTTGAAATACAGCAGTGGCTGCGCATCAGCCGATGCCTGCTGGCTCAGTGCTTTAACTTCACCAATCACGATCAGGTGATCCCCGGCGGCGTGTTCGGCGTGAATTTCGCAATCAAGCCAGTGGATGCTGCCAGCAATGATCGGGTTACCCAGGGGCGATATCTGCCATTGCACGCCCTGCCATTTATCGGTGCCGCGCTGCGCAAAGCGGTTGGAAATGCCGACCTGTTCACCTGACAGGATGTTGACCATGAAGCGGCCAGCCTGGCGAATCTTCGGATAGCTGGCCGAACGGGATATCACGCTGAATGACACCAGCGCAGGGCTCATCGACACGCTGTAGAACGACTGGCAGGTGAAGCCGACCGGCTCACCGTCAATGTACGATGTAATCACCGTGATGCCGGATGCGAAGTGCCCAAGCGCCTGGCGAAAAATCGACGGCTCGATAGCCTTACCGGAAAGCAACATAGTAGGTCCTGTGGCTGCGTTTGCTTCAGCGTGCGTTGACGAGTTCCTGACGGACGATTGCCGCGCCTGCACTCAACGCCTTGAGCTTGCCGCTGGCTACCTGACGAGGCAGGGGTGCCATACCGCAATTGGTGCACGGGTAGAGTTTGTCGGCATCGACGAACTGCAGTGCCTTGCGCAGGGTGTCGGCAACCTGCTCCGGTGTTTCAATGACATGGCTGGCCACATCAATGGCGCCGACCATGACTTTCTTGCCGCGAATCAGCTCGATCAGGTCCATTGGAACATGCGAGTTATGGCATTCCAGCGAGATGATATCGATGCCGGACTGTTGCAGTTTGGGGAAGGCTTGCTCATATTGCCGCCACTCCGAGCCCAGGGTCTTTTTCCAGTCAGTATTGGCTTTGATACCATAGCCATAGCAGATGTGGACGGCTGTTTCGCACTTGAGGCCTTCAATGGCCCTTTCCAGCGTGGCCACGCCCCAGTCATTCACTTCGTCGAAGAAGACATTGAATGCCGGTTCGTCGAACTGAATGATGTCAACACCGGCCGCTTCCAGCTCCCTGGCTTCCTGATTGAGAATCTTGGCGAATTCCCAGGCCAGTTTCTCGCGGCTTTTATAGTGGCTGTCGTACAAGGTATCGATCATGGTCATGGGACCAGGCAGCGCCCACTTTATCGGCTGCGTGGTCTGTTGGCGCAAGAACTTGGCATCTTCGACAAACACGGGTTTCTGTCGGGCGACAGCACCCACCACGGTTGGCACGCTCGCGTCGTAACGATCGCGGATTCTAACGGTCTCGCGTCGCTCGAAATCAACACCACTCAGGTGCTCGATAAAGGTGGTGACGAAGTGCTGACGTGTTTGTTCACCATCACTGACAATGTCGATGCCGGCGTGTTGTTGTTCTTGCAAGGCCAGGCGCAGGGCATCCTGTTTGCCTTCGATAAGTTGCGCGTCCTGCAACTTCCACGGCGACCAGAGTGTTTCAGGTTGGGCAAGCCAGGACGGTTTAGGCAGGCTGCCGGCAGTGGACGTGGGGAGTAGCGTGTTCATGAGCGATGACCTTGTACTTTGAATGATTCAACGGGCGTATTGAGCGGACCATTGCTCAAGGGTGGCCTGATAGGGTTTGACAAAGTGCGCCTCGGCAAATTTGCCCTGTTCGATCGCCAGTCGGCTGCGCTCATCCCGATCGTAGACAATGCGCGTGAGCGAGTAGTCCTGATGCTTCAGGCTGGGCTGGTAGGCCTTGCCGGCTGCAGAGTTGGCATTGTAGATTTCGGGGCGGTAAATCTTCTGGAAGGTATCCATGGTGCTGATGGTGCTGATCAGCTCAAGGTTGGTGTAATCCGCGAGCAAGTCACCGGCAAAATAGAATGCCAACGGGGCAACACTGTCCGGTGGCATGAAATAGCGAACCTTCAAACCCATTTTCTTGAAGTATTCGTCCGTCAGCGAGTATTCATCCTGCTGGTATTCAGTGCCCAGTACAGGGTGCTGGTTTTCGGTGCGGTAGTAGGTTTTGCTGCTCGACACACTCAGGCAGATAACCGGCGGTTTGTTGAAATGCTGCTGGTACGTTTGCGAATTTACGAAGCACTTGAACAGGTTGCCGTGCAGCGCGCCAAAGTGCTCGGGCGTGCTGAAGGTTGACCGATGCTTGTTGTGCTCCAGCAGCAGTACACTGAAGTCGTAGTCGCGAACGTACGAGGAAAAGTTATTGCCTACCATGCCCTCGATGCGGGTATTGGTTGTGCGGTCGACAATATGGGTTTTCAGCATTTCTATCAACGGCAGGGTATTGCCGTGCTGTTCGGCTTCCAGGTTCATTTCCACCGAAATGATTTCCAGCTCGACGTGGTAGCGGTCATTGTCGGGGTTATCCCAATGCGCCAGGGCGTTGAAACGGTTGTCAATCATCGTCAAGGTGTTGCGCAGGTTTTCCTGGCGGTTCGCCCCCCGCGCCAAATTGGCGAAGTTGGTGGTGATGCGGGTGTTTTCGGCAGGGTGATAATGTTCGTCGAAGGCAATGCGCTTGACGCTAAACGTAGGTGCTGTATTCATGGTGAGCGGTGTCCTGATGCTTGAGGTCGAGCCTTCCAGTGCTGTCCAGTTGCACCTTCCGGGGCCTTCGCTCAACAAACTTTATGCTGATGCTTGATCAGGACGTAGTTTAAGCAGGGCGTCTACATGAAAGGTATTGAAGATAATTCACAGGTTTTTTAGCGTTGCTCATGATGTGTGCCATGGCCAGTACCAGGCGTGTGCCTGATGGACGCGCCGAGCGAGCCCTTGGATGACAGCCTGTACTGTAGATGAGCGCTCCTCGGGCCATGCCTGGTTCTCAAGCGCGCAGAAGGTATTTTGGGACTTGGCACGAAAATCTCATGTCAATCGAAAGCCATACTAATCTTTTGAATTTGCCACCACCCTTCATGGAAGAAGAATAAAAGGGGACTTACATGAGTTGTCTGATCTGCGCAGGGCAGGCTGAAACTGTCGAATGCGCCCACGGATGGGAAGCGCGGTGTTGTTCTCGATGTGGATGTTACCGAATGTCCCAAACGCTCATCCTGGCCATGATGGAGGAGGGGCAGATTTTCGATACTGCGCGAATGCGCGAATGGCTGAGGGCTCGGCGCGTTCAGGACGCTGTGCCTTCGATCGACCATCATCAGGCGATACTGGCCCGCTGAACAGGCGATGCGCCACATTCAGGGTGATATCATAATAATATTATTCGGCGCGTTGCGCAGACAAAGTTGCATCAGGACATCGCCCGGTTTAAAGAGTTCCTTGCGACAGGGAATAATTCTGCCTGTGCCTGTCGGGCCAGAGAATCGATTGAACAAGGGTTCTTTACCATGGTTAAATTGCGCCAGCTCAAACGCCTGGCAGCGCCTGAGCTTCGTGAGATACATGGACGGCTCGCAGTGAATCGTTAGACAAGCCTCGTGTTATTTCAACAGCGCAAAGGTTGCTGTGGCGTAAATTCACACACTTACTAAAGGGAATTAGGCATACCATGCTGTTTTCGAACGAGCGGGAAATCATTGGCAGCTACAAGATGCTGCCGACCAAAGACGCGGACGCCATTTACTCGCAGAAAAGCATGCTCCTCAAGGCTGCCAAGTTCCTCAAACTGGTGGGCTGGTTTTGCATCATCCTCGGGTTGCCCATGCTGTTCATGCTTGTACCCGGCATCATCATGATTGGGCTCGGTGTTTTCTTGTTGGTACGTGCCAACAAGAATATCAAGGTGATCGAGCAGGCAACCGAAGCGTATTGCGCTGAAATCGGTGTGGCGCCGGTCTGACGGGGTTGGGCCGCTAGCGTCATCAACACCCAAGCCGTAGTCTCCTGTTCGCGCAAGAGGCTGCGGCTTTTGCATTTCAGCTGCCAGGGATATCAAACCCGCACGGCAACCACGGACATTTCGACCAGACTGCGGCATCATGGCTTGCTCAATCATCACCTGATGCAGGAGACAACGATGATCAAAACTGGCGATCAACTGCCCGACGTTACCCTTTACGAATACAACAACGACGCTGGCATCTGCGCGATCGGCCCGAATGCCTTTTCTGTTCGCGAGCGCTGCAAGCAGAAAAAAGTGGTTATTTTCGGCTTGCCTGGCGCGTTCACGCCCACGTGCTCCGAACGCCACGTTCCGGGTTACGTAGCGCAGGCACAAGCATTGTTTGCGGCTGGCGTTGACGAAATTTTCTGCGTTTCGGTAAACGATGCCTTTGTCATGAATGCCTGGGGCAACAGCCTGCAGGTGGGCGATGCCGTGAAGATGATCGGCGATGGCAATGGCGACTTCAGCGATGCACTGGGCTTGATCCAGGACCTGTCGGCCCGCGGGCTGGGGCGCCGTTCGCTGCGTTATGCCATGGTGGTCGACGACCTGATCGTCCAGCACGTCGCGGTGGAAGCGCCTGGCAAGTTCGAGGTCAGTGACGCGGCGAGCGTGTTGGCTGCACTGCGCTAGGGGTGCGTGCCAGCCCCTTTTGACACCGCTCATGAATCATCCGATGATGCCCCTATGACGACTTGCAGCCGCGTGTACATGATGCGTCCCATGATGACCGCCTTGGGCGGGCCATAGGACGTTGCGCGCGTAAATCCTGACGTAACCCTAAGCCCCGCCACTAATGGTCGGGGCTTTTTCATGCTCCGGTCATGATCACCCATGACAAGGAGCGTGAACATGTTACAGATCCGTCCAGCCAGGTACAGCGACGCCGAGGCTGCTTTCACTATCAGGCTTCAGGCGATACGGCACCAGTGTATTACCGTCTACACGGCGGAACAGGTTCAAGCCTGGACGCAGGTGCCACTGACGGAGCAGTACAGGCTCAGCGTAGAGCGGTCTTACCACATTGCAGTGTGGGGCCAAGCGTCTGTAGCCACAGGGTACATCGATTTCCAGTCCGGAGAGCTGGGGGCCCTGTTTGTACTGCCAGCGTTCATGGGGCAGGGAATTGGCAGGGCTATGGTCCAGTATCTGGAGCGTCTGGCGCTTGAGGCCGGGCTTTGCGAGATTCATCTGGACGCGACCCCCAATGCCACTTCGTTCTACCGTCGATGTGGTTATCAGGGGGAGGCTGAAGGAATCTACACCTCGCCTTCAGGGCTTGAGCTGGCCTGCACACCCATGCACAAGCGATTGACTGGATGCGCATGGAAGGGATAAAGCCTGAGCAGTTGACTCTCCCGTTAGGGGCAGACTTTACCCTGCACGCTTCATGTTCAGGATGAAGTGATGATGAGCAAACGAGTACTTGTGGTGCTGGGGCACCCGTCAGGCGAGAGTTTCTGCGCAGCGCTGACCGAGAGTTATGTCGAGGCGGCCAGGAGTGCCGGCCACGATGTAAGGGTGTTACGGCTTGATGCGTTGAGCTTCGACCCGGTGCTGCGCAGCGGCTACCGGCAAGCGCAGCCACTGGAACCCGACCTGCTCAGGGCTCAGGCCGACATCACCTGGGCCGAGCACTTAGCCTTTATCTACCCCATTTGGTGGGGCGGTATCCCTGCATTGATGAAAGGCTTTTTCGACCGCGTGTTCTTGCCCGGTTTCGCGTTCCGCTATAGGGCGGGCAAGGCTTTCCCCGAGCAACTGCTCAAGGGCCGTACGGCGCATCTGCTGGTGACGATGGATACACCGCCGTGGTACTACCGCTGGGTGTATCGCATGCCTGGCCTTCACCAAGTGCGCAAGACCACGTTGCAGTTTTGCGGTATCAGGCCGCTGCGTACCCTGATGTTCGGGCCGCTGCTTGGCTCCAGCGCGCGGCGGCGCGGAGCCTGGCTCCAACAGGCACGAAAGCTCGCCGGCTGACCTGCGCCAATGAGGTTCCCGAACCGCTGGCGTCATGCAATGATGCGCCGCACCCTTATGAAAAGGACGTTCATGTACATCGGCAAAGCAGCCCAACTGTCGGGCACCACGGTCAAGACCATCCGCCACTATGAAGCGATTGGCCTGCTGCCGCCGCCCGAGCGCCAAGGGCAGTACCGCGTTTACAACCAGCAGAGTGTCGAACTGCTGACGTTCATCAAATGCGCGCAGCAGTTGGGTTTCAAACTGAAGGAACTGCAGGCGATTCTGCCGAGGCATCAGGGTGTTGATTTGCCGTGGGAGTTGGCGGGCAAGGCCATTGCCGACAAGAAACGCGAAGTGCTGAGGCAAATCACTGGGCTCCAACAGATATACGCAGGGCTCCAGGCGTTTGAAGCACGCCTTGAAGATGCCAAGTATCAGTGCGGGCTTGAGCCGCGAGTACGGACGTAGCCCGTGCCAGGCAACTCTATTTCCTGGACTGGCGGCATCAGCGTGAAAGGTGCGGCTCGCAAGTGACCGCTTTCAACCCAAGCAAACACTGAGAGGGAGAGGGCTGTTGTGGCCTGCCGAAATACATTCGAGCGCCGCCAGCAGGCAAGCATGCAAACTGTCCTTACGCTGCGCTCGATGAAACGTGACCCCGTGCCTAGTTCGTGGGCAAGAGGATCACGAAGTTCTTTTTCATGTCTTCCAGCACAGTCCATTTGCCCTTGGCGCCCGGTTCGATAATGAACGTGTCGCCAGCGGCCAGTGTGATGGGGGCGCAACCCTCGAGCTCGATGACGCAGCGTCCGCTCAGCACATGGCAGAACTCCCAAACCTTGTAGTCGATGCGCCACGCTCCGGTGCTGGCTTCCCATTCTCCGGAAATGCGACCTTGCTGTTCATCGTGATAGTACTTGGACGTCAGCGTATGAGGGGTGCCTTCCACAACCTCTTCAAAAAAGGGAAGGTCGCGCACCGGTTGAATGTCCAGTTCGCGGAACACGGTCAGTTTCTTGTTCATGGTTTTTTCTCGAGCACGTTGTGGTTAGGGCGATACATCAAATAGGCTTCACCGGTTACGCCCAGCATCGGGTGCGGAACGATCTGGCAAGTTTTAACAATTTGAAAACCGTGACGTTCATAGAAGCGGCGGGCACCGTGGTTTTCTGCATAATCGATCAGGCATAGCCCTTCCAGGCCAGCGTCCTCCGCGCGCTGCTGGGCATGGCGAAGAAACTGGGCGCCCAGCCCCTGGCTGCGCCAGGCCTCATCCAGGGCCAGGCTGGATATGTACAAGGTGTCGGGTATTTCCATGTCGGAATACGGCGCGAGGACCGGGTCTGTCTCGACAGGCCTGTCAGGAGGCTCGCGCAAGGCATAGCTGTGCATCATGCCGATGACGCGCCCTTCGTAAGTGGCCATCAGGCAGTTCTTGTACGAAAAGTCGCCCTGTTCCCTGGCATAGCGAGACGCACCGACACTCAGCAACGCTTCGCCAGGTGCGGCAAGTTTGCTCCAGATGTAATCGGCCATGCCTTCCGATGTCAGTTGAAAGAAGCGCGCAATATCCTGCGCGTCCGAGGCTTGAGCGGGTCTGAAGTCGATAGGCACGTACGGTGCTCCCATGGGATCGGGTGGTTAGTTTTCAAGGATTACGCCTTAGACAGGGGGCAGGGTAGGCGGGTTGAGCGGTTTGCATCATGCTCTGGGCGAACACCGTCAGTACCGCGTGCGACGCAGCACCATGCTCAAAGGCACATGGCCGTCTAATGACTCAGGCTTGGGAACGCGATCGTGCAGTTGCCGGAGGTGGTGAGAAGAGAAGCGGGCGACGCGTACTTCCATGGCGGTATGGCCGGATTCAGAGCGGGGGCGCTTCCGTATCGAGAACCTGAAGCAACGCGTCACTCGGTATCAGGGAATGCGCCTCGCACGCCTGCTCAACGCGTGCCGATGCGATCCAGCGCGTGCTGGAGTTGATCACGGTCAAGGTTGTCGAAAGGCAGTGCGAAGAAGGCGTCGCAGCGTGACGCGATGTGCGTCAACGTGGCTTGGAACGCCGCGTCTACCGCCGCTTCGTCACCCCGCACTTCGGACGGGTCTGCAAGCCCCCAATGCGCTTTCAGCGCGGGGCCGAAATACACCGGGCAGGCTTCGCCGGCAGCGTTGTCGCAGACGGTAATGACGATGTCCGGCGGGTTGCTTTCAAAGGCGTCGTTGCCCTTGCTGCTCAGGGCCTCGGTCGAAATACCGGCTTGCTGCAAGGTGCTCAGGCTGCGGGGCAGTACCTGCCCCCTGGGAAAGCTGCCGGAACTGACGGCCTCGAAGCCAGCCGGTGCCAGATGGTTGAACAGTGCTTCGGAAAGCTACTGATGGTGTGCCGGATGAACCCGCAGAGTTGCGTATCGCCAACCGCAGCATTTTCACCTTTCACGCCACGCTGCTGGGCGAAACCCCCGCTGCACGCGCGCAGCGGGCCTCATCGGTTATCGACGAGGCCTTGCGTGGTACCGACGAGCTGAAGGTCAGTGTCGACCCGATCGTCAATAGCCACCTGGTGCTGCTGGGCGGGCGCAGGGCCTTCATTGTCGCGCCCCAGGACCTGGGCGTAGAGGGCGGCGATACCCGTGAAGCGGCCGAGCAGGCAGCCGCTACGTTGCGCCAGGTAGTGGATGAGACCGGCGAAGCACGCAGCCTGCGCTTCCTGCTCAAGGCGCTAGGGTTTTCTGCCGTCGCCACACTGGTGTTCGTGGTGCTGATCAAGGGTGCCAACCTGGGCCGGCGCAAACTGCGCGGGCGCCTGCCGCAATTGATGCGTGAACGTGCCCGGCAGATCAAGGTGGGCCAGCTGCCGCTGTTCGACATGCAGTACGTGTACTTTCTGATCGACCGTTTGCTGCGCCTGATGTACTGGGCAATCGTGCTGCTGCTCAGCTACCAGTGGCTGAGCTTTGTGCTATCGCAGTTTCCTTTTACACGGCCGTGGGGTGAAAGCCTCAACGTGCACCTGCTCGATCTGCTGCGTTATCTGCTCGATGGCATTCTGCACGCCATTCCTGGCATCGCCGTGGCCGTCATGATTTTCTTCATCGCCCGGGGCATCAGTGGCTTCAGCCGGCGCATGCTGGAGCGCATGGCCCGCCCCGGTACGCTGAAATGGCTGACCGAGGAAACCCTGCAGCCCACCACGCGGCTGACGTCACTGGCGATCTGGCTGTTTGCCCTGGTGATGGCATACCCGTACCTGCCAGGCTCTGGCACCGATGCCTTCAAGGGCCTGTCGGTACTGCTCGGTTTGATGATTTCGCTGGGGGCTTCCAGCGTGGTCGGGCAGGCAGCGGCGGGGCTGATCCTGACGTATTCACGCACGCTGAAGGCGGGTGAATACGTGCGCGTGGGCGACAACGAAGGCACGGTGACTGAGGTCGGCATGTTCAACACCACCATCCGCACCGGCCTGGGCGAAGTGCTGACGTTGCCCAACTCGATGATTACCGGGTCGGTGACGCGCAACTATTCGCGGGTGGTGCAGGGGCCAGGTTACATCGTCGATACGGTTGTCACCATCGGCTACGACACGCCGTGGCGCCAGGTGGAAGCCATGCTGGTAGAAGCCGCTCACCGCACCGATGGCATACTGGAAAACCCCACGCCGCAGGTATTCCAGACCGGCCTTTCAGACTTCTACCCCGAGTACCGCCTGGTGGCCCAGGCAGTACCCCGCGCGCCAAGGCCGCGTGCGGAGTTGCTGAGCCTGTTGCATGCCAACATCCAGGACGTGTTCAACGAGTATGGGGTGCAGATCATGTCGCCGCATTACCTGGGTGATCCGGCGCAGGACAAATGGGTACCGCGCGAGAAATGGTTCGCGGCGCCTGCACGAGCCCCATCGGCAAAGCTTGACCGGCAGTAGCTTTACAGGACGATGGGCGTGGGGCGCCAGTGACCTTTATCGGGCAAGCGCCAGGTGCGCGCCAAGCCCGACCAGCGCCGCCCCCATCGCCGCATCGATCGGCCGTCGCATGCCCGCGTAGATCAGGCGAACCCGTTGGGTCGAAAACATCAGGGCCAGCGTTGAAAACCACAGGAACGAAACCAGCGTCACCACCACGACAGCGCTGCCAAGTACCCAGACGGGAGCATGCTGAGGCAGTACGGTAATGAAAAAGCTGCCGAAGAACACAGCGGCCTTTGGGTTGGTCATCGACACCAGAAAGCCGACCCGAGGCGCTGGGGTAGTGGTATTGCTGGAGGTGGCGATCGCCAGCTCCTGATAGGGGCGGCGAGCACCGAGCAGCATCTTGGCGCCCAGGTAGAGCAGGTAGCACACCCCGACCACGCGGATGGCGTCGTACAGCCAGGCCAGTTTGGTGAGCAGCACGCCCAGGCCAATGACCGCCATCACGGCCCAGACGCAGATGCCCAAGGCGGTGCCCAGGGCAACTCCCAGGCCGCGCTTGCGGCTGATCAGCGCGTTGGAGGTGACGGCGATGAAGTCCGGCCCCGGGCTTATGCAGCCCAGCAGCATGACCGCAGCAATGGTCAAGAGTTGAGGTATGTAGTCCACGCGGTGGCCTCCTGTAAAGTCGATTGCATGTACACAGCCTGCGGCCTGGAAGCCGGGCAGTGCGGCCGATCAGTTGCCTATGTCGTAATGGACAGACAGCTGGCCCTTCTTTTCTTTGATCTTGAGCACTTTGACCGGGCCGATCTCGCCAGCGGATACAACATGCGTACCCCCGCAACCGTGCATGGGCAGCGTACCGAAAGACACCGTTCTCAGGCCGTTCTGGTCAAGCAGGTGGCGAGGTACGTCATCGTTGATCAGTTGATTGACGGCGTGCTCCAGCTGCTCAGCCGTCAGCGCCTCGGATTGCGGCTGGCGCTCTAACACCACACGGCACTCACCCGGCCAGTGGTGCCCCTTGACCGGCTGCCAGCCCAACAGCTGACCTACGCCAGAGATCAGGTGGCCAGCGGAGTGCAGACGGGCGTGCAAGCTGCGAACGTCAGGTGAGACAGCGATTTCGGCAGGGCCAAGTGGAACCGGGTGCTCAAGGACATGGATGACCTGGTTTTCATTCTGGCTTACGCCCTTGACCGGTATGCCAGCGATGACACCCTGATCGGCCAGTTGCCCACCGCCTTGTGGGTGGAACAGCGTTTCCTCCAGCACCACCTGGAACTTGCCGTCATCCGTTGGCGTGCAGCTCAGCACGTCTGTGCGCAGGGTGAGTTCATCGCTTGTGTAATACGCGCGCAGTGTCATCAATGGCTCCTTGACCGTTTCTATCAGTACGGGGCGGGGACAATGCGGTGTCCGGCCCGGTGCCCAAGGTTAAGAAGCCTGTGCGAGACGCGCTTGTATAAAATTGAGTGATCTGGAAGGGGGCGTCAGTACAGCGAGGGTGCCACGCCAAACGCCTGCTTGAAGGCCCGGTTGAAATGGCTTTGATCGTAAAAGCCGACTTCCTGAGCAACCTTGGTCAGCTCCCACTGTGTGTGGCTGAGCAGTTCGCAGGCGCGCTCCAGGCGCAGGCGAACCAGCCACGCATGGGGCGTCATGCCCACGGTCTGCTTGAACATTTTCAGGAACTGGAAGCGCTCAAGGCCACACAACGCAGCCAGTTCCAGCAAGGTGATCTTGTCTGCCAGGTGAGCGTTGCAGTGCTCTGTCACCCTGCGCCATTGCAGCGGTGAGAGGGTGCCTTTGAGGAACTGCTGCTTGACCATGCGGGTTTCGCTGAACAAGCGGCCCAGCAATGTCAGCCATTGCGACTCGACGAACAAGGGCGACGCGGGCATGCCCTGTGCCAGCGTGCTGTGTAAGTGCGCCAGTTCCATGGACAGCCCAGGGTCTTGCAACAGCGCGCCGCCAAGCGCAGAAAACCGGTCGTGCCCGGTCAGCTCCTCGGTGACATCCTTGAGCAGGGCGGCCGAAACGCGAAAGGTCTTGAGGGTGTAGGACGCGGTATCGGCACTGACACCGTCATGGATTTCGCAGGGCGGCATCAATTGAATGGTGCCGGGGGTAAGCAGCACGGATTCGCCGTTCAGCCCTTGGCGCTGCACACCCTCGGTAATCAGGCCTACGTGGTAGTCGAGGTGATAATGGCGATCAAAGCGAAAGCTGGAAAACCGCCCCTCGCTCAGCACCAGGCCGGGGATTTCGCTATTGCGCTTGTAGTCAACATGGTCTGCCACCAGCCCCTCCCGAACTGCCTTCGTCTGCCAAGCCATCGCAAAACCGAGGCGCGAGCCTGATTTTACAACGGCGGGTCATCTCACGCCCAGCAGCCGATCAAGCGACAACGCACCGGCTCCCCGCCCGATCAACAACAGCAGCAAGCCGGCCCAGGACAAGTGCGTTGGCCAGGCATCGGGGTAGACAAACACTTCGATCACCGTGGTCATGCCCAGCAAGGCGAAGGCCGAAAGGCGCGTATACAGGCCCAGTACCAGCAACAGCGGGAACAGGTGCTCTGCATAGGCGGCCAGGTGGGCCGCCAGCCAGGGGGACACCAGCGGCAGTGCATATTCGCTCTGGAACAGGTCATAGGTGCTGGGCGTGATGGTCAGCAAGCCTTCGACCTTGGTACGGCCGGACAGAAAGAAGATCGAGGCAATGGCAAGGCGTGCCACCAGGCATAACAGTGTGTCGCTCAACAGCAGGTGCAGCCGTTCGGCGAGGTGGTTCCAGCGTTGGCGCAGACCGTGGCCAGTGCGCGAAGTATGGGTGATGTCCATGGTGGTTCCTCAAGCGAAGGAAAGTGGACGAAACACCTGGGCGGCCAGCAGTCGACCGAGCAGGGCGGCGAAGTCCAGGTCGGGCTGAGCCTGCTGCGTAACCTGTGAGGCCTGCTCCAGCGTCAGGCCTTGGGCGCAGGCATCGAGCAATGCACAGCCCCCGATTTCCAGCGCTTGTTGTACGACACCTTCGTCAGTGCCGCTCAACAAAGCGCCTTCTGCGCGCCAGGGCTGGTCTTGCGGCCAGGCCAGGCCTTCACGGCTGTGGCGCCACAGGCTGAACGCCGGAGTTTGCGCGAACCAGTACCAGCGCACGCTGCTGCGCGGGGCCAGGTAGCTGCACGCCAGGTCCGTGGCGGTCATGCCGGCAAGGTCGGCCAGGTCAAGGCAGGGCTCGCGAAGGGCACTGAAGGCTTCGCACCAGGCGAAATCCAGGCGTGCCACATCGGCCAGGTACGGCAAGCGGTGATGGGCTTGCTGTTGTTCGAGAAAGTCGGCAAACGCCGCCCCGTAGCGGATCAGCCGCGGGTCGTCGGGGGGCGTGCATTGTGCGTAGGCTGCGGCAGCGTCCTGCATCCAGGCCGGGCCGACCAGTGCCTCGACGGCGGGGAAGTTGGCGCGAAGGGCGTCAACACAACCTGCCAGCACGGTGTTGCGATACACCGCAAACGCTGGCTGGCCAGTCAGTGCGGCCAATTGTGGGGCAGAGCGGTGATACAGCGCCTCGACAAAGGCGGTTTGAAACTGGCCAAGGGAAAGGTTCATGGTCGTGCTCCGGCCTGATCGAGCAGCGCCTGGGCGGTATTGCGTTCGGCTAGCAGTTCCGTGAAGGCGGGCACGTTGCCGTCACGCTCGATCAAGGTCGGGCGCGGGCCGATGCGTGCGATCACTTGCTGGTACAAGGCCCAGACCGGTGCGGCGATGGCCGCGTCATGGGAGTCGATCAGTAGCGTGCTCTGCGTGTCCTGGCTGTGGCCGGCCAAGTGTATTTCGCGGATTGCCCCTGCCGGGAACCGCTCAAGGTATCCGGCGGCGTCGAAGCCGAGGTTTTGGGCACTCACGTACACGTTGTTGACATCCAGCAACAATCCGCAGTCGGTCCTGCGCACCAGTTCATGCAGAAATTCGGTTTCATCCCAGTCGTGGCCATCCAGCTCCAGATAATGGCTGGGGTTTTCCAGCGAGAGGCTGCGCCCCAGCGCGTCCTGGGTACGAAGGATGTTGTCGCTGATACGGGCAAGGGCCTCGTTGCTGCGGGGGAAGGGCAGCAGGTCAGGGTGATACTGCCCGCCCCAGGTCGACCAGGCCAGGTGCTCCGACACCAAGGCCGGCTGCACCAGATCGACCAGCGCCCGCAGGCGACGCAGGTGCTGCGCATCGGGTACGGCATCGGCCGCCAGTGACAGCGCGACGCCGTGCAGTGACAGTGGATGGCGTTCGCCAATGCGCTGCAACCCGTCCAGCCGTGGGCCGCCGACCATGTAGTTTTCCGGGTGCACTTCAAACCACAGCCCGTTGGCCTGGCAAGCCCAGACTTCGGCAAAGTGCTCGGCCTTGAGCCCCAGGCCGGCGCCCATGCAGGTGATCCCGTTCATGATCGGCGGCCTCCGCTCACGACTTGATCGGAGACAGCGAGCCCATGCCATTGGGCGTCTTGATGGAGGTGCAGGTGCCAGCGGGTACGTTCTTCCAGTGCATGCCGTCGTAGTCCTTTTTCGCGCTGCCGGCGCAACTGGTGCCGGCGCCGGCCTTGCAGTCGTTCTTGCCGGCCATGGCAACGCCGTAGCATTTTTCCATGGCGGCGCCGGTTGCGTTGTTGGTCGCGTCAGCGGCCAGGGCGGCACCGGCCAGTGAGGCGAGTGCGAGGGCGGCGGTGGTGAGGGCGAGGGTTTTCATGATGTGTCTCCGGGAAGTGGGGCCGTGGCGATGTACCGGCGGCTCATGAACTAGTTCGCGGCTTTGGCGGATCGGGTTACAGGCGCTGGAAAAAAAATCACGACGTCGTAGCCGTCGCCTAACGTATGAAGGCAACAACCCTAGGTAAAAACTCCACGGTGGATGTAACCCGGGCGGCCAATGCTACGAACTACTTCTCAGCAGGCACTCATCGCACGCGAAGCCCGGTTGCAGGCGTTACTGCTGCAAGGGTTGACGGGCGATGCCGTGGCGTACAGGGCCTTTCTGGCGGCGCTGGCGGTGCATGTGCGTGGTTTTTTACTAAGGCGCCTGGCGCAGCGCCCCGGCGAAGTGGAAGACCTGCTACAGGAGGTGTTGCTGGCGGTGCACAACGCCCGCCACACCTACCAGGCCCAGCAACCGCTGACCGCCTGGGTGCAGGCCATTGCCTGCTACAAGCTGGCGGATCACTATCGCAGTTATGCCCGCCACGATGCGCTGCACGACGGGCTGGAGGATGACAGCGACCTGTTCACCGCCAGCGAGGAAGAGGCGGCCCAGGCCACGCGGGACCTGGGCAAGCTGTTGGCGCAGTTGCCGCCACGCCAGCGCCTGCCCATCGTTCACGTCAAGCTGGAGGGATTGTCGGTGGAGGAGACTGCACGCATGACCGGGCTTTCTGCCTCGGCAGTCAAGGTTGACATCCACCGGGGCTTGAAGGCATTGGCCAAGTTGATAGGAGGCAAGGGCGACGATGAGGACCGATGAACTGATTGCCCTGTTGGCCGCTGGGGAAGGGCCGGTGGACCGCCATGTGCTGGCGCGGCGTATGGGTATGGCGTTGCTGGGCGGTATGCTGGGCGCGGTATTGCTGACCGTGACCCTGTTCGGTGTCCGTAACGATCTGGCGCTGGTCGCGTCCACACCGTTGTTCTGGGCCAAGCTGGCCTTGCCCGGCAGTTTGGCAATACTGTCGCTGTGGCTGACCCAGCGGTTGGCCAGGCCGGGTGTGCAGGGCGGTGCGTGCTGGGCCTTGTTGGGGCTGCCGTTGCTGCTGGTCTGGCTGGGCGCGGCCGTGAGCCTGTCTGGCGCTCCGCTGGAAGCCCGCGCCGAGCTGATCCTGGGCCGCACCTGGCGCACCTGCCCGTTGAACATCACCTTGCTCTCTGTGCCTGCCTTTATCGCGGTGTTCGTCGCCTTGCGCGGCCTGGCACCAACCCGCCTGCGTCAGGCTGGCGCGGCGGGGGGCTTGCTCGCAGGCGCCACAGCGACGTTGGCCTACTGCCTGCACTGCCCTGAAATGGGCGTGCCGTTCTGGGGGGTATGGTATGTGCTGGGGATGCTGGTGCCGGCCGTGGTGGGTGCAGCATTAGGGCCACGATTGCTGCGTTGGTGATTGTTGGTTTTCACCCGGAACGCTGCGCCACGGCGCCAGTGGTGGAGAAGCTGCACTTTTCCTGCGTACCCGCCGAATGCCTGCCGCAGGCGATGATGCAGCGTGAGCAGGTCATTCTCTGTGGCATCGAATGCCATGTGTGCGTGCGGCAGACCGCACTCGACCTGCTGGCCAGTGGCAAGCAGGTGTTCGTGGTCGCCGACGCCACGTCGAGCCGCACAGCGGAAAACCACCTCGCGGCCCTCCAGCGCATGGCGGCGGCTGGCGTACAGGTCGTCACCCGTGAAATGGTCGTGTTCGAACTGCTGCGCAGTGCAAGCCACGAACAGTTCCGTGAAATCAGCAAAGCCTTCCTCGCGGGCGAGCAGCCTTAGCTGACCCATGCAGGGTAGCCTGGGTAGTTGTGCTGGCGGCAATCAGAAGCCTTCCAGCACAATCTTGCCGCGCGCTTTTCCACTTTCGACCATGGCGTGGGCGCGCTTGAGGTGCTCGGCGTTGATCGTACCGTAGTGTTCGCCGAGGGTGGTTTTGAGCACACCGCTGTCGACCAGTTGCGAAACGCGATCGAGCAGTTGGTGCTGCTTGATCATGTCCTCGGTCTTGTACAGGGAACGCGTGAACATGAGTTCCCAGTGCAGCGACAGTGACTTGCGCTTGAGCGGCATGACATCCAGCTGCGCCGGGTCGTCGATCAACGCAAGCTTGCCTTGTGGGCGAAGCACTTCCACCAGTTGCGGCAGGTAGGTGTCGGTATGGGTGAGGCTGATCACGTAATCGACCGGGCCCAGCTTGAGCGCCTCCAGCTGAAGCGGAATCGACTCGACGTGATCGATCACATGATGGGCGCCCAGCGCCTTTACCCACGCCTGGGTTTCGGGCCTTGACGCTGTGCCGATGACGTTCAGCCGAGTGAGTTTGCTGGCAAGCTGTACCAGGATGGAGCCAACCCCGCCACCGGCACCGACCACCAGAAGGCGCTGGCCTTCGCCAGCGTTTTCCTCAACGCCCAGGCGGTCGAACAGCAGCTCCCAGGCGGTAATGGACGTAAGGGGCAGGGCGGCGGCACTGGCATTGTCCAGGCTGCGAGGCTTGTGACCGACGATGCGTTCATCCACCACATGCAGCTCGCTGTAGCTGCCCGGGCGGTCAATGGCGCCGGCGTAGAAAACTTCATCGCCCGGTCGGAACAATGTGACCTCAGGCCCGACCTCGCGGACAACGCCGACAGCGTCCCAGCCCAGCACCTGTGGCTGGTCACCGCCGCGGCTTGCACGGATTTTAGTATCAACCGGGTTGACGGCAATGGCCCTGACTTCGACAAGCAGGTCCCGGGCACCGGGTTTGGGGGCGGGCAGTTCCGCGTCGTACAGCGATTGTGGGGCGTGGATCGGCAAACCGGGTTGGGTGTAAACGACGGCCTTCATTGGCGCTACCTCCAGGGTGGTCGAAAAGTGCATTCAGGCTAAGCGTTTTGATTTGCTCGAAAAATAGCCTGAATGCAGTAAGACTTTCTCGTCTTCAATGAAAATGAACGATGCGGCTTGGGCTCATCTTGGTCACTAGGCCCTGTAGCGGGGCGCGAGCTGGTTGCTGGACAGTTGGCCGAACAAGGCCTTGCGGCTGGCTTCGTAGTGCTCGAACGCTTGCAGGTCGTGCACCGAAGGCAGGGAGATCAATACACCCTTGTCGAAGTCCTGCAGGGCGCCGTCCACCAGGTCCTCGGCCGACATCACGATGGCAGGGTCGAGGTTTTCGAGCGGCAAACCGCCTGTCTGCCAAAGGTCGGTAGCGGTGGCCCCAGGCAGTACTGCCTGGACCTGAACGCCTTTGCCTGCCAGCTCTTTGGCAAGCGCTTGCGTAAACGCGGTGACATAGGCCTTGCTGCCGCCGTAGACGCCGTTGAGCAGCTCCGGCGCCAGGCTGACGATGGACGAGATATTAATGACCGCGCCTTGCTTGCGAGCGACAAAGCCTGGCACCGCCGCGTAGGTGAGGCGGGTGAGGGCGGTGATGTTGAGGCTGATCATTTCGGCCATGCGTTCGACGTCACTTTCCAGCAGGCCGGTATGGGTACCGATACCCGCATTGTTCACCAGCAGGCTGATGCTGGCGTCTTCGCGCAGTTTGCGTTCGACCTTGGCGAGGTCGGCTGCGTTGGCCAGGTCGGCCGGGAACACTTCCACGTTCTGCCGGGTTTCGCTGGTGAGCCGGGCGGCCAATGCGTTAAGGCGTTCGCGGTTGCGTGCTACCAGCACCAGGTCATAGCCACGTCGTGCCAGATGGTCTGCGTAGATCGAACCGATGCCGGTGGAGGCGCCCGTGATGAGCGCGGTGCCTTTGAATTGCTGCGTCATGGTGATGCTCCGGTATTTGGGTGTGGAGTCATCATGCAGAATGTGTGTTTTGACTTAAATGACGTATATGGTACGTTTTCAGGACATCGCAAAGAGGGCTTCAATCATGCACCGGGTCGGCTACCTGATACCCGAAGGCTTCCAGGTCATGTCCCTGGCTACACAAACCGTATTCGAATTCGCCAATATCGTAGCGGGCGAAGCGGTTTACAGGATCGAGAATTTTTCCATCGGGGGTGGCACGGTGCGTTCTTCCCTGGGGATGCATATCGACACGTTGACATTGAGCGCGCCGGGCCTGGCCGACACCTGGATGGTCGCCGGTACGCTGACCCCGCTCACGCCCCCCAGTGAAGAGGTACTTGCCAGCGTGCGTGGATTCGTCGACGGTGCGCGTCGCACCGCAGGCCTTTGTACCGGCTGCTTCGTGTTGGCGCAGGCCGGTGTGCTGGATGGCCGGCGCGCCACCACCCACTGGGCTTATGCAAACAAGCTGCGTGAGTTGCACCCGAAGATCGACGTCGAGGAAGACCGGATTTTCATTGTTGACGGGCCGGTATGGACGTCCGCCGGCATGACCGCCGCTCTGGACATGGCGCTGGGCATGGTCGAAAAAGACCTGGGCACCGACCTGGCAAGGTCGGTGGCGCACAAGATGGTCATGCACCAACGCCGCTCTGGTGGGCAATCCCAGCATTCCGAACTGTTATCGCTCTCGCCCAAGTCGGACCGTATCCAGAGCGCGCTGGATTACGCCCGCAAACACCTCAGCCGCCCGTTGAGTGTGGAGGAACTTGCCGATGTGGTGCACCTGAGCCCGAGGCAATTCACCCGTGTATTCACCGCTGAGACCGGTGAGTCACCCGCCAAGGCCGTTGAGCGCCTGCGGCTGGAGGCAGCCCGTTTGATGATCGAGCAGAGCCGCCACAGCCTGGATGTCGTAGCCAGAGAGACCGGGTTCAGGGACCGCCGGCATCTGCGTGAGGTGTTCATGCGTGGGTTTGGTGTGCCTCCACAGGCTGTGCGCAGGGATGCGCGACGGCGATGATGCACGCTACTTGACTGCCTAGCCGAATTTCCCGCACTCAACGGATAATTCACGCACCTCCCGGACAGCCCTTTGGTTTCCAGCGCCTGAATATGTCTCCATCCCCCCGCGACTGGAGACATAACAATGAAGGGCCAATACATTACCCTCGCTGCCGATTCCGGCGAGCACTTCCAGGCCTACCTGGCCACGTCGATCGATGGCCATGGCCCGGGCGTGGTGCTGTGCCAGGAAATCTTCGGTGTTAACGCGGCCATGCGCGAGGTGGCTGACCACCTGGCGCAAGAAGGCTATACGGTGCTGGTGCCAGACCTGTATTGGCGCCAGGAGCCAGGCGTGGACCTGGGCTATACCGAAGCGGATTTTCAGCGTGCCTTCGCCCTGTATCAGGCATTCGACGAGGCACTGGGTGTACGCGATATTGCCGCCAGCCTGCGGCATCTGCGCAGCATGGAGGCTTGCAGCGCGGATGGCCTCGGTGTGGTCGGCTATTGCCTCGGCGGCAAGCTTGCCTATCTGGCGGCGTGCCGCTTGCCCGAAGTGGCCTGCGCCGTGGGTTACTACGGTGTGGGTATCGAGAACGCGCTGCATGAACTGGAAGGCCTGACAGGCCGGCTGGTGCTGCATTTTGCCGAACAGGATCAGTTCTGCCAGGCCGATGCCCGCGAAACGATCATCCGCGCACTGCATCAGAAGCCCGGCACCGAGGCCTATGTCTATCCGGGTGTCGACCATGCGTTCGCCCGTCCAGCAAGCGACCACTACCACAAACCCTCGGCCTTGCTCGCCCATGAACGCAGCATCGCAGCGCTGCGCCGTTCCATCGGGCCGGACTACAACCTGTCGGCGCTGTGGGATGAACATGTCCGCCACGAGTTCGCTACCCGCGACGTGCCGGCGACCATGGCAACCATGGTCCCCCAGCCTTACGTCAACCATATCCCGACCATGACAGGTGGTGTCGGCTATCGCGAGCTGGCGCGGTTCTACCGTTACCACTTCGTGCATGGCAACCCGAAGGACATGGCACTGACGCCGATCTCGCGCACTGTCGGTGCGTCGCAGATCGTCGACGAGTTCATCATGAGCTTCACCCACGATCAGGAAATCGACTGGATGCTGCCGGGCGTGGCACCCACAGGGCGGTTTGTCGAGATCCCGATGTTAGGTGTGGTCAAGTTCCGCGGGCCGAAGCTCTACCACGAACATATCTACTGGGACCAGGCCAGCGTAATGGTGCAGATCGGCTTGCTCGACCCTAGCGGCCTACCGGTGGCCGGTGTGCAGACTGCGCACAAACTGCTCGACGAGACGCTGCCGTCCAACACCCTGATGCCGGGTTGGGCCAGTAGCGCCAACCTACCGATCGAGGGTTGAGCCATGAGCATGAACCTGGCAGGTAAGGTGGCGGTGATCAGTGGCGGTGCGACCCTGATCGGAGCGGCGGTGGCGGAGGTATTGGTGGCTGCGGGGGCACGGGTGGCACTGTTGGATATCGACCCGAAAGGTGCCGACGTGGCGTCAAGTCTTGCTGAGGCATGTCTGTTTGTGCCGCTGGACCTGACCGACGATGCGGCCATCGAGCAGGCGGTCGGCACAGTGAAGCAGTGCTGGGGCCGGGTCGACATGGTGATCAACCTGGCTTGCAGCTACCTCGACCAAGGCTTGGCTTCTGACCGGGCAGAATGGCTGCGGGCCCTGGATATCAACCTGGTGTCGGCGGTGCAGCTGGTGCGTGCACTGCACGACGAGCTGAGGGCCAACAGCGGGGTGGTGGTCAATTTCGCCTCGATTTCCGCTGGCTGCGCGCAGACCGGGCGCTGGCTGTACCCGGTGTCCAAGGCGGCCATCAAGCAGTTGACCCGCTGCATGGCCATGGACCTGGCCGGCGACGGCATCCGGGTCAATTCGGTGTCGCCGGGCTGGACCTGGTCGCGGGTCATCGCCGAGGTCAGCGGCGGTGATCGCAACAAGGCCGACCAGGTGGCCGCCGACTATCACCTGCTGGGGCGCCTTGGTGACCCCGCCGAGGTGGCCCAGGTGGTGGCCTTCCTTTGCTCGCCAGCGGCCAGTTTCGTCACGGGTGCTGACTACGCGGTGGACGGTGGCTACTCGGTAATGGGGCCGGAGCGCAATGTTCCGGCCATTCCAAGGCTGGCCGAATAAGGCTGGCGAAAGCGTGTTTCCAGCGCGCACCAAGCGCGCTGTTTTCCACAAAAACAATCCTACAATGGGAGTTACTCCATGCGTCGCATCGCTATCGTCGGGGCCGGCCAGGCCGGCCTGCAACTGGGGCTCGGGCTGCTTGCCCAGGGCTACCAGGTGAGCATTACCACCAACCGCACCGCTGAACAGATTCGTACCGGCAAGGTGATGTCCAGCCAGTGCATGTTCAACACCGCCTTGCAGACCGAACGGGACCTGGGCCTCAACTTCTGGGAAGAACAATGCCCCGCCGTGGAAGGCATCGGCCTCAGCGTCCCGCACCCTGAACAGCCGGGCAGCAAGGCGATTGACTGGAGTGCGCGCCTCGAACGCTACGCCCAAGCCGTGGACCAGCGCCTGAAGATGCCGGTGTGGATGGATGAGTTCGTCCGCCGTGGCGGCGAGTTGACCATCCAGGACGTCGGTGTCAAAGAGCTGGAAGCGTTGGCTGTCAGCCACGACCTGGTGCTGCTGGCGGCGGGCAAGGGCGAGATCGTCAACCTGTTCCCCAAGGATGCCGAGCGCACCTGCTTCAGCCAGCCGCAGCGGGCGTTGGCGCTGACCTACGTGAAAGGCATGACGCCGATGTCGCCCTATTCGCGGGTGGCCTTCAACCTGATCCCCGGCGTAGGCGAGTACTTCGTGTTCCCGGCGCTGACCTTGAGCGGGCCGTGCGAAATCATGGTGTTCGAAGGCGTGCCTGGCGGGCCGATGGACTGCTGGCAAGACGTGCAGAGCCCCGAGCAGCACTTGCAGCGCAGCCTGGAAATTGTTCGCCGCTATGTGCCTTGGGAGGCCGAGCGTTGCCGCAATGTAGAGCTGACCGATGCGGGAGGTGTGCTGGCCGGACGTTTTACGCCGATGGTGCGCAAGCCGGTGCTGGAGCTGCCGTCAGGCCTGCCGGTGTTCGGCATGGCCGATGCCCTGGTGGTCAACGACCCGATTACCGGCCAGGGCTCCAACAACGCTGCCAAGTGCAGCAAGGTCTACCTCGATGCCATCGTTGCTCATGGCGACCAGGCGTTCACCCCGCAATGGATGGTGCAGACCTTCGAGCGTTACTGGGACTACGCCCAGCACGTGGTCGGCTGGACCAACAGCATGCTGCTGCCGCCCCCCGAGCACCTGCTGAAACTGCTCGGCGCTGCCAGTAAGTCCCAGGCGCTGGCCTCGATCATCGCCAACAACTTCGATGACCCGCGGCAGTTTGCTCCCTGGTGGTTCGATGCCCAGGCCTGCCAGGCCTTTGTTGACAAGCTGTGCCAGCAGGCAGCCTGAGGAGCCATGAGCATGAACGCAATGCATTTGCCTGACAATCTGATCGCCGCCGACAGCAGCGAGCCACGGGCCCTGCGCAACCTGCTTGGGCAGTTCGCCACGGGGGTTACGGTGGTCACCACCCGGGCGAGCGACGGTCGCAAGGTGGGGATGACCGCCAATTCGTTTTCCTCGGTGTCGCTGGAGCCGCCGCTGGTGCTCTGGAGCCTGGCGCGCACGGCGCCGAGTGTGAGCGACTTCCTGGCCGCCAGCCATTTCGCCATCAATGTGCTGGGCAGCGACCAGCACGGTTTGTCCGGGCACTTTGCGCGGCCTTCGTCAGACAAGTTCGCTGGCATCGAGCATGTCGAGGCCACCGCCGGCGTGCCGCTGCTCGACGGTGCCATCGCTACCCTGGTGTGCCGCAACGTCACCCAGTACGAGGGCGGCGATCACCTGATCTTCCTCGGTGAAATCGAGCACTACCGATACAGCGGCGGAGAACCGCTGGTCTTCCATGCCGGGCAGTACCGGGTCGCCGTCGCGCACCCCGAACTCGGCCGTTGAGTCTCCTGCCACCAAAAACAACATTCGGAGCCTTGCATGAATAACATCCGTTACCTGGCCTGCGCCCTTGCGCTGGGCAGTGGTGCGGCCCAAGCGTATGACCTGCCGGTGGTCAACCTGGGCCTGACCAGCTTTCTCGACGGCGGCCTGCCGGCGGGGCCGGGCTGGTACCTGCAACAGTACTTCCAGAACTACAGCGCGAACCGGCTGGTAGACAAGAACGGCGACAAGCTGGGCTTGCCGAAGACCCAGCTGGACTATCAGGTGGCGGTGACGCAGGTCAGTTACCTGTCTGAGCTGCGCGTTGGCAACGCCAGCCTGGGCCTGAACACGGTGTTGCCTATCGTCACCCGGATGAAAGTCGATGACGGTTTGAACAACGCGGCCCTGAAGGACCAGGGCGGGGTGGGTGACTGGCTGATCGGGCCGTTCATCCAGTTCGACCCGATCATGGGGCCGGACGGCCCACGCTTTGTCCACCGCATCGAATTGCAGGTCAACCTGCCCACCGGCGAGTACAGCGACAAGAAGGACATCAACCCCGGCAACAATGCGGTTTCTTTCAACCCCTACTGGGCGGCGACCTATTGGTTCACCCCCGACTGGACCGCCTCGGTGCGTGCGCATTACCTCTACAACTTCAAGAACCACGACCCCAACTACGGCTTTGGCGATGCCGACGATATTCAGGCTGGCCAGGCACTGCACACCAACTTCGCTACCGAGTATGCGGTCACCCCGCAACTGCGCCTGGGCATCAACGGGTACTGGCTCAAGCAGATCAGTGACACCCGGGTAGATGGCCATGAAGTCTCTGGGCGCCGGGAAAAGGTCTGGGCAATCGGGCCGGGTGCGATGTACAGCTTTTCCAAGGACGATCACCTCGTGTTCAACGCCTATTTCGAGCAGGACGTGGAAAACCGCCCGGACGGATCGCGGTTGCAGGTGCGCTATATCCACCACTTCTGATCGAGGCGGTGTTCGCCTCTTGATGAAGGTTTGGCCTGCCCATTTGGCAGGCCTTTTTTTTTGAAGAGTGCGTGACACAGCAGAGCGTGCCCCGGAATGCATTGAGCCCGGGCATTCCAAGAAATGCCCAGGCTCATTGTGTTTACCTCTGTTGTGCCGTTATTTCAGGGTTAGCGCCGGCTGGCGCTTTGCAGGAACTTCTCGGCGTAAACCTGCACCCCGGCCGAGGCCTGCTCGGTGACCCAGTTTTTCACGGCTTCGACCATGGGGGGCGGGCCGCACAGGTACATGTCGAACGGCGTGGCAACCAGTCGCTCACGGTCGAAGTGCTCATGAATGTAACCGCGCCTTCCGGTCCAGCTGGCGCCGGGCTGGCTGACCACGGGGGTGAACTCAAAGCCGGGAATACGCGCGCGCAGGGCCTCCAGGCGCGCGGTTTCGCACAGGTCGGCTTCCTGGTTGACACCGTAGAACAGCTGGATCGGGTAGCCGCAGTCACCGCGCTCGGCAATCTCGTCGAGCATGCCGAGGAACGCCGACAGGCCAGTACCGCCCGCCACCATCACCAACGGCCGTTCCACCTGACGCAGGTAGAAACTGCCCAGCGGCGCCTCCAGCAGCATTTCCATGCCGGGCGTGCAGTGCTCGCGCAGGAAGTTGCTCATCACACCGTCTGGCAGCAGGCGAATCAGGAACTGCAGCTGGTTGCCAGGGTTTGGCCGGTTGGCGAATGAGTAGGCACGGCATTGATCGGTGCCGGGCACTTGCAAGCGGGCATACTGGCCGGGCAGGAAGTGCAGGGTGTCTGGCTGCTCGCTGGCATCCAGGTGCAGGATGGCGGTGCTGGCCGATACCAGCTCCACATCGGTTACGCGGCTGCGCAGCAGCAGGGGTTCTCCAGCATGGCAATGGCTGGAATCGTGGTCGAAGTAGAAGGTGGCATCGGACTGCACGCGGGTCTGGCAGGCCAGTACCTTGCGTTGGGCCAGGTCGTGGGGGCTCAGGGCCTCTTCGTCGACGTAGTCCTGCTCATAGCGACCGGCCTCGCAGCGGCCCTGGCAGGTGCCGCAGACGCCTTCGCGGCAGTCCAGCGGCAGGCTGATGCCTTGGCGCAGTGCAGCGTCGAGCAGCAGTTCGCCGGGCTTGACGGCAATGAAGAAGGTCTTGCCGTCGGCGAAGCTGAGGGCAACGTTATGGGTCATGCTGGCAGCCCTCAGAGGTGGTAGAAGTCGAGCACGGAATCGATGGTGTCGTTGAGCAGCAGTACATGCTTGCGGCGAATGCGGAACGTTTCGCCGGTCTGTCGCAGGCGATAGGTGCAGTGGCCGAAGAAACTGCTCTGCTGGCCCTGACGGGTGTACAGGGTGTGCCAGGCCACGCGTGCTTCGAATTCGTTGTCGCCCAGCATACGCAGCCGCAGGTTGCTGAACTGATGCAAGGTGCGAGGTAGCGGCGTGGAAGCTGCGGACTTGCCAGTGCGCAGGCGGAATACCCGGTCTTCCAGGCCGGAGCGGTCGGCGTAGTAGATGTACGACAGGCCCTGGTCCGGGTCTTCTACATAGCGGTGCTCGCTGATCCACTGCGGCAGGTGGAATTCGCTGTCTGCATCGAACAGCTCCAGATAGGCGTCCCAGTCCTGGGCGTCGCAGAGTTCGGCCTTGCGGATCAGGAATTGTTCGATGGCGTAGTGCTGGGTGATGTTCATGCCTGAACCTCCTTGAGTTGCAGCGCGCGGCGGGCCAGGCCTTCGAGCAGCAGACGCTGCCAGGTGCCGTGCTGGTTGACGTAGAGCCCTTCGTGGGTGAATTCGCGGCCGGTCAGCACCGGTTGAATGCCCAGCGCCTTGCTGTTGGGCGTGGGGCCGTCTGCCCAGCGGTGATGGCCTCGCGAGATGTCGCTCCAGCGTTCCAGGCGGGCCTGGAAACCGCGCTGCTGCTCGCGGAACTCCACCAGGTCGTCTGGCGTGCCCATGCCCGAGACGTTGAAGAAGTCCTCGAACTGGCGAATCCGGTTGCGCCGGTCGGCAGCGGACTCGCCCTTGACTCCGATGCACTGGCTGATGACCTCGGTCTTGTTCCAGGCCACCGGGCGGACGATGCGCAGCTGCGAGCTGATCTGGTCCATGAAGAACAGGCTCGGGTAGATATTGAGGTTGCGCAGGCGGTGCATCATCCATTCGGCGCGAGTCTGCCCGTATTCCTCGACCAGCCTCGGCATGACACTGTCGTAACCGGGGCGTACGGCGGGGTTGGGCATGTCGCTGAACAGCAGGCTGTGGCCGTTGTGGAAGGTAAACCAGCCGTCGTCGGTTTCGGCATCACCAGCGCCCAGCTTGCTGTAGTCCAGGGTGCTGCCGCTGCCGCCTTTTTCCGCGTTGACCTGCTGGCGGTGCTGCACGGTAGACACGTAGTTGTAGTGCACGGTGGACACGTGATAACCGTCCAGGCCGTTCTCGTTCTGCAGCTTCCAGTTGCCGTCGTAGGTGTAGGTCGATTTGCCGGGTAGCACTTCGAGTTCGCCGGTGGGCGACTGGGCGACCATCATGTCGAAGAAGATCCCTGCATCACCCAGGAAGTCTTCCAGCGAGTCGTTGGCGTTGCTGTCGAGGCTGATGAAGACGAAGCCCTTGTAGCTCTGGATACGCGCCTTGCGCAGGCCTCGGGTGGCCTTGTCGAAACCTTCCGGGTATTCGCCGGGGGCCTTGACCTTGACCAGCCGGCCATCGCTCTTGTAGCACCAGGCATGGAACGGGCAGGTGAAGGTGGATTGGTTGCCAGCGCCTTGGCGGGTGAGGGTGGCGCCGCGGTGCTGGCAGGCATTGATCAGCGCATGCAGCTCGCCGTTGCCGTCACGGGTGATGATCATCGGCTGGCGGCCGGCGCGCAGGGTGATGAAGTCGTTGGGCTTGGCGATTTCACTTTCGTGGCAGGCGTAGATCCACTGCTTCTCGAAAATCAGCTCCATCTCCAGGTCGAACAGTTCTGGCTCGGTGAAGATATCGCGGGCGACGCGATAGACCCCCTCGACGGGGCGAAAGTCCAGGCAACCCTGGACGTAGGTTTGCCATTGGGTCAGGCTGCGGGCGCTCATCAGGCGTGTCCTCATTGTTGGGGTTGTGTGCACGATTGAAGCGCTGGCAGCACATTCGCTCTAGCCACTTAATGGGCGTTGATCAGCCATTTTTTCCGGCGTTGCAGTGCGTGGATGACACGGTTGCAAATAGCTGCAGAAAATGGATAGTGGCGAGGCCGTACTGCGCCGGACAATTGAGCCAGACCATTGTTTTGACGGGAGATGCCCATGCACAGCGTCGCTGCCACGCTGCACAATCGCTGTGCCGAACTGGGCCTGGCCCAGCAATGGATGAGCGAGATCTGCGGCCCGCACCAGTTGCGCTCCCGGCACCCGGAGCAGCTGTGCTTCAGCCACCTGGGCACGCGCCTGCCGGCGTTGGGCACGGTACTTGGGCGTATCGCCTACGGCACGGAGGTGAACATCGATATCCGCTCCCTCGATGCCTACAGCATCAGCCTGCCTCTGCGCGGGCGGCAGCGCCTGCGCAGCGGGCGGGACCAGGTGCGATCCGACGCAGCATGCGGCCTGGTGGTGTCACCCCTCGAAGCCCATTCGCTGGAGCTGGGAGGGGACTGCGAGAAACTTCAGGTGGTGATCCGCCGGCAGGCCCTTGAGGAAGTGGCCGAAGCCTTGTTGCAGCGGCCGCTGGCCGAGCCAATCCGTTTTCGTGCAGAAATGGATACCGGGTGCGCGGCGGTGGCCGCCTGGTGGTTGAGCATCCGGCAGGTGCTGGAGCACTGGCCGCAGATGAGCGCGCTGTACGGTCAGCCGCGTCTGGCGCGCGACATGGAATGCCTGCTGATTCGGGGCCTGCTGCTGGCCCAGCCGAGCAACTATTCGGCGGAGCTGGAGCCGGGCGCAATGGAGCGCGTTCCAGAGTATCTGGTGCGTGCCCGCCAGTTTCTTCACCAGCATGCCCGCGAAACCTTGCGCCTGGATAATCTGGAGCAGGTCGCGGGGGTGTCGCGAGAAAAACTCTACGAGGCTTTTCGCCGCCATCATGGGCTGACACCCATGGCCTACCTGAAGCATCATCGGTTGGCAGCGGCGCGCAGTGCGCTGTTGAATGGCGGAGCCTCGGCCAGTGTCTCCAGTGTGGCGCTGGAGTGGGGCTTCAGTCATTTGGGTCGCTTTGCCAGCGATTATCGCAAGGCGTTCGGTGAGTCGCCATCCGCTACACTGGCGCGATTGCGCTGAGGCAACCGCGCCGTCCCCTCAGGACGCTCGAAACCGTCGGGTCGCCGAGGGCAGTTCCCCATAGCGACGTTTGTACTCCTGAGCGAACCGCCCCAAGTGGGCGAAACCCCATTTGAACGCCACATCGGTCACTGAAGCCTGCTCGTTGCGCGCCAGCTCCTCATGCACCTGTTCGAGGCGCAATTCGCGCAGGTAGGCCATCGGGCTGGTATTGCGGAAGGTGCGAAAGCCCGCGAACAAGGTGCGCACACTGACGCCAGCCTGTTCGGCCAGCGACTCGACGCTGAGCGGCTCGTGCAGGTGCTCTCGGATAAAGGCCTCGGTGCGCTTGATGAAGTAGGGCGAGACAGTGCTTTCTGCCGGGCGGTCGAGGTTGTCCAGCGCACTGTGGGGCTGGCCATACAGCAGCGAATTGAGCAGTGCCGATTCAAATTGCTTGAGCACCAGCGGTTGGTGCAGCGGGTGTTCCGGGCTGCCGATGGCGGTGACCAGGGTGTTGAGCAGTTGCAGGAAGTAGGCGGCGCCCGGGCGCGAGAAGTCCAGGCGCGGGTCGAAACGCGGCAGGCGCTGGCTGGCTTGTGGGATGTGCTGGCGGCAGTGGTAGGCCATGTCGGCCTGTTCGATACGCAGTGTCAGTTGCGGCGCACCACCTTGCCAACGCATGCGCGCCGGCAGGCTGGGTGACAGCAGCGAGGCTACCAAGGGAGAGGATTCGAACTCCATGCCTTCGCAGAGGATGGTCGCGCCACCGTGGATGGGGATCTGGACCAGATAGAAATCCTCAAGCCGCCCTGGGTCGATATTGACCTCCGTCGCATACTCCAGGCGCCCCAGTGACAGGCCCCCACGGACCACATGGTGCATGCTTGCCGCTACCGTCTCGCCAGTGCGAACGGCGGACAGCTCATGGGGTTTGAATATCCGCCCGACACTGCTGCGCACGTTGTCCAGGTCGTAATGCAGGAATAACTGGTTCTGTTCGGTGAACAGTTGCAACTCACTGAAGCATTCACCACTCGCAAGGCTTGTATCGTTGATGATCATTGTCACCTCTCGTTACACAGGCAATCATGGCTGCAGCGTTCTGGCCCGAGGGGTCTGCAGTTACCGGACGGTGGTTGCAGTATTCGGATAACGCCAAAGCGGGAGTGTGATTGTGGGTACCGATCACCGTCGGCTTGGCACTTACGTAGCAAGGACCAGACCAACCTGTGAGTGAGGGTATGCCAGGCCGAGCGTCGGGTCTTCAGGCGCCTCAGATTACTTTCACCGCGCGCCCAATGAATTGCACCGGGCCAGTCGGCCGCCCTGTTGGGGAACCGCCCAGCTTCTCCAGCGTCAGCTCGAAGAGTTGATTGGGCTCCAACGCAGGCAGCTTGTCGAGCGGCACGTCGGTCTGTTGCCCAGGCCTGATCAGGCCAAGGGAGACGGGCGCTTTCCATTGATCGCCCTTGGTCCAGAACTGCAAGACTTTGTCCGGCGGCACCTCGGTTTTGCCCAGGGGGATGAGCTGAATCTGGTGTGTGTCACGGGCCTGGATCACCCAGCCAGGTGCCTGGGTGGTGGGCGCTACGAGCACCACCAGGTAGGTGGTTGTCGGAGGTTGCGCAGTCACTAACGCCAGGGCCAGCAATACGCTCGCGGCCAGACTCGTGGCGGCCAAACCTTGCCACAACCCCAGGCGTTGCCACCACGAAGGGCGGGCAGGGCGGTCACCCAGGCTGCGCTCGATCCGCTGCCACAACCTGCTGCTGGGCGGCTGGGGCGTGGCCAGCGTGTTCAGCTCCAGCAACCGGTTCTCCCATGCGTCTACCGCATCGCGTAATGCGCGGTCGGTGCCCAGGCGCCGGACCACCACGGCATGCTGTTCGGCCGATAATGTGCCCAGCACATACTCCCCGGCCAGCTGGTCGAGGTCATCAAAGTTTTCGGCGCCGGGTTCGGTCGTCATTCCATGCACTCCCGCAGCGCTTTCAGGCTACGTCTGATCCAGGCCTTGACCGTGCCCAGCGGGCTACCGAGCAGGTGGGCGATTTCGGCATGGCTGCAGCCGTCGACATAGGCATGCAGGATGCACGTGCGAGGAGCAGGCTCAAGTTGATCGAGGCAACGGTGAACCTTTGCCGAGTCAGCCAGCAATGCCATGTCATTGTGTTCGGGTGCCATTGCCGCCATGGCATCAATGGCGACATCGTCCAGCACGGTTTCTCGACGGGTATCACGTATGAAATTCAGTGCCAGGTGCCGCGTCAGGCTGTAAATCCAGCCCCTTGCCGAACCGCGCGCGGGGTCGAAGGTGGCGGCGCGGGTCCAGATGCGGATGAAGGCATCATGGACTATGTCCTCGGCCATGGCATCGTCACGGGCGATGCGCCGTGCTACACCAAGCAGCCGGGCACCTTCCTGGTCATAAAGCGCCTGCAAGGCGCTGCGTTCGCCCATGGCACAGGCCTCGAGGCAACGCTGGAAGTCGAACGGCGTCGTAGGCAGGTTCAAACCGGTGCGTTCCTTCTGCTGGCAGAAATACCCCGGCCGGCTGGCCGGGGGTGCTCATGAGCGTAGCTGAAGGCTGGCGGCACGCTCGTACGCCCGGCCCTCAGTTGGCGGCCCAGAAGATGTAGTCGGCCTGGTATTTGACGATCTGCTTCTCACCCTTGTTTTGCGCTGTACAGGCGCTTTGTGGTGCAACGCCGCCACGTGTGGCCAGGCGCTGGACGAAGCTGATGCCACTCATGGCACCTTTGCCATCGGCGGGGTTTGCCTTGACCAGTTGATACGGCAGGTCGCCCTTGGCCGCTGGGGCGATGGCCAATTGGGTGCCGGTTATCTTTGAGCCATCCTTCGCCTGCCAGGTGGCGGGCGGGCCGAAATAGTCCCCCACAGGTTTGCCTTTGCGATCATTGAGCACGGCCCTAGGGCCAACAAATGCCCATTCGGCCTGCCCGGGCGCCTCGGCTTTGTCGCGGCATTCGTAGGTGATTTCGCCAACGCCGACGGTTTCTAGCGCCACTTTGTAGCCGCTTGGCACCTTTACGGCATCGGGCACTCCGGTCTGGGCGTGCGCGGCTGGCAGCACCATGGCCAGTACCAGGCCAGAGGCAAGCAGAAACGAGACATGAGTGATGTTCATCGAGTGATCTCCTGGTGGGGGATTGGCAGGGCAAGGATGTGTTGCCCTTGGGTAATACCCACGGGAAGGCCACTTGGATGCAGCAAAATGAAAAAATAACCAAGGGCTCTTCGCCCCGGCAGCCAGCGGGTGAAGGCGGCTGTTCTTTTACGCGGACGGTGAGGCGGCCGACGGTTTTTTTACGCATTCTTTATGCGCTGGATCACGGCCAGGGCCGATACTGGCGCAGCTTTTTCAAGCACCCGAATTCCTACCTACGCCAGAATTTACGCAAAACAGACGAGACGTTATCTGTGAGCCAAACCGCAACTGCTGAAAATCAATCCCACGCTGGCAAGAGCACGGGCGTCGGCCTGCTGGTCGCTGCCGTTGGCGTGGTCTACGGCGACATCGGTACCAGCCCGTTGTACACCCTCAAGGAAGTGTTCAACGGCCATTTCGGCGTGCAGGCCAACATTGAAGGGGTACTGGGCATCCTCTCGCTGGTGTTCTGGTCGCTGATCTGGGTGGTGTCGGTCAAATATGTGCTGTTCATCCTGCGTGCTAGCAACCAGGGCGAAGGCGGGATCATGGCACTGACTGCGCTGGCCAGGCGGGCGGCGCGGCCTTATTCAGTCCTGAGCAGGGTGCTGGTGCTGTTGGGTCTGTTCGGCGCGGCGCTGTTCTATGGTGACAGCATGATCACCCCGGCCATTTCTGTGCTGTCGGCGGTCGAAGGCTTGCAACTGGGCATCGATGGCATTGATCACTGGGTGGTACCGATCTCGGTGGTGGTGCTGGTCGGGCTGTTCGTGATCCAGAAGCATGGCACGGCGCGTATCGGCATACTGTTTGGGCCGGTGATGGTGCTGTGGTTCGTGGTGCTGGGCGCGCTTGGCGTTTATGGAATCGCTCAACGGCCCGAAGTGCTGCAAGCGCTCAGCCCTGCATGGGCCGTGCACTTCTTCGTCGCTCATCCGGGTGTGGGCGTGGCGATACTGGGCGCGGTGGTACTGGCCCTGACGGGGGCCGAGGCACTGTATGCCGACATGGGGCATTTCGGCCGCAAGCCAATTTCCCGGGCATGGTTCATGTTGGTGTTGCCAGGCCTTGTGCTCAATTACTTCGGCCAAGGCGCGTTGATCCTCAACGACCCAACGGCAGTGCGTAACCCGTTCTATCTGCTGGCCCCCGAGTGGGCGCTATTGCCGATGGTCGGGTTGGCCACCCTGGCCACCATCATCGCCTCGCAGGCGGTGATTTCCGGTGCCTTCTCGCTGACGCGGCAGGCTATCCAGTTGGGCTATGTGCCGCGTATGTTCATCCAGCACACCTCCAGTGAAGAGCAGGGGCAGATCTACATCGGCATGGTCAATTGGGCGCTGATGGTGGGTGTGGTGCTGCTGGTGGTCGGTTTCGAGTCTTCCAGCGCGTTGGCCGCCGCTTACGGTGTGGCGGTGACGGGTACCATGCTAATCACCACGCTGCTGGCCTCGGCGGTGGTGCTGTTGCTGTGGAAGACGCCGCGCTGGTTGGCGATTCCGCTGTTGTTGGGCTTCTTGCTGGTGGATGGTCTGTACTTCGCGGCCAACGCACCAAAGATTCTTCAGGGTGGCGCCTTCCCGGTGATTGCCGGTCTGGCCCTGTTCGTGCTCATGACTACCTGGAAGCGCGGGCGCTCGATCATCTTCGATCGGCTGGACGAGTCAGCATTGCCGCTGGACCTCTTCATTGCCAGTGTGCAGGCACAGCCGCCGCATCGGGTACAGGGTACTGCGGTGTTCCTGACGGCCCGCACTGATGCCGTGCCCCATGCACTGCTGCATAACCTGCTGCACAACCAGGTACTGCATGAGCAAGTGGTGCTGTTGACGGTGGTATCAGAGGATTCGCCGCGGGTCAGCGTGGGCGAGCGCTTCGAGATCGAAGATTTCGGCGATGGGTTCTTCCGGGTAAGCCTGCACTTCGGCTTCATGGAAGAGCCAGACGTACCGCTCGCGTTGAGCCAGTGCGGCGCAGCCGAACTGGACTTCAGCCCCATGCGCACCACCTACTTCCTCAGCCGGGAAACCGTGGTACCGACCAAGCGGATCGGCATGGCCAAGTGGCGCGAGCACCTGTTCGCGTTCTTGCTGAAGAATGCCAACAGTAACCTGAAATATTTCAAATTGCCGTTGAACCGGGTGATTGAACTGGGCACCCAGGTCGAGATGTAAAACCGAGAGCCTGACTTGCGGGCTGCCGAGACGCAGCGTGGCCCGCAAGCGGTACTTTGCAGGCTAGCTGGCGTTCAGTGGGCTGGCGGCTTTTCTAACACTGACTGCGCCCCACAACAGCCCGACTGTTGCAGCAATGAGCGAGCCGGTAAGAATGCCGAGCTTGGCCGCACCCAGTGCGCCAGGGTCGACAAAGGCAAGGTTGGCAATAAAGATCGACATGGTGAAACCGATACCTGCCAGCAAGCCGATCAAGGTAATGCCACTCCAGGTGACACCCTTGGGCAGCTCACACCAACCCAGGCGCACCATTAGCCAGCTGATGCCGACGATGCCCAAGGGCTTGCCCAGGACAAGTGCCAGGGTGACAGCGAGCATGACGTGGTATGGCCCTTCGGAGGACAGGTCTACTCCAGACAGCCCGACCCCGGCATTGGCCAGCGCGAACAGGGGCATTATCACGAAGGCGACCCAGGGGTGCAGTGCACTCTGGACCCGCACCACAGGCGGTACCATTTCACGCTGGGCAAACCGCAGGCGTTTCAGTGGGTCAATCAGGTTGCTGCTGTCCTGCTCTGGCGCTTTTGCGGTGCCGAACAGGTCGTTGGAAAACCGTTTGACGGCATCCACAGGGCGCTCACCCATGGGCGCTGAGCGAACGGGTGTCATGAGCCCAAGCACCACACCCGCCAGTGTGGGGTGGGCGCCGGTCATCAGCACGCCGAGCCAGGTAATTGCGCCCGGAATCACGTAAGCGTAGGCCGAGCCAACGCCGATCTTCTGCAGCCCGACAACCAGCAGGATGCCGATGATGGCAACACCAAAGCCTGCGTAGTCCAGGCCGCCCGAATAGAAGATTGCAATGATCAGCACCGCGATGATGTCGTCGATGATCGCAAGTGCCAGCAGGAAGATACGCACGTTGGACGGGATCGATTTGCCAAGCAAGGCGAGCACGCCAACCGCGAAGGCGATGTCGGTCGCCGTGGGGACCGCCCAGCCGTTCTGTTCTTGGGGTGCATGAGCGAACGCCAGGTAGATCAGGGCAGGTACAACCACGCCGCCAACGGCTGCCGCCATGGGTAGGGTGGCTTGGCGCAGGCTTGCCAGCGCGCCTTCGTGGATTTCCCGGCGGATCTCCATGCCGACCACCAGGAAGAAAATGGTCATCAGGCCATCATTGATCCAGAAGTGCAGGGATTGCGAGAAGACCATCGAACCCACACCGAACGTGAGCGGTGTGTGCCAGAGCGCATCATAGCTATCAGCGAGTGAAGAGTTTGCCCAGGCGAGTGCGGCCAGGGCGGCGATGAGCAGAACGAAACCACTTACGGCCTCGACATGCAGGAAGCGCTCAAGCGTGGCGAACGCGCGACGGGCCAGTTGTTGGGCAAGGGGAATTCGAATTTTTTGCATAGGTACAAGTAACCCCGCAAGGCGGCCCGACCTGCGCTGTTCTTTAACCTGCGTTGCTGCGTTATGCAGCTAGCACCCGGTGCGAAGTCTACCATCCTGACGCGGCTTTGGGGGAATTGAGAAATGGCAGTAGACCTGTTTGCGATCGGCAGGGTAGCAATTCATACTCGTTGCACTAAAGCCAGCAGTACCCGTGCGTGTCGTGCGGGTTCAAACAGCGGCGCCCCTACCGTCAACCTAGCCGTTTCCTCTGACAAGACGTGGAAGTGTCGGATGTTCGAACAATACAAGCACCTTTCCGGACCCTGACGCCTTGCCGGTGCGCTGCTTGGCGCGCTGCTGTTCCGGCCATTTTCAGTGAGAGCCCCGTGTCCGACAAACCGGCGCGCACTATGGCGGTGTGCTGTATGTCGACTCGCTCAACGGGGAAGAGGGTCTGGTTCCGACTTACCTCGACCCGTGACGTGTTACCACCCAAACCATCGTCGAAGGGCTGATCGAGCCGTTCGCCCATGGCTATATGCGCAATGCGATGTGGGTGTCGATGCTGGTGGGCGGCGTGTGTGCGTTCCTGTCCTGTTTCCTGATGCTCAAGGGCTGGTCGTTGATCGGTGATGCGCTGTCGCATTCGATCGTGCCGGGAAAGCTGTCGTCAGCCGGGCCAGCCGCTCTGGTGGGGCAAAGCGGGTAGCGCGTTAATGTGACGTGTGGCGTGAGCGGCGGCAGCGTTCGGAACAGTAACGCACTTGTTCCCAGCAGCCGGCCCACCGCTTGCGCCAGGTGAAAGGCAAGCCACACTCGGCGCAGACTTTGCTGGGTAGAAACGGTTTTTTCATATCGACTCCCCGGCATCCAGGTGCGTCATTAGCTGCTGGCCACGTTGCCAGACAGCGTCGCGTCGGCTGGCTGACATGCTGTCCAGCCCCCGATAAACCAGCGTCAGGCGGGGGTTGCTAGACAGCAAAGGGCGATGGCGGATAAGGAAATGCCAGTAGAGCGCATTGAATGGGCAAGCGTCGTCCTCCACAACGCGATCGACCTTGTAACTGCACGCCTTGCAATGATCGGACATCCGCTGGATGTAGCGGCCGCTGGCGCAATACGGTTTCGAGCCCAGGTAACCCCCGTCTGCGTGCATCACCATGCCCAACGTATTGGGTAATTCGACCCAGTCGAAGGCATCCATGTACACGGCCAGGTACCATTCGCATATCGCCGATGGGGCAATGCCGGCCAGTAACGCGAAATTGCCGGTGACCATCAAGCGCTGGATATGGTGCGCGTAGCCCAGCTTCAGTGTCTGCCCAATCACCTGGGCCATACAGCGCATGCGCGTCTGGCCTGTCCAGTAGAACTCGGGGAGCGTACGCACATTACCCAGGTAATTGAGTTGCGCGTATTCGGGCATGCGCAACCAGTAGATACCCCGCACATATTCCCGCCAGCCAATCAGCTGCCGTATAAAACCCTCTGCCGCATTGAGTGGCACACGCCGCTCACGCCAGGCTGCGTCGACATCCTCGCACAACTGACGCACATCCAGCAGGCCAACATTCAGTGCTGCACTGATGCGGGCATGGAACACATAGGGTTCACCTTCGGCCATCGCATCCTGGTAGTCGCCAAAGGCTGCCAAGCCGAATTCCAGAAAGTGTTCCCAGAGCTGCCGCGCCTCTTCGTGGGTTACGGGATAGTCGAAGGCATCGATTGCGCCGTAATGGTCGGTAAAACGCTCACGAACCAGTGCAATGACCGAAGTGGTGATGGCGTCGCGGGTAAACTGCGCGCGTATTGCCCCGCGCAAGCCGCGTGGCAATGACTTGCGGTTGGCTCCATCGAAGTTCCAGGCACCGCCGGCGGGGCTGCCGTCAGGCTCCAGCAGCAGGTTGCAGCGTTTGCGCATCCCCCTGTAGAAATGCTCCATGCGCAGCTGTTTGCGGCCCTCGGCCCATCGTGCGAACGCTTCGCGTGAGCACAGGAAGCGGGTGTCGCGGTGCCAGACAAGTGGCAACGCGGCATCGCGTAGAGCCTGCTCCAGGCGCCACTCTCCACATTCGGTTACATGCACCTCGTCTGCGCCCAGTAACACCAGCCAGCGCTTTAGCTCGCCGGCGATAGAGCCGCTGTTGCCTGGCGTGTCCAATGTTTGGTACTGCACACGCCAGCCCCGTTCGCGCAATGCATGAGCAAAATGGCGCATTGCACTGAAAATAAACACGATTTTTTGCGGGTGATGAGGGACATAGCGTGCTTCACCGTCCACTTCTGCCATCAACAACATATCGCGCTGAGGGTCCAGCGCACGCAGCACCGGCAAGTCGAAGGACAGCTGGTCGCCCAGCACCAAGCCCAGTCGCATCGTCGGCACTACTCTTTGCTGGCCGGAAGACGGCGGAAGAACAAGGTTATCTGCCCAATCTCCACACCGAGCTTGCTCATGCTGGAGCGGTTGATGAGGGTGTCTTCGTCCATCCGGTACATCCAGTCATCCAGGTCCACCTCCCAGTGGCGGCCATCAACGGGTAGATCCAGGCGGTAGCGCCAGCGCAACGCGTTACCTGCCACTTCTCCGCTGGCCTCACCGATCACGTCTCCCGCAGTGCCACGCCAGCGCCCGCGGCCGTTCGGGGTGAGTGCCCAGGTTCGCTGTTGGCGCGTGCCGTCGCTGTAGACAAAGTGCTCGTCAAGGATCAACTGTTCACCTTCGAGACGGCTGTCGATCCGTACATGAAAGCGTTTGACGACTTCCCCTGAACGTTTCTGGAACATGCCCCAGGCTTGCACGGGCCGCGAGAAAAACTCCACCAAATCCAACTGTGGCTGTTCCTGGGCGTAATGCTCAACGCCGACTTTGCAGCTACCCAGCAGCAGGCAGGCGATCAACAGCAATAGTTTGTGCATGTTTCAGTCTCCTTGATCCTGCTCGGTCAGCCCAAGCAATCGCTGGCGCAGCTGTGGATCGCGGGCCCGCGGGTCGAGCCAGATGGCAAAGAAGGCACGGGCAAAGGCGGGGTCGTTCACTTCCTGGACAAGTTGGCCATCGACGTAGAAGCGGCAACCTTTTCCAGGCAGGTATAGGCCACTGATGCGCATGCCCGGGCGTACATCCACAAAGGCTTGACGCATAGCCTGGGACCAACGATTCAGGGTCTCTGCCGGCATTGGGCGATCAGCCAGGCGTTGCATTTCATCCATGCTGGCCTGTACCAATGTGTCTCTGGACAGCGACCGGTGATAAATCAACTCGAGGGCGAACGGCTCGTTCCAGTCCCACGCGGAACCACTGTGCCAAAGCCGGGCGGTATACAGACGCAGGCCAAACCAGCTGAACTCGCCGCTACCGGCCATGTGTGCCGATGACAGCGATTGCCGCCAGTCTGCGCTTGCGGGCAGCGCCATTGCGGTCAGAATGGCCAAGGTGTACAGGCTGAGCGCCGCGCTTCTGCTTGCCATGCGTGTGATACCGGAAAACAAAATACTGTACAAATATAAATTGATGTACAAGTTTTTGCACAGGTAAAGATGCGAATTCCAAGCGTGCGCTGAAACTGAACAAAAAAACCGGCATTATCAAAATATGCCGGTTTCATGGCTTTCAGGAGCTGCCCGCAAGGTCAGACGATGAAGTTCACCAATCGGTTAGGTACCACGATCATTCTTCCAGCGCCTTCCAGATACTTGCCAAGGCGCAGGGCAAGAAGGAACTGGTGGTGCTCGACGGCCTGGCGCACATGGACCTGTACGACGGCCCGGGCGTGCTTAGGGCCTTGCAGCATCTGACGCCGTTCTTCCAGGCAAACCTCTGAGCGTATAAAGCGCTGGTGTCGATCACCGGGGGCAACTTCGGCCGCCTGATCCGCGAAGGCTTCAGCAACTTCCAGCCGGTCAATGCCGAGTCACTGTTTACGTTTGGCAGGATTTTCGGGTCAAAGAACGGGCTGGTTTTGGCCTGGGCTCATAGGCTTCAGAGCAGGATGTAGTCGCTGAATTGGCGAATACCCGCATGCTCACCCTTGACCAGATGCACATAGCGTCCTGCCACCAGGTCGACCGGCAGGCAATCGTCGACATCCAGCACGGCGTCGGTATGCGGCTTGAGCCAATCTTCTGCCATACGTTGCTTGCCCAGGCGCTTGGCTTCGGCCTTGTCGACAGCCACCACCAGCAGGTACCGGTGCGCTTCGCCAAATACCTGCCGTTCATAACCGCCCAGGTTCAGGAAAAACAAGCGCATGGCGCCGGGGCCGGGGGCTACTTGGCTCAGTTCGACACGGTAGCCATCGACCCCGCCGACTTCCAGCCAGGAGTCGATGTGCAGGCCTTGTGCGCTGCCAAACCAGGCTTCGCGCAACTGGGGATGGAGCTGTTCCAGGGTGTCGGCCTGGGCGAAGACAACATCGTGGACTTCGATACGGGCTCGAGGGTGGCGACCGCCGAGCATGACGATGTAGAGCATGAGTAATCCTTTGGGGCAGCATCAAGCGCTGTAGTGTGAACACCCTGGCGCCGTTCAGCACGCGTCATAGCAGCCAAGGAAAGGCAGCGTCAAGCAGGCCGGGATTCTTCAGGATCGATGCACTGCTGGCGATGTCCGGAGCCAGCTAGCGGTCCTGGGCATAGGCAGGCACCCGTTCGCGCAGTAACCGCCAGACTACCTGGGTACCTGCGCCAACGCGCTGCTCCTTGAGAAACTCGAATGCCTGGGCCGCCAACAAGTATTCGATGGCAAGGATCTGCGTACAGCGCATGATCAGCGCTATCCGCTGACGCCTTCGGCCGAGGCGTTCAAGGCGCTGGCGGTGGCATGGTTCGCGGAACGACCTTCGTTTGCATCCGAGTGAACAGCGGGTGGGGCGAAAGGATTGTAGTCATCGAGAGGATTGCCATTGCCCAACATCTTCTCGAACACGGCTAGGGATCGGATTTACTTCCTGCGGACCGTAGCTCCGGGCGTGTGGAAGAAATTGCAAGGAGTAATCCTTACATGGTCAACTCCAGGGACACCCTCAGTTCGTGCTGGCACCGAGCATGGCAGGTGCCGATGCGCAGGGCTCAGCTGGGTGACTCAGGGCAGAACCCGTTTGTTATCTCCCGGCAGGGTTTGCAGAAGTGTGAACATGACGATTGGGCAAGTAACCCTGGACGTAACGCACGGTCTTTTCCAACGCTCGCGCCATGTCGGGATGTGCCAGCTGATACTTGAGTTCCAGTTGCTGGCTGTCACTCATGTCGAAGCGCTGCGTCTGGACGAAGTTCAGTGACTCGGCGCTGATCGATAATCGGGTGGCCAGTCCGGGAATCGCCAATAGCCACTTCAGCAATCCTATAGGTACATGGCGGCGGGGAGCCCTTATATTCAGCGTTTGTGCCAATTGTTCGAGCATACCCTGCAGGTTTGGCGTGTGCTCATACAGCGCCAGCACCTGCCGGTTGGCCATTGACGGGTCGAACGCCACGCAGGTCATCATCTTTACCAGGTAATCGACGCTGACCAATGGCAACCAGTGCCTGTCGGAACCCGGGACAGCCTTGAACCGGCCCAGTGCCAGATTTCGAATGAGATCTACCAGAGGTTGTCCTTCAGGGATGTGCCCACTCTCGCTGTGACCACACACCGTAGCAGGATGAACGATCGCGTAATCTGCGCCTACCGCCTGCATGTAACGGATGACGGCGAAATGGGACTCCAGCTTGCTCCCTTCGTAGCCACCTACACGGCCGTAGACTGCAGGCCAATTGGTGTTTTCAGGGTGCTCGTTATCAACTCCGATACTTGCAAGATGTGTAAGGTTCTGCAGCATATAACCGCCCACCATCAGCAAGCGCATGCGCTGGCTCGCCGCGAGCCCGGCGACATTCAGCGCCCCTTGTACATTGACTGCGCGGGCCTGTTCCATTGTCAGGCCCCAGGTAAACTGCGCCGCGAGGTGGAAGACCACAGCGGCTGAAGCTACGCATTGCCTGTCTGCTTCGCTGAGTCCAAGCCCATCCCTGCTGATATCTCCTCCAACTGCATGGATATACGCAGGGTTACCTCCCAGTTGCCCGACTTGCGCTTTGAGGCGTCCGATATTTTCAGGGGTGCGCATGAGCACCCAAGTCTTATGCCCTGTGGCGGTAAGATGGGCCAGCAGATGTTGACCCACAAACCCACTACCGCCTGTGACGAAGCACTCCACGCTCATACCTGAATCCTTGTTTGAATGATCGGCGCAGGCTAAGGTGTAGAGCGTACTCTACAGTCAAGGAGTTTTTACTGTGAATGTTGGAGAGTTGGAGCGCCGGAGTGAAGTCGGCCGCCATACATAGCGCTATTACGAGCAACTCGGGCTTATCGTGGCCCATCGCCAAGCCAACAACTACCGCAGCTACAGCGACCAGACCGTTGGTGATCTGGCCTTTGCCGTTGCCAACGGGCTGACCATTGCTCACCTTCCTGCGATTTAGCATACCGCAACGCGGCAGCTGGTTTATTCGCAATTATTTCTCATTTACACTTGTGTCTTGTTTCGGAGCCTACCTCTTATCCAGGATGCATCGTGTCGTTCGATCCCGCCAAACCGACGCTGCTGTCTACATTGGTACGTCACTATGACGATCTGGTGGACCACATTCGCCGACGCTTCGGCGACAGAAGCATGGCGCGTGATGTGGTGCATGACGTGTGCGTGCAGTTGCTTGAGCGCGGTGAGAAAGAAGACGTTCGAACCCCATTGGCCTTGCTACGAAAAATCTCCCACGATACCGCTATTAGTCGCTATCGTAGCGATCGCCGCCGGGGCGCCTGGGTAGAGGCGGTCTCCGAGCTGCCTGAGGTGGCCTGCCCGGCGGCCACCCCGATGACCCGGTATGACAGCGAGCGCGAGTTTCAACTGCTCGTCGACGCGATCACAGACCTCCCACCTCGCTGCCAAGCTGTTTTCGTCATGCACAAGATTCACCAAATCCCCCAGGCAGAAGTAGCCACTCGCCTCGGTATTTCCATCAAGACCGTGGAAAAGCACCTGCGCCTGGGGCTGGCGGCGTGCCGGCAACGGCTTGGGCGTGATGAGGTGCGCCCATGACGAAGCAACCCGAACAGGTGCCACTGGACGAGGCTCTTGGGCGACATCGTGAAGAGCTCAAGCAGCTGTTCCCCATGCCGCCGTCCAGGCCTGCGCCCTCGAAGGCAGCAAAGTCGGCAGGTATCACGCTGGCGGTTGCGATCGCCTTTGCAGGCCTGGCCTGGCTGAACCCTGCCTACAAGAGCGAGCGTTTCGCTACCGCCATTGGTGAGCGGCGTGCTGTGCTGCTGAACGACGGAAGCAAGCTGCTGCTGGACAGTGGCACGCATGTCGATATCAGCTGGCGTCTGCTCAGCCGCGAAGTCGACCTGCGCGCAGGGCAGGCGCTTTTCGATGTCTCCTCGGCCGTGTATCGCCCCTTCGTAGTGTCCGCTGGCCCGGCGAAGGTCGAGGTGCTCGGTACGCTGTTCAATGTCCGCCGGCTGGATAACGATGCGGTGCGTGTGACCCTGGCCCGTGGACGCGTGGACGTCACCGCTGCAGCTTCAGAACACGCGCCTGTCACCCTCAGGCCAGGGCAACAGGTCGACTCCATCGGCGGGCAACTGATGCCGGTTTCGAAGGTCGACGCCTTGAAGGCGATGGCCTGGAAAGATGATCGCATCGTGTTCGAGCAGACGCCGCTGGATGAAGCGGTGTCGTTGCTGCGTCACTATCGCAAGGCATCCATTGAGCTGAGCGACCCAAGCTTGGCTGCACTCAAGGTGACAGGGGTCTTCGAAGCGCACAATGTCGACCGACTGCTGGATCTGCTACCGAGCATCCTGCCCGTCGCCGTGTTGAAAACAGAGGATGGCAGCGTGCGGATTCAACGTAAATCGGCAAGAAAATAAAGCTCAAGCGCAGGTAGGGTTTCTCGATTCTCATGGCGGCTATTGAAAAAAGCCCAACCAGAAAAAGGAACTCGAGACGTGCATTTTCCCCTCCGCAGTCGCCAACTACGCCTGTCATTGCTCGCCAGTAGCCTGCTCATCGCAATGTCGGCCCAGGGCCGGGAAAAGGTGAACGTGGATCTCCCCGCCGCGCCGCTGGGGGAGGCCATCAACGCCCTTGCACAGCAGTCTTCGGTACAGGTCATCTTTGCCAGCGATCTCGGTGCAGGCCGAAACGCGCCTGCGGTGAAAGGACGGTTCACACCTGAGCAAGCACTTAAAACGCTGCTCAAGGACAGTGGCTTGCAGTTGCAGGCCAAGGATGAGCGTACGTTCGTCATCGTCGCGCAGGGTGCCCCCGCATCCAGCCCCGTGACCCAGAGCGTGCCCGTGGAAATGGCGCAGATGGAAATCACCGCCTCGCGCACCAGCAGCAGCCTGGTTTCCGCAACGCGGCAATCCACCGTTCTTGAGCATGAACAACTGCAGGAGCTGCGCCAGGGTTCAGACAGCCTGGCCACGGTACTGGCCAAGGCGATTCCGGGCATGTCCGACTCCAGCCGCACCATCACCGAGTATGGCCAGACCCTGCGCGGGCGCAGCATGCTGGTCATGGTCGACGGGGTGCCGCTCAATACCAACCGCGACTCGTCGCGCAACCTGGCCAATATCGACCCGGCGCTGATCGACCGGGTCGAAGTTATCCGTGGTAGCAGCGCCATCTACGGCAGCGGCGCCACGGGAGGCATCATCTCCATCACTACACGACCTGCAGGTGGTGAAAACCGTGCCGAAACCAGCCTGAGCGCCACCTCGCCACTTACCCGCCTGGGCAGCGATGGCCTGGGGGGCCAGTTCCAGCAGTATTTCGCAGGCTCTCAGGGAGCGGTGGACTACGCGTTCGACTTCGGCACCCGCCACATCGGTGCCTCGTACGATGCGCATGGTGACCGGATCGCCCCGGAGCCCAGTCAAGGTGACCTGTTCGATTCGAACATCTACAACATCGGCGGCAAGCTGGGGCTGCACATCGACGAGAACCAGCGAATCCAGCTTGCAGTCAGCCACTACGATGCACGCCAGGACACCGACTACGCTACAGACCCAAGCGTCGCGAAACTCCCCGCAGGCTCTGTGCCGGCCAATGCGATCAAGGGCCTGGATCTTGACGAACAGAACCGCATTCGCAACACGCTGGTGAACCTGGAGTACGAGAATCTCGACATTCTCGGCAGCCGGCTCTCTGCCCAGATGTACTACCGGGACTACTTCACCCGTTTCACGCCGTTCGATGCCCGGGCCGTTGCTACCCGCGGCAGCAACGTGGACCAGATCATGCAGAACAGCGAAGTGTTCGGCAGCCGCCTGACCCTGCGCACGCCACTTGGCGACAGCGGCAGTACCGAGCTGGTGTGGGGGGGCGACTATAACCAGGAGCGCAGCGACATGCCGCTCGATGTCTTCGACCCTGCGGTTTATGACGCCAGTGGCGGCCTGGTCTTCGACAAGACGGGCAAGCTCACCTACATGCCCCCGCTGAGGACGCGAAGCGCCGGTGCGTTCGCCCAGCTACAGCATCGCTTTGATGAGCATTGGTCTGTCGACGGCGGCCTGCGCTACGAATACTCCACTGCCGAATTCGATGACTTCGTTCCGTTGTCCGAATCCACCGCTGCCTCACCGGTGGCGGTGAAGGGGGGCGAAGTTCATTACGATGCGGTGCTGTCGAACCTGGGCGTCGTCTACTCACCGGTACTCGGCCAGGAGATCTACGCCTCCTTCAGCCAGGGCTTCCAATTGCCCGACGTGGGCATTCAATTGCGCAATGCGCGCCGTGGTTTCGACATCGGCGTATCGAACCTGGAACCGGTCAAAACCAACAACTATGAGCTTGGCTGGCGAGGAGAGCTGGGCAGCAACACCCTCGGTACCTTGGCGCTGTTCTACACCACCTCCAAACTGGGGGATGTGCAGAGTTTCAACAATGGCCTGATTCTGACCCGCACCAAGGAGCGCATCTACGGAGCCGAAGCCAGTGCAGATTGGCTGTCCGACGATGCGGTGTGGGGCGCAGGGGGGAGTGCGACCTGGATGCGCGGACGAGAAAAACCGGACGGCAAAGGCTGGCAAGACATGACCGGCTATCGCGTTCCGCCCCTGAAGCTGACCGCCTACGTCCAGTACAAGCCGACACTGGAGTGGAGCAACCGCTTGCAAGCTACGTTCTTCGACGGCAAGGACTATAGGCTCGATGGCGTGGACAGCTTCGGTCGGCATCAAGTGAGTAGCTATACGACAGTGGACCTGGTGAGCCAGTACCAGATATCCGCTGACGACAAGGTAAGCGTCGGCATCCAGAACCTGTTCAATCGCGACTACTACCCGCTCTACAGTCAATTGCTGCGCAATAACAACAACACCAGCCACTTGCCAGCACCCGGCACTGTGTTGACTGCCAGTTATACGCACGATTGGTAAGGAGATGAACATCACCGGGCCGGTTTTGACATCAAGTCAAGCCACCTGAGGCGCCTATGTATCTGAAGGCTTTAAGACGCTTTGTGGAACTTGATGCAGCAACCTTGCAGTGCTCGCAGTCATACGCTTTAACCGTCCTCGGAAGCCGCTGCCATGCCGATCAAGATCGGACCAACGAGAGCCTGTGAAGAGCGCCGCATCAGCAGAGAACCTCATCCGGCCGGTATCTGTCAATGGACATGATCTGGCAAACAATCCAGGCCGAATTCGCCGATATTGGCGATGAGCGCGAGATCGTGCGAATTCTGGTACGGCTGGTGATGGCTGCCGTATTGGGCTCTGTTCTAGGCTTCGAGCGAGAGCACAAGGGCAAGTCCGCCGGGGTGCGCACGCACATGCTGGTTTCGCTGGGTGCGGCGCTGTTCGTGCTGGCACCCAGCATGGCAGGTGCCGATGCGCAGGCACTCAGCCGGGTGATTCAGGGCATCGTTGCCGGTATCGGCTTTCTGGGTGCGGGCACCATTCTCAAGGGCAATGGCCAGGACACCAGTCATGTCAAAGGCCTGACCACAGCTGCCGGGTTATGGATGACGGCTGCCATCGGTACGGCAGCGGGGATGGGACGCGAAGCCACGGCGCTGGTCAGCACGGTGCTGGCGCTGTTGGTGCTGGGCACGATGCCTTTGCTGATGGACAAGGTTGAAGGGCAGGACGAAGAAAAACAGAAGGAGGAGGGCAGGAAGCACTGAGGGGGTGTGAGTCGCCCCCGCAAAGCCCATCTGCCGTTAATCAGACCGATGCTGAGCCATTCAGGCGCTCGATCGCGTCGATCAGGTCGTCGTAACCCACCGGCTTGTTCAAGTGGCGGTCAAACCCGGACTGCCGGGACTTGTATTGGTCAGCGCTTGCCCCGAAGCCAGTCAACGCGATGGCCGGGATGTAGCGCAGATGTTCCAGACCGCGCAGCGCCCGAATCAGTGCATGACCGTCCATGCCAGGCATGCCGATGTCGGAAATAATCACGTCGTAACGCGCATCTGCCGCCGATTGCAGCGCCAGTATCGGGTCGCTGTAGGCGTCAACGTCGGCGTCCTCCATCAACAGCAATTGTTCCATCACTTCCAGCACATCGAGCGAGTCATCCACCAGCAGGATGCGAATCCCTTTCAGGCGACCTTCTGATGGCAGCGCTTCGCCCTGAGCCTGGGGTTGCTGGGTATACACGCACAAAGGCAGGGTGATGATGAACGTACAACCCTGGCCTATTCCGGGAGACTCTACGCTGACCGCTCCGCCATGGGCTTCTACCAATTGACGAACCAGGGAAAGGCCAATACCTAGCCCCTCTCGCCCATGGCCGGTGGGTGCAGCCTGGTTGAACAGCTCAAAAATATCTTCCAGGGAGTTTTTGGCGAGGCCTATACCCTGATCAATGACTTCAAGTCGCGCCTGCTCATCCTGCCGAGCAAGTCTCAACAGAATTTCGCCATCGGCAGGGCTGAACTTCAATGCGTTGTTCAGTAGGTTCCAGATGATCTGCTCGACACGTGTGCTGTCGGCCTCCACATAGACCGGTTCCCCATCAGCCGGCAGCGTCAGCCGAACACTTCGGCCGCGCTGCTCATTGCAGGCTACGGAGCAGATACCCTGCAGCACGGCGCACAAATCGACCGGCTGGGTCTTCAGTTTGAGTTTGCCCGTGCGGATGCGCGCTACATCGAGTAAATCATCGATGATCCGCGCCTGGCTGGTGACCGCATCGCGAATGACGTTGACCGCTTTGTTCGCCATGCCGGTACTTGTGACCGATGGTATACGTCGCAAGATATCGGCATTGAGCTGAATCAGGTTCAACGGGTGCTTGAGCTCATGGGACATCACCGCGAAGAACTCGTCCTTCATGTGGCTGGAGCTTTGTGACTCGGCCAGGCGCTTGCTTTGTTCGTCTTGCAGGCGCTTGTGGCCGGTGAGGTCACGGGCGATCTTCACGTAACCGCGCAGGCTGCTGCCCTTGAGGCGTGAAACTTCACCGCTGCAATAGAAGCGGCTGCCGTCCTTGCGCACATGCCAGCGTTCGTCCTGGCCGCGGCCATGCAGGCGGGCAGCGCGCAATTCGCGTTCCGGCTCGCCGTTTTCGCGGTCCTGCTCGGTGAAAATCAGCGCATAGTGAAGGCCCAGCACTTCATCCTTGGCGTAGCCGAAGATCAGCGCAGCGCCCGTATTCCAGTCGATGATCAGGCCTTGTTCGTCAAGCAGGATGATGGCGAAGTCATGGGTGCTCTCTGCGACCAGGCGCATGCGCTCCTCACCTTGACGCAAGCGTTCTTCGGCAGCGCGACTCTTGGTGATGTCGATAAACGTCAGCACGGTGCCATCGACATTCTGCTCGCTGGCCCGGTACGGTAGCAGGCGCGCCAGGTACCAATGCTGGTCCTGGCCGATCACTTCACGCTCGATCGTGGTTTCGCGCTCGATCACCGCACGCGCATCGTCAGCCAGGCCTGGATATTCCAGGCGATGGGTGATGTCGAGCAGCGAGCGGCCGGTGTCGACCGGCAATATGCTGAAAATGGCGGTGGCCCCAGGGGTGAACCAGCGAATGTGCAGGTTGCGGTCGACAAACACGGTGGCGATCTGGGTCGAGGCGATCAGGTTGCTCAGGTAGTCGTTGATCTTGTCGGTTTCATCGACCTTGGTCTTGAGCTCGTAGTTGACCGTCAGCAGTTCTTCGTTGATGGATTGCAGCTCTTCCTTGCTGGTTTCCAGCTCTTCGCTGGCCAGGCGCAACTCTTCGTTGATCGCCTGCATTTCTTCGTTGGAGGCCATCAGCTCCTGGCTGGAGATGTCCGATTGCGCGATGGTTTCCTGCAACTGCTGACGGGTACGCTGCAGTTCGCGCTCCAGGGTGCTCAACACCATGCCTTCGGTTTGCTGAATAGCAGGCGGGTTGTGGGGATCAGCTTCGCGAACCTGAAAAACCACCAGCAGGCATTCGCTGCCACTGGGTTCGTCCTGGTGGGGCTGTACCTGTACCTGGACTTCGACGCGCTGATCGTCGACGGTGGTGATCACTGCGCCCGAGCTGACCGGCTGGCCGGTGTTCTGAGCCTGCAACAGGGTACTGCGCAGGGCCGGGCGCAGCGGCGTGAGTACCAGGTTCAGCAGGCTGGGGCTGACTTCGCCACCGGCGTGGCGCAGGAAGCGGCCGACGCCATCACTCATGTGCAAGATGTTGCCATCGCCATCGACGATCAGGCTGGGCGGTGAGCGCCTGGACAACGCCCGGTGATGGATTTCAGCATAGGACAGCTTGCGCAGGAGCTTGGGTTTGGCGCGTACGGCTTGCGTGTCGGGCGTCTGAAGCCGCCCCGGACGGCGCGCCGGTTCTACTTCCCTGGCGCGGAAGATGCGATGGCGTTTGTCCACGGGAATGAACAGGTCGGCCGCCACGTCCGCAGATTCCGAACTGCCCAGGAACAGGTAACCTCCTTTGCGCAGGGCGAAGTGGAACAGCCGCAGGATTTCCCGTTGCACTTCTCGGTCCAGGTAGATGAGCAAGTTACGGCATACCACCAGGTCCAACTGAGAGAACGGTGGATCGGACAACAGGTTGTGCCGGGCGAACAGCACTTTTTCGCGAATGTCCTTGCGCACGCGGTAATTCTGATCTTCCTTAATGAAGAACTGGCGCAGCCTGGCCGTGGGAACATCGGTGGCGATGGCTTCGGGATAGACGCCCAGCCGACCGACATTGATCGCGCGCTCGTCGAGGTCGGTGGCGAACACCTGCACCTTGGCACTGCGCTGCTCCATCGCCAATTGCTCGGTTGCCATAATCGCCAGGCTATAGGCTTCCTCGCCGGATGAACACCCCGCCGACCAGATACGTATTTCGCGCTGCGGATCCTCGCTGTCGTCGTTGGCCAGCCCCGGCATCGCCTGTTGTTGCAACGCTTCGAAGGCGTCCCGGTCGCGAAAGAAGTTGGTGACCCCGATCAGCATGTCCGCCAACAGGGCGCGAGACTCTTCAGGATGCCGCTCGAGGTAGTCGCGGTAACTGGCAAGGTCGGTCTGCGCGGTGACGTGCAGGCGACGTTCAAGCCGGCGCAGGACGGTCGCGCGCTTGTAGTGCTGGAAGTCGTGGCCGGTGCTGGCATGCAGCCGGGCGAGGATGTCGTCGAGTAGCGGGTCGCATTGGGCTGGGTCGCCTGAGCGTTCGCCTAGCGGCGGCGGGAGGCTGTCATCCTCGATTTCCGGCAGTTTGACCTTCTGAGCCGAGCGCCACAGTTCCACCAGCTTGCCCGGAATCTCGGTCACCGGAAGGATCAGGTCGACCATGCCGGTGGCGATGGCGGCCTTGGGCATGTCAGGGTACTGGGCGTCATCGGGCGACTGCACAAGGGTCACGCCACCTTGTTCCTTGATGCGCGACAGGCCCACTGCGCCATCGCTGCCGCTGCCCGAAAGGATCACGCAGAACGCATGGTCCTTGTGCACATCAGCAAGGTCGCGGAAGAACAGGTCGATGGCGACGTGGTCACCGCGGCTGCGCCTGGCCGGGCTGACCCGCAGGTAGCCGTCATTGGTGGACAGGCGGTTGGCCGGCGAAATGACATAGACGTGGTCACGCTCGATCGGTACCGGCTCGCTTACCTGGCACACCGGCATGCGCGTGACGCGCTGGATCAAGCGGTCGGCCTGGCTCTGGTGGTCCGGCGACAAGTGCAACACCACAACGAATGCCATGCCGCAGTTCTCGGGGGCGTGCTTGAAAAACGCCTGGACCGCCTCCAGGCCGCCGGCCGATGCACCGATACCCACCACTGGAAAGTCCAGATGGCTGGCGCTTAGCGCAGGGTTTTGCGGCGAGGCGAGCGTGGGCTTGCTGGACGATTTCATGGGCACGAGCCTTGTGCGGACCGGGAGTGAGCAGTGGCGGCGATTATAGGCCTGGCACCGATCAATCTACGAGCGGGATTCAAGTAGGACTGCCCATGCTGGCCAAAGTGCCGCTGTCGATCAAAGGGCTTGGGGCTGCTCGAGGGATTGTGGCAGTGCGGTCACCTTGATGGCACGTACCGGTACGGCAAACTTGGCACCGATCCTGTTGAAGCGCTCGAGCAGGTGGAAATTGATCGCCTGCTGAATATCCATGTAGAGGTTGTAGCCAGGGTCTCTCACGATATAGACGCATTCGAACTCCAGTGCCTCTTTGCCAAAGCCGCGCAAATGAGCGCGGTCAAAACGCACCTGCTGTTGGGCTGTGATCGCCTCTTCGACGAGGGCGGGCGCCTGTTTCACCGCCTCGGTGGGCGTGTCATAGGACAAGCCGAACTCGAACACGATGCGTCGTTCCTGCAAGCGCTTGTAGTTCTGGATCGTGCTGCTGATCATGCTGGCATTGGCCATGACGATCTGCTCGCCACCCAGGCTGCGGATCCGCGTGGTCTTCAGCCCCACGTGCTCCACCGTACCGGCCAGCGGCCCGATGACGATGAAGTCACCGACCTCGAACGGTTTGTCGACGGCAATCGACAACGAGGCGAACAGGTCACCCAGGATGTTCTGCACGGCCAGGGCGACGGCAATGCCGCCCACACCCAGGCTGGCCACGAAGGCGGTGATATTGACGCCCAGATTGGACAGCATGGCCAGCAACACCACCGACCACAACAGCACGCGCGCGCCCCAGGCCGAAAGCGTGGCCAGCGCACTGCCTTGGTATAGGCCGTCGGCGCTGTGCCGGCTGAAGTAGCGGGTCAGGCCCAGCGCGATGGCGCGATTGACCCAGAGGCCGATCTGCAGGGCAGCGACCACGACCCACAAGCTACTGACCCGGCCCAGCCAGCGCTCGGGCAGGTCCAGCATGCTCAAACCCACCAGCAGCGAAGCGAGCAGCAGCAGGCTGTTGCTGGTGCCGGCCAGTACCTTGGCCAGCACCTGACTCATTGCCCCGTCATGTTCGGACCAGCGCTGCACCCGGCGCATCAACAGGCCGATGACAGCTCTGGCAATCACGAACGTCAGCACGGCAACGCACAGCGCTACCAGCAGGTTGAGGATGGAAATGCCGAAGAATGTGGTGTCGGTGAACAGTTCGATGATTCGATCATTCATGGGGAGCCCACCTCCAGATGGCTCAAGGCAGGGCCGCAGGGCGGCCCCTGGGATTGCGCGGTGACGTGTGGGTTACTTGCCGTGGGTGGCTTGCAGCGCCTTGGCCTGTTCCAGATGGTGCTGCAGCGTTGGCAGCTTGTCGTTGGCGAAGGCCTTCAGCTCCGGCTTGTCGGAGGAGGCGGCCTCTTTCTTGAACAGTTCCACGGCCTTTTCGTGCGCGTCGACCTGGTTATTGACGTATGACCGGTCGAACGACTCCTCGCGCCATTCGAGGATCATCTTCTTCACCTTGTCGGTCAGCGCGGCTTCGTCGGGCACGCTGATGTCCAGCTTGCGGGCGATATCACCGAGTTCCTGGTTGGCTTTGGTATGGTCTGAGACCATTTGCTGGGCGAATTGCCTGATGTCTGCGCTCTGGCTCTTTTCCTGCGCCAGGTTGCCGGTGACCACTTCGGCGATACCGGCTTCAGTGGCCGCATCGACGAAATCGTCCGAAGACGCTGCCTGTACCTGCAGCGAAGCCAGGCCCATCAACAGGGTAACGCCGGCGATTTTCAAGAATGGTGTGTTCATGTCTCACTCCTTCGTTCTGTTGGCGCGACCTCAATGTCGCACTCGGTTGAACCGCAGGTGCGGGTGAAGGTTTAGTTTTTCTTGAAAACAGGGCCGCCGTGACAGCGCAATCTGCGTTCCCGGGCACCGCTCATCCGCTATGTCGTAATCAGAACGAATTCAGGAGGACGGGTGAGACTCGTTGGTTTAGGTCTTCACAAAAACGAGTAACCATCATGAAAAACAACCTGATCGCCCTGTTGCTGTTGACTGCCAGTTTCTCGCTGCTCGGAGGGTGCTTCGACCGCGACAGTGATCATCCAGCGAAGGATGCCGACCCAAGCAAACCGTCACTTCAGATGCAGCAACCCAGTGACCCTGCAACTAACCCTCCAGCTGAGACCAAACCGCACAATCAATGAGTGAGGTACAGGGCATGGTGGCGACGACAAAGGCAGGTATAAGGCCTCACAATGCCGACTTAGGGCTGGAACATCGCTATCGAGCGCTACTTGAGGGCCCGGAGCCCACCACCGAGGCCTGGCTGGAGGAGCAACTGCGTCTGGCCCGTGCGCTTTGCGACGACCTGCCAGATGATCCTGGGCTACTCCCGCAATGGGCCGATAACCATGCGGGACGTGTCGCCAGCGAGCATGCGGCCTACCTGGAACAACGGCGTCAGGGCGGCCCCCGTCGTTTTTTTGCCAATCGTGCCCATGCCTTGTGGTTTTTGCAGCAAGTCGCGCCGACCAAAGCGGTCGACGGCGCATGGCTACACGGAGCCCTATGGCATTGGCAGGACCCGCGCTTCCATGGGTTGATCCGCACCTTCCTCGAAGAACTCGGAGACGGTGACCCACGCTGCAATCACGTATTGATCTACCAGCGCTTGCTCAGTCGTCTTGGTTGCCTGCAGGAGCCATCGCTTGACCCCGCTCGCTACCTGCAGGGCTCGTTGCAATTGGCGCTCGGCCAGCACTTCGAGCGTTTTCTTCCAGAAGTGATCGGTTACAACCTGGGTTACGAACAGCCCCCCTTGCATCTGCTGATCACCACCCACGAGCTGGCCGAGCTGGGTATCGACGCCCATTACTTCCAGTTGCATGTGACCATCGATAATGCCGCCAGCGGCCATGCGCGCCGTGCCATAGAGAGCTTCACCGAGCTGATGCGGGATGAGCAACCCGCCTTTTACGAGCGTGTCAGGCATGGCTACCGTCTTAATAACCTGGGGATCGACACGCCGTCGTTGATCGCCTCGTTCGACCTGCGGGCCGAGTTGCTCGGCGCGCTGGAGCGTAAGCGCATCTATGGCCAGTGCATGCATTCTGACCGTTGTCGCCTGCAAGGACGCACCATCAACCAGTGGCTTGCCGAACCCGGCGCGATGCCTGATTTTCTGGAGGCGCTACAGGCTCAGGGTTGGATCAAGCGCGACACCGATCCCCGCCAAAGCCGCTTCTGGTCGCTGATAGAAGGCCCTGTAGCGGCCATGTTCGGTGTGTTCGATGCTTATGAAAAGCAGCTTTGGCATGACTGGATCGCCGGAGACTGGCAAGGCGCAGAGATCCGTCGGGTGCCGCCAGGGCAGTGGGAGCACGCCTTGCAGTTGGCAGATGAAACACCCCTTGCGCCGCTGGCTGCAGACATGGCTGCGTTGATCGAAGCGATGGCTGGCAATCGGCATGCTACCCCGCAGGGTCTGCACGCCACCCGCGCGTTCATTCAGGCCACCGGCCTGATGCAAGGAGGGCTCTACTGATGCTGCTCGACCAGGACCAGATCCGTGCCGATGAGGCCTTGTTGCAGTTGGGGCGTCGCCTGCGTGCCGACGGCTATCGTTTCACCTGTGTGACGCCGGCGACCCAGACCAGGGTCAATGCACGGGCCGATGCGCAGCAGGCGCGTACCCTGCGTGATGTGTTCGGCTGGAGTAGGCCGTTCGCCGCGTCACTGCTCAGCCCCGATGAACTGGCGCAGCTGCGCCTCGCTGGCGTGCTGGAGGCCCAAGGTGCGCTGTGGCGCAGCACTGTGCGCTGGTCCAGCCTGGACGACCTGTTGCTGGTACATGCTGCCTGGCCAACGGACAGCCGTGACGCGGTGTTCTTTGGCCCCGACAGCTACCGTTTCGCCCAGCTGATACACGATCATTTGAGCAGCACGCCCGAGCGCGTGCAGCATGCCGTAGACATCGGCTGTGGCAGCGGTGTCGGGGCGTTGCTGATCGCGCGCGCCGCCCAACACGCTCAGGTTTGCGCCGTGGACATCAACCCTATGGCATTGCGCTACACCGCCATCAATGCCGCCTTGGCCGGTGTGGCCAATGTTTCGGTCGAGCGCAGTGACCTGCTCAATGACATCGCCGGTACGTTCGACCTGATCGTCGCCAACCCGCCGTACATGCTCGACGCCGGACAGCGCGCCTACCGCCACGGCGGCGGCGCACTGGGTGCCGAGCTGTCGCTGCGCATCGTCGAGCAAGCCCGGGAGCGCCTGTCGCCCGGGGGCACGTTGCTGCTGTACACCGGTGTCGCGATCGTCGAGGGGCGCGACGCGCTGCTCGAAGCCATGCGGTTGCGCCTGGCAGGGCCTGCGTTCAGTTGGTTCTATCGCGAGCTGGATCCGGATGTATTCGGTGAGCAATTGCTTGACCCCGGTTACGAGCAGGTCGAGCGCATTGCCGCCGTGGCCCTGACCGTCACCCGTCGCGGCTGATAGCATCGTGGCGCGGGAGTGCACGTTTGGCATCGAGGAAGAATACCTGCTGGTGAAGCTGGCCACCGGGCAGGTCATGGCGGCACCGTCAGCAGCCGTGGCCCGCTGTTGTCGGGATGCGCTCGGCCCTTGGTTCGCCGAAGAAATGTTCCACAGCCAGATAGAGATCGCTTCGCCGGTTTTCGACACGTTGCACCAGGCGCGTGAGTTCTTTGGCGAGCGGCGACAGCGCCTGGCCCAGGCGCTGGCCGATGAGGGCGCCGGGCTGTACGGCGCGGCAAGCCACCCCAGCGCCCAGTGGCTGCGCCAACGCCCACGTGGCTCCCCGCACTATCGCCAGTTGTTCGACGATTACCAGCTGGTGGCCCGGCGCAGCCTGTTGAATGGCCTGCACGTGCACGTTGGCGTACCGGTGGGCATCGATCGTATGCGGGTGATCAATCGGGTGCTCTACTGGCTGCCCTTGTTATTGGCGCTGAGTACCTCGTCTGCGTACTGGGGCGGTGAGGATACCGGCTACATGAGCTACCGCCGCGCAGTGTGCGGGGAATGGCCGCACATGGGGCTGCCAGAGCCGTTGCCGGACTGGAGTGCGTACCAGCGCTACCGGGCATTGCTGCAACGTACCGGCAGCCTGGCCGAGGACGGCGACTTCTGGTGGGCGATCAGGCCCTCGCGGCGGTTTCCGACGGTCGAGCTGCGTATCTGCGATGGCTGCCCGCGGCTAGAGGATGCCCTGGCTGTCGCCGGCCTATTTCGCCACCTCGTCGAGAAGGCGCTGGCCCGCCACGATGACCCCGCCAGCCGAGAGATGCGCTGGGTCACCCAGGAGAACTACTGGCGCGCCCTGCGTCAGGGCCGCCTGGCCACCTTCATCGGTGTCCACGCGCAACAGCCGGTCAGCGCCGAGGGCTGGCTGATGCAGTTGCAGCAGCAGTGCCCGGCTGACACCGCCGATGCCGAGCGTTCATTCAATCAGGCCCGGCACATCCTGCGCGAGGGCAGCAGCGCCGATCGCCAGCGCCAGGCCTACGCACTGGCCCGTGAGCAGGGCCTGGATAGCCGCCAGGCGATGCGCGCAGTGTACGGGCAAGTGATGAGTGACTTTCGGTAGGTGGCCTGATGGCTGTCCGGGAAATCCGTATAAACCTTCTCGGCGCCGCGTAGTCAGTCTCAGTAAGGGCCCGTATTTCTCGGGCCAGGGAGGTGGCTGATGAAACTCGTCTGCTTGCTGCGAGGCTGCCAATGGCGCAGCCTGGTGGTGTGTGAAGTCGCCGGGCTTCACTGCCAGTGTTGCGAACGCTGTGGCGCGCTGCGCTACAGCCAGCCCGGTCAACCTTTCAGTGTGTAGGAGCGGACTATGGCCCGGTCAATCTGGAAAGGCGCGATCAGCTTTGGCTTGGTGCACATCCCCGTCTCGCTGAATACCGCCGTGCGCAGTGAGCGTGTGGACTTCGACTGGCTGGACAAGCGCAGCATGGAGCCGGTTGGCTACAAGCGGGTGAACAAGGTGACCGGCAAGGACATCGACAAGGAGCACATCGTCAAAGGCGTGGAGTACGAAAAGGGCCGCTACGTGGTGATCAGCGAGGAAGAAATCCGCAAGGCCAGGCCCGAGGCGACCCAGACCATCGACATCTTCTCGTTCGTCGATGCCGGCGACATCCCGCTGCAACAGTTTGATACCCCTTACTACCTGAGCCCCGACCGTCGTGGGGGCAAGGTCTATGCCTTGCTGCGCGAGACCTTGCACAGCACCGGCAAGGTGGCCTTGGCCACCGTGGTGCTGCACACCCGCCAGCACCTGGCCCTGCTGCGCCCGCTGGAAGATGCACTGGTCTTGATCACCCTGCGCTGGCCGGAAGAGGTGCGCGGGCTGGATACCCTGGAACTGGACAAGAGCGTGACCGAGAGTAAGGTCGATAAGCGTGAGCTGGACATGGCCAGGCGCCTGGTGGAGGACATGAGCGGGCAATGGACGCCCGATGAGTACCATGATGCGTTTCGCCAGACCATCCTCGACCTGGTGGAGGAGAAAGCCAGCAAAGGCAAGATCGAAACCGTGGACAAAGGCGAGCGCGCGACGGCTGAGAAGGGCGCCAACATCATCGACCTTACCGAGCTGCTTAAACGCAGCCTCGGCGGCAAGACCAAAGCGAAGAAGCCGGCGGCCAAGCGACCGCCCAAGGCTTCATGAGTTACGCAAGCGGTCCCTCCAGCCTCTTGAGATAGTCCCCAAAACCCTCGCGCGCACGGCTGTCCACCCGGCTGCTGGTGGCCACGCTGTGCGCTGCGGTCCAGACGATCTGTGCGCCGCTGGCTTCCAGGGCCAGCACCAGTTGCACATCTTCATGCGCCGGCAATGGCTGGAAGCCGCCCACGCGCTCGTAGGCCTTGGCGCATACACCGAGGTTGGCGCCATGGATATGCCGATGCCCTTCACGGGCCTGATAACGGCTGCGATACAACTGGCGTAACGCTGCGTTCTGCCAGGGCTGCCAGCGTTCGATGTGCACCGTGCCGCACACCGCGTCCGCGTGCCATTGCAGCTGTGACACCAGCCAATGCCTGGGCACGCGACTGTCGGCGTCGGTGAAGGCCAGCCACTGGGCTCCGCGCTCGATCATCCACGTCGCGCCCAGGCGCCGGGCGATGCCGACGTTGCCGGCCTCCAGCTCCAGTGTATGCACGCCATGGCGGCGGGCGATGCGCGCGCTGGCGTCGACACAGCGGTCGAGCACCACCAGGACCTCGACTGCAATGCCCGCCGTTTCGGCTTGGGCCACCGCCTGCTTGACGGCAGTAAGGCAGTACCCAAGCCGACGGGCTTCATTGTGAGCGGGAATGATGACGGCGATCATGGGCAGATCTCGTCGAGGTCGACGACACTGGGCTGACATGACCAGTACTCGAGCAGGAAGTCTGCCTCCTCGTGGCGCAGCAGCGGATACAGCGGCAGATGCCGGGCCAGCAGGGCGTGGACCTCGCGGCCATCCTGCGGGCAACCGGCGATGGGATGGCGCCAGTGGCAGGCCAGCAAACCACCGTCATACGCCAGGCTGGCCACCGACTGCTCGATCACCTGCAACCAGTCGGTGGGGTCCAGGTAGTAGCCGATCTCACTGAGCACGATCAGGTCAAACTGACCGCCCGGCCAGTCGCCGGGCAGGTGGCCCTGTTCGACATGGGCGTGGCTCACGCCTGCAAGCCGCTGACGGGCCAGGGCCACGGCGGTCGCGTCGATGTCCTGGCACGACAGGCTGGCGCAGCGCTCGGCCAGCAGAACGCTCAGCTCGCCGTTGGCGCAGGCCGGCTCGAATACGCGCTCGTAGCATTGGCGCGGCAGGCTGGCCAGGGTCAGCTCGCGCTTGCGCCGCTCGTACCAACGGGTCCGAAAGGCCCAGGGGTCATCGCTACCGGCATACAAGTCGGCGAAGTACTGTGCGTCCAGGCTCATGTTGCCTCCGTTGACAGAAAGATCAGCTCGAATGGTTGCAACAGGCAAGCCTGCAGCTGTTCTGGCACAACCGGTGGGCGGTCACCATCGGGCTGCAACTGGCTGGCATGGGCGGCAAGGGCTTGGCGCTTGAGCGCCAGGTGCTCATCGCCCAGCTGCAGGCGGTGAGCCCGGGGCCAGGGCAGGCGCGGGTCATCGGGGCTTGCCCAGTGCCAGGCCCAGACCGGGGCCTCAGCCAGTTGTACGCGCCTGGCTTGTGCCGCCTGGGCACAGGCGCGACCTGCTGCTTCGTGGTCGCAATGGCCGTCGCCGCGCCACGTGGTCAGCAGCAGGTCGTGAGGTTTGAGCAACTGGTTCAGGTGGTTGACCAAAAAGGCTTCATCGTGGGGCAGCGCGCCATCCTTGAGGTTGAGTCGTCGCCAGTCGAGGCGGTTGAGGTCCAGCCCAAGGAGTTGCAGGGCATGGCGGCTTTCCAGTGGACGCTGATGGCGCAGGCGGCGCTCGGGCCATTGCGAGGAATGCGGGTGGCTGCCCTCGCCATTGGTGGCAGAAACCAGCAGCACGTCCTGTTCTCGTCCCTGGAAGCTGGCCAGCAGCCCGCCGGCCATGAGGATTTCGTCGTCCGGGTGCGGAGCCAGCAGCACCAGGCGCCTTCCGGGTGGGCATAACTGCGCAGGCAGCGTCCAGCTGGCGCGGGCCAACTGAGTAGAATGCTGCCAGGCACTCCAGGGGGTGCCTTGCGCAGCCTGTATCAAGTTCTGGCTCATAGTTGCCATGCTCCCGCCGGCAGGCCGGTCAGTTGCCGGCCCAACTCGGCCAGGTCGCGTTCGGCATGGCTCTGGCGTATGTATACCGGCAGGTCGGCACTGAGCCGGGCGAAATGGCTGCTGCAACAGAACAGCGTGGCACCGAGCGCCCGGCCAGCATGCTGAGTGACCTGCTCGACCGCCTGTTCGACCTGGGCGCGGGTGCGCCGCACCTCGAAGCTGGCGTCGTCCTGCGGGTGGAGGTCGATCCAGGTGGCGCATTCGCGAAGGGCGGCACGGGCACCGTACAAGGCTGCATCGATTGCGCCCAGATGCGCATCGGCATGCGGGTCGCGGCGGGGTTTGCGGCACTGTTCGTGAAGGTAGCCGGCCAGGGCCTCGGCGGCGCCATACCAGCAAGCGGCGATACCCGCGCCGCCTTGCCAGAAGCCAGGCCGGGACAGGTACTGGCCGGGCGAACCGATGGCCAGCCCTGGCGAGTCGTCGAATTCGATCACAACGCTGCGGGTGGCGGCCATGCCTACGGCCTGCCAATGCTCGGCCTGGATGCGCTGGCTGGGATGAGGCAGTTCGATAGCCACCAACTGAGGCTGGTCGTCCTCCCAGGCAGTCAGCAGGGCACGGTCGATCTGCAACGCGCCCGAACACCAAGCCTTGCGGCCTTGCAGGCGTACGCGTTCACCGTTCCGCTCGACGATGTAGGCCCGGGCATCCGGCGGCTCGGCGGCCCACACGCCCCAAATGCCGTTGCAGGCATGCTGGGCGGCACCGCATTCGGCGAGGATCGCCAAGGCGTCGGTATGGCCTTCATAGAGTTTGGCCAGGCTTAGATCGCAACCGGCGACCCGAGCCAGGACGCGCCAGCGTTCGAGCGTGCAGCCCTGGCCGGGCAACGGGAGTACGTCGAGCCGTTCGCCGTGCAAGGCCTGCATCAGTTCTATTAGCGAAGCGTCGCGCTCGATGGCCTGCAAACGGTGAGCAAAACGGTGTAACAACGAATCGAAATGGGTCAGTTCCATTATGCAATACCCAACTGCTTGCGCATACGCAACGTGATCGACTGGCGTGTCTTGCCCATTTCGGCCCACGGGTCTTCGACCTGTGCAAGCCGCGTGTGAAGGTTGCCGATGTTCCACTGGTTGGCACCCTTGAGCTGGCTCAGTTCCTCCCGCCAGATCGGCACCGACACCGGCAGGCCCTCGCGGGCCCGCAGCGAGTAGGCGGCGACGGTGGTGGCACCCTTGCCGTTACGCAGATAGTCGATAAAGATCCGCCTGACCCGGTTCTTCGGCCCGGACACGGCGCTGAGACGGTCAGGGAACAGCCCGGCCATGTGGTTGACCAACGCACGGCTGAAGTCTTTCACCTCGTCCCAGCCGGCGCGTCGGGTCAGGGGTACGACGAGGTGCATGCCCTTGCCGCCGCTGGTCTTGAGAAACACCTTCAGGCCCAGTTCGTCGAGCAGGGTAAGGGTCAGCTGGGTGGCCTCGAGCATGGCTTTCCAGGGCAGCGCCGGGTCAGGGTCTAGGTCGAGGACAAAGCGGTCGGGTTTATCGAAATCCTTGGTAGTGGCATTCCAGGTGTGCAGTTCAAGCGTGTTCATCTGCACCGCGCCCAGCAGGCTGTCGGCGCGGTTGAGCACCATCGCCGCTTGGCCGGCCTGGGCCTTGTTGTAGCTGAGCACCTTGGGGATATGCAGCTGGCCGGCGTTTTTCTGGAAGAACAGTTCGCCGTCCAGACCGTCCGGTGCCCGCACAAGGGCTACAGGCCGGTCCTTGAGCTGTGGCAGCAGCCAGTCGGCGACCTGAGCGTAGTACTGGGCGACCTCACGCTTGGTGGTACCGGTGGTTGCGTCGACCACGCGGTCGTGGTGGGTCAGGCGCAGAGTGCCCAGGTTCTCGGGTTCTGTCTGTGCTGCGCGCTTGGTGGGCATTGCTCGCTCCAGGTCGATGGCGGTGGCAGGTTTATCGTCACGCAGGCCGTGGAACACCGAATGACGCACGATGCCTTCGCGGGTCATCTGGGCATAGGCGACCTCTGCCAGCAGCTGTGGCTTGAGCCAATGCACGCCGCGCGCTTCGGCACCGGTAGGTGGTTTCGGCAGGGGCGATCGGTCGGTTTGCAACGGCTTGAGGCGGGCGTGAATGCTATCCAGGGTGGCCGCGCTGAAACCCGTGCCGACCTTGCCGGCGTAACGCAGTTGGCCGCTGCCGTGGTCGTGCAGGGCCAGCAGCAGGGCGCCGAAGCCGTTGCGGCTGCCTTTGGGGTCGGTGTAGCCGACGATCACGAATTCCTGGCGCTGCTTGCACTTGAGCTTGACCCATTCGCTACTGCGCCGGCCAACGTAAGGACTGTCGGCACGTTTACCGATCAAGCCTTCGAGTTCCAGTCGGCAGGCGCTGTCGAGCAGTGACTCGACGGGCGCCTCAAAATCGGCGGAATACCTGAGTACCTGCGATGCATGGCCTTCCAGCAACCGGGCGAGGGTTGCACGGCGCTGTTGCAGCGCCAGTGCTCGCAGGTCCTCACCACCCAGCCAGGGCAGGTCGAACAGGTAGTAGGTGATGCGCTCGTCATGCTCGGTGTCGAAGGCGTTCTGCAAGGCCTGGAAGTCGGCCACGCCGTTGTCGTCGACCACTACCATCTCGCCGTCCAGCCATGCCGAGTCGAGGCCCAGGGCCTTGAGCGCCTCGACCTGCCGGGGCATCTTCGCACTCCAATCGTGGCCATTACGGGTAAACAGGCGTATGTCGTCACCGTCGATACGCGCCAGGATGCGGTAGCCGTCGAACTTGACTTCGTAGCGCCAATCGCCGCTTGGCGGGGAATCGACCAACGTGGCCAGTTGCGGCTGGAGCGTATCCGGCAAGGCTTTGCGGCTGGCTCGCTTGTGCCTGGCAGTGGTCGCCTTAGCCGGGCTGCGCGGGGGCAGGGTGCGCTCGCTCAGCACGCTGTCCGGCAGGGCCTCGACAATGCTGTAGTCCGTTTCACTGCGCGCCTGCCCGTCATGGGACTTGACCAGCATCCACTGCTCTTTCTTGCCTGCCAGGTGAGTGCGGAACAGATTCCAGGCCCCTGACAGTTTCTCGCCCAGCAGGCGAAAGCGCAGCTTGCCCTTTGCGTAGGCTTCGCGCGGGTCGCCTTCGGGCTCCCACACACCCCGGTCCCAGACAATGACATCGCCGGCGCCGTAGTGGCCTTCAGGGATGCTTCCTTCGAAGTTGGCGTAGTCCAGCGGATGATCCTCCACGTGCACTGCCAGGCGCCGGACCTTGGGATCCAGTGAGGGGCCCTTGGGGATGGCCCAGCTCTTGAGGGTGCCGTCGAGCTCCAGGCGAAAATCGTAATGCAGGTGGCTGGCATCGTGCTTCTGGATGCAGTACTGCAGCGCATGGGCCGAGCGGGGATGGGCGCGTTTACCAGCCGGCTCGGGCGTGGCATTGAAGTCGCGCTTGCGCTGGTACTCCTGCAGGGGCTTGGCCATGACGGGCTCCGGAAGGGTTTGCGGGTCTCAGGATTGGGAGGTGGCGGCGCAGCGAGGAGTTCAAAAAAAGCGAGGGTCCGGGGCTGACAGAAACTCTGAATCATTTGCCGTCGGCGAGAGTCGACCGAGTGAAGCCCACTAACGGAGAACGTTCATGTCCACACCCGATGAACCAAGACCGCCCATTGAGATCGATGACACCGAGGACCGCATGGGCAGCGTCCACGAGCTGGATTTCAGCGAACGCCGCGATGAACGCCAGGGACGAATTGGCGACGAGCGTCCGGCGCGGGAGGTCGCCGAGGACTATCCGCCCCGGCGTGTCGCCGAAAGCGGGATGACCGGCGGCGAGGCGCTGAGTGACAGCCTGCACGAGGACAATGTCACCCTCGATGACCTGAGCCCCGATACGCTGCTCGATGAGACCGGTGCCCGCGATCCGGATGAGCCTGGCAGCGGCGGCCCGGCGGACAAGACTTTGCGCCAGGTGGAGGCCCACGAGATCGGTGGTGGTTTCGGCCTGGACGAGGCCGAACTGGCCCGCTCCGCGCCGCTGGACGGCGAGCCGTGGACCGATGACGTGGTACCCGATGACGAAGGGAGAGAGCCGAGATGAACGAGCAACGCTGTTCCTGCACCCATTGTTCTTGCACCGTGGAGGCCAATGCTGTGGTTCAGGATGGTAAAGCCTATTGCTGCGAAGCCTGCGCGACGGGCCATCTTAACGGCGAGCCCTGTCGTATGAGCGACTGCAAGTGTGGTGAGTTGGCGGAGTCGAAAGAGTCCAATGTCGATAATGCGCTGGAGGAAACATTCCCGGCGAGCGATCCGATTTCGCCATAACGCCCAGTGGCTGACAGATGTGAGACGGGAGAGCGACAGGACGACGTTCAGATCATGCGGAAACTCACCCGTCACGCATCTGGTTTGAGTTACGCCCTCAATGGGTCTGCCAGACACCGTTATTGCGGTCGCAATCGCTACGTGCCTGGCCCAGGCCAGGGGTGTCGTAGTAGTAAGTGATGATCCGCGCATCCTTGGGTAGTGCAGGGCGGGTGGCAGGCTCATCACGCCCAGCGGCATCGGGGTTGGCCAGTGTCTCTTGCGTCAGTGGCGCGATACAGCTGCCAACGCTGCCGTTGGGGCAACGCTCCACTCGACGCTTCTGGCTGTTCAACATCTCCTTGCTTTCGTTGCTGCACGACCAGGCAATCGCCTCAGCGGGCATGTTGCCGTAGCTGTAACAGGTGTGTTGCTGCACCGGTTTGACCGCCTCGCTGGATGAGCGGGTGACCACGTCGCAACCTTCGGCCAACACCTGCCCGCTGCTCAGGGTGCCCAGCATTGCCATGTACAGAGCGAATCGCATGATATACCTCCCGTGCACCAGGCCCTGTCAGCGCTTGTCGAGGGCTGCCCCGGCCTGTCTGCGCAGGGCCTTGGCACGCTTTTCGAGGATCAGGTAGGTCACCACAGCCAATAGCAGCGGGATCAGGTAGTACAACGTCCGATAGCCGAGCAGTGCGGCCACCAGGGGGCCTTGGCCTAGCTGGCCGTGGAGCAGCGCCAGGAATACGGCTTCCAGGACGCCGAGCCCGGCAGGGATGTGAGCGACCACCCCGGCAACGCAACTGATCAGCAACACACCCAGCACCGAGGGATAGAACAGCTCAGGGGGCAACAGCAGGTGAATCAGCGCTGCCATCAACGCCCAGTTGCTTGCGCCCAGCGCCACCTGGCAGAGCGCCATACGCAGGCTCGGCAGGGTGACTTCGTGCCCGCGCAGCGCCCACGTGCGCCGCGTGGCGAAGGCACAGGCGCACAGGTAAGCCAACGCTATCGCCACCATCAATACGCCGATCAGGCGCAGGCCGGTGGCACCCACCGCCCAGCTTTCCGGCAGTTTCACAAAGCCCAGGGCGAATACCGTGCCGGCCAGCAGCAGGTAGCCCATCCAGTTGGTCAGCAGCCCCAAGGTGAGGATGCGGGTGATGGTCGGGGTATCCAGACCCAGCCGGCTGTACAGGCGATAACGCAGGGCCACGCCACCGACCCAGGTGGTGAAGTTGAGGTTGAACGCATAGCAGACGAATGCTACCGGCAATACCTGGCGAGCCGGCAGGCGGTGGCCAGTGTAGGCGCGGGCGAGCAGGTCGTAGCTGGCGAATACCAGGTAGCTGCACAGGGCCAGCAGCAACCCCAAGGCCAGGGTCGAGGGCCGGTATGCCAGCAGCGACTGGCGGACTTCGTTCCAGTCCAGGTTACGCGCCAGGGTGAACAGCAGTACCGGTATCAACACCAGGAACAGCACGGTCAGCAAGCGTTTGCCCCAGGTCTTCCAGCGTGAAGTGGCCATCATGTCTTGCCCCCTTGGTAGTCGGCCGGGGCCTCGCCGCCGGCTTGCAGCGACTGCAGGCGCTGCCGGTGCGCCGGAAACCAGCCGGCGATCCGCGGGAAATAGCGCGTGATGTGAAAGCCCAGAAAGATCAGCGGGGCACGCCACCAATAGCCGCGGATCATACGCTCCAGCGTAACGGTCTTGCAGTGCTCCCGGCTCAGTTCGGTCAAGTGCTGGTACAGTTGTTCATTGAAGGCGGGGTCGCGAATCAGCAGGTTGGCCTCAAGGTTGAACGACAGACTCAGTGGGTCGAGGTTGCTTGAGCCTACGGTGGACCAGTCGTTGTCCACCAACGCAACCTTGCCATGAAGCGGCCGCTGGCAGTACTCATGGATGCGCACGTTGTCGCGCAACAGGTAGTTGTAGAGCAGCCGCGAGAGCGCGCGTACCCAGCGCATGTCCGGTTGCCCCTGGAGGATCAGCGTCACCTCGACCCCGCGCCGGGCGGCGTTGCGCAGTTCGCGCAGCAAGCGGTAGCCCGGGAAGAAGTAGGCGTTGGCCACGACGATACGATGCCTTGCTTCACGGAAAACCTGCAGGTAGCAGGCTTCGATATCGTTGCGATGGTGCTGGTTGTCGCGCTCCACCAGCACGGCGCTCGTCGGGCCTGAAGCGATGCCGCCCGGCTGAACCCTGCTGGCGGCATCCAGCACCGGTGCGAGCATGCGGCAGGAAGAAGCATGCACCTGGGCCACTACCGGGCCGACGACCTCCACGGCGTAGTCCTGCTTGGCCTGGGGGCCGAAGTCGCCCAGGTGGTCGGCACTGTAATTGATGCCGCCGATGAAGGCGCGTTGCCCGTCGATCACCAGGATCTTGCGGTGCAAGCGGCGAAACAGGTTGGTGCGCATGCCCACCAGCCGGGGTTGCGGATCGAACGAATGGAAACGCACCCCGGCCTCGGTCATCGACGAGATGAACTCGCCAGGCAGGTCGGCGGTGCCGTAGCCGTCCACCGCCACCTCGACCCGCACCCCGCGCCGCGCGGCATCGATCAGGGCCTGGCGCAGTGGCTGGCCGACTTTGTCGTCGTAGATGATGAAGGTTTCCAGGAGGATTTCCTCGCGTGCCTGAGCCATGGCCTCGAATACGCGGGGGTAATACTGCTCGCCGTTTATCAGCAACTCGACCCGGTTGCCGTCGCACCAAGACAGCTTCATAGCGTCACCTGCGCCACCAGCGGGGCATGGTCGGAGAGGTGGGACCAGGGGTATCTGGACAACACCCGTGCTTCGCAAGCTTGAGCGTTACGCAGGTAGATGCGGTCCAGCCGCAGTATCGGCAAGCGCGCGGGAAAGCTGCGTGCCGGCTTGCCGAAAGCCTCCACCAAGTGGCCCGACAGCCTCGCATCTGCTTTCAGGCGCCAATCGTTGAAGTCGCCGGCGACGATGACCGGCTCATCCGGCGGCAGGCTGTCCAGCAATGCCAGCAGCAGGTTGACCTGACGCTGACGATGCTCCTCACGCAGGCCCAGGTGTACGCAGACGGTGTGCACCTGTTCATGGCCCGGCACTTGCAGCTGGCAATGCAGCAGGCCCCGTTCTTCGTTGCCATGGACCGAAACATCCAGGTTGTCATGGGCACGGATGGGGAACTTGGACAGCAGTGCGTTGCCATGGTCGCCATGGGGGTACACCGCATTGCGGCCATAGGCGAACTGCGGCCACATGCTGTCGGCGAGGAATTCGTACTGGGGTGTCTGTGGCCACTTGGGATGGCGCTCGGCATGGTGTTGATGACTGCCATGCACCTCCTGAAGAAACACCAGGTCAGCGCCGGTCGAGCGTACCGCATCGCGCAGCTCCGGCAAAATGAAGCGGCGGTTGAACAGGGTGAAGCCTTTATGCACGTTGAGGGTCAGTACCGTCAGGCGATGTACGGCGGTGACCTTGTCGATGATGCAGCGGGGGCCGGGCAGTGTCGGGTTCATAGCGGCTCCTGCGGCTCGACGCCTGGTTCGGTCACCAGCTCGCCGTCAAGGCCTAGCTTGTCCAGCAGGCGGCGGGCATCGTAGGGGGCGTGGACTTTCTGGTCGTTGTCGAAGTAGCAGTAGACGTCACGGGAGGTGCGTATTGCCGGGGCGCGGCTCACCACACGCTGAGCATCCTCAGGCTGGCTACCCGCAGCCCAGGCCTGGATGCGCAGGCGCCAGCGGCGCAGCGCCCTGGCCGTGTAGCCGCTGCTGTACAGTTCGACATCGCCATGCAGGCGCAGGTACACGAAATCGGCCGTGACCTCTTCGACATAGGGCCATTTGCCGGCGCTGTCGGCGACCACCAGGGCAACCTTGTGTTTGCGTAGCAGGTTGATGAAGGTGTCGCAGAGGAAGCTGGGGTGGCGGATTTCCACGGCGTGGCGCAGGCGCGCATTACCCCGCACGGCCGTGCCGCCGTTGCCTTGCAGGCGTTCGGCGGCGTGGCGCGCAAGGCTGCGGGCGGCTTTGCGGTCGCGTGGCAGCTTGGCCAGAAAGTCGCTGAAGCGCTGCGCGTCGAATTTCAGGTTCGGGGGAAACTGCCACAGGAAGGGGCCCAGCTTGTCACCCAGCAGCAAGGGGCCTGATGCGAAGAAATTGGCAAGCGCCTCGTCGATTTCGCGCAGCCTGCGTACGTGGGTGATGTAGCGCGGCGCCTTGACCGAGAACACGAACCCCGCCGGTGTCTGGTCACGCCACTTGCCATAGCGCTCGGGCGTTTGCAGTGCGTAGAACGAACCGTTGATTTCGATGCTGTTGACTGCCCGCGAGGCAAACGCCAGTTCGTCGTCCTGGCGCAGCCCCTCGGGGTAGAAGTCCTTGCGCCATGGGCCATAGCGCCAACCGGAAATTCCGATGCGAATCTCGCTCACCATAAGTCCCTGCGCTCCCGTATGTAACAGTAGCGACAGGTGCCGGGACAGGATTGTTCAGTGCGATTGACGAGCGGATGGCCATGCAAAAAGGGAACTTTACCGGTGTTGCAATCCTCCACCGGATGCCTGGGTTCCACTGAGGTACACCATGAAGGAGGCTCAGCCATGAAGTTCGATCGGTTTGCACAATGGCTAGCCAACCATACCGGGCGGCCGTTGACCTTCGTTATTGCCTTGATGCTGATCATTGCCTGGGGCGTAAGCGGGCCCTTGTTTCATTTCAACGACACCTGGCAGTTGGTCATCAATACGTCGACCACGATCATCACGTTCCTGATGGTCTTCCTGATCCAGAATACCCAGAACCGTGATAGCGACGAGTTGCACATCAAACTTGACGAACTGTTGCGCACTACGCAGCGGGCGCACAAGGCGTTGCTCGACCTTGAAGATATGGGGCCAGCTGAACTCCATGCGCTTCGAAAGCGATACCAGCAACTGGGGGAGCATGACGAAGCGGAGCCAGACAGGGAGGACTCTCATTGACGTGTTCAAGATCAAACCATGGCGTTGTTCAGACAGGGGCAAGGCCGTGACGGTGAACAAACCACACTTCTCACACTTGGGAGAGCAGATGATGAACAAACCCGACGATCAGCGGCAGAAAGGCCCCCATTCTTCCGATCATGCAACGACTGATCAGGACCTGGGGTTCGATCCGGACTCTCCGGACCTGGATGACCCTCAAGTGGACCCGCAGGGCCCCGCGAAACCACCCAGGGACGTGGAAAAGAAAGCGTAAGCCTGACTACCGTGGACGAATGACTGCCGCACCTGCATCCATCTGTTGCGGCGGCTCGTCTTCCACAGTTCGACATGCTTGCCATGCCGGGGCAAACGGCGTGGGCTTGTTGAACTGGCAAACCCGTTGTTTGCCAGTTCATGGGCCAGGCACCTAGCCAGCAAGGGCTTTGATCAATTGCTCGCTGAAGGCGGGGATATCATCCGGCTTGCGGCTGGTGATCAGGTTGCCGTCCACTACTACCTCTTCATCGACCCAGTCACCACCTGCATTGAGGATATCATCCTGCAATGTCTTGTAACTGGTCATCCGTTTGCCCTTGGCCAGTCCACTCGACACCAGCAGCCAGGCGCCGTGGCAGATCACCGCCAGCGGCTTGCTGGCCGAGTTGTGGCTTTTCACCAGTTTCTGGGCGCCAGGTATCAGGCGGATGGTGTCGGAATTCTGTACCCCACCCGGTAGCACGATGGCATCGTAAAGGTCGAGGTGGGCACTGTCGAACGTCGCGTCCACCGCAAACTCGTCGGCCGGCTTGTCATGGTTCCAGCCGCGGACAGTGCCCTCCTTGTCACTCAGGATGTCGATCACGGCCCCGTTTTTCTGCAAGGCTTCACGGGGTGCGGTCAACTCCACTTGTTCGAAGCCATCGGTGACCAAAAAGGCTACGCGCTTGCCACTCAGTTTTGCACTCATCGTTCTATCTCCGTTTTCGCCAAGTGTGCATGTGGGACGTCTCGGAAGGGGTGAGAAGTTCCAATGCACTGCTTCAGCGGTAGGGAGGCTGACCGGCTGACCGTTGCAGTTGAACATTGCGCGGGGCCTGGGCTCTCATTAGCAGGGAAAGAACGAGGCGGCCGTCATGAGCATCGAACGCAGCATTCCTGAACTTGAAGCCTGGTACGCGCAGTACGACGACATCAGCTACCGGCGCGAATCGCCGGATGCCTACCACCACGAACTGGTTCGCACCGCCGAGGCGCTGCGAGACGACGGCGCGATTGACTGGGATGACTGGTTGGCGCTGAAGGCACTGGCCGACGAGGCACATATCCGGGCACTGGAAGATGCCGTACAGGCTCACGTGAGCGACCCAGACGCATGAAAGCGCTGAAGATCGCCACCTTCAATATCAATGGCATCCGCAGTCGCCTGCCCGCGCTGTTGGCTTGGCTGGAGCGGGAGCAACCGGACATTGCCTGCTTGCAGGAGTTGAAGGCGGCCGATCAGCAGTTTCCTCGTCAGGCCATCGAAGCGGCAGGTTATGGTTGCCTCTACCAAGGGCAACCCTCCTGGAATGGCGTGGCGATCCTGGCGCGCGATAGCGAGCCGCTGGAGGTACGTCGCGGGCTGCCCGGCATGCAGGACGATCAGCAGAGCCGATATCTGGAAGCTGCGGTGCACGGTGTATTGGTGAGCTGCCTTTACCTGCCCAATGGCAACCCGCAGCCCGGCCCCAAGTTCGATTACAAACTGCGCTGGTTCGAGTGCCTGATCAAGCATGCCCAAACACTGCAGGGCGGTAGCCATCCTGCGGTGTTGGCGGGCGATTTCAATGTTGTGCCCACCGATCTGGACATCTATAACCCGCGCTCATGGCTCAAGGACGCGCTGCTGCAACCTGAATCGCGGGCGTGTTTCCAGCAGTTGCTGGCGCAGGGCTGGGTGGATGCTGTTCGTCATCTGTATCCCGAGCAGCGCATCTACACGTTCTGGGACTATTTTCGCAATCATTGGGCGCGCAATGCCGGGCTGCGCATTGATTTTCTGCTGCTCAACCCCAGTCTCAGCCCTTACCTGAAGCGGGCGGGCGTGGATGCCTGGGTGCGAAACGAAGCCAAGGCCAGTGATCATGCGCCGGTCTGGATCCAATTGAGCGGGCGTCGCCAGCAATGCTAGACGGGGCACCACCTTCCGCTTATCCCTGCCAATAGCACAAGTGTGGTCACGCCGTCGCTTCCAGTTGTGTGTTTTTTCGCCAGCCTCGCAGGTTCATGGCACAGAGGCAGAATTGCAGGATGATCAATGCCCAGGCTTCTGCTTGCCAGCCCCAGACGGCCCACAACACGTTGCTTGCGATAAAACAACTGAAACCTGCTTTCCTCCGCCCCGGACGGCGCGAACCGATGCACCACGCTGCCAGCACGGTCATCAACATCGCAGGCCATTCAAGTAACCCGATCCAATATTCCATGCCACCTTCCGACCGATGATGGAGTATCTGAAGCTGATCACCTGCCAGCGTCCTGGGCGCTGGCAGGTGATCGCTTGACTAAGCCGCTCGCTGCTCGCCCTTGAGCATCTTTTTCTGCATTTCCATGGCTTGCCCAAGCTCCTCGAGGGTGTCCTTGCCGAGCAGCTTCTTCGCAGTGGGGAACAGTTCGCCTTCCTCTTCCTCAATGTGATGCTCCAGCAACTCTTTCATGACCTTGACCCGCCCGGAGAATTCGACGGTGCCAGTTTCGGTATGCAGGAGGTCGGGCAGGACGAGGGCGTCGACCGTGCGGTGTTCTTCCTTGGCCTCGTAGTACATCTTCGCTTCTTCCTTGCCACCCGCTTGCTTGATGGCTGGGTAGAGTATTTCTTCCTCGAGCGCGGTATGGATCTGCAACTCCTGCTCGATCCTACGGAGTAACTCGGCCCGTTTCTTCACTGCGCGCTCGGTAGTGGTCGACAGCTCTTCGAGCAGCTTCTTCACGAGCTTGTGGTCTTGGATCAGTAAGTCGATAGCGTTCATGGCGTTACCTCATCACGGATTAAATCAAGCACTTGTTTGAGATTGAGTACACGCAGAAAGAAACGGTTCAATGCTTAAGATGGCTGGCATCCCCCTCAGGCGCGCTCGCCGCCCTCGTTACGCAGACCGCCTCTAGCTATCCCTGCGCCGTGAATGTGTGAGTGTGAAACCCACCGTCGATATCCCTCCTGCCGTTCGGAGGCTCAAAGAGGTTCCCCGATGAGGAAACTGATGAGCGCGCTCCACGTTTTGCACGCGATAGCGTTCGCCTGATTTCATGCCTGTCGCTTGATCGATCATGTTGAAAACCCCTGTAAGTGGAGTTCGGAAATGTCAGCCTTTGCTGTGCTCGTCGGAAGTGGGCCCTGTACCTCGCTTGATGCCGCGCGGGCCAGCAACGCCCCAGATTCCCAGGCCAACCACCGGCAACGCGAGGATCAACAGGGCCCAGGCCGCTTTGACTGCATCTGACTTGTCGCTTCTGAAGACGCTGACGATGGCCCACAGATCGATGAGCAAGAGGATTGCCGCCACGGCAATCCAGAAGTAGCTGGCGAGACCGTTCATGACTTCGCCTCCTCTATACGTAGTCAGGACCCAAGGTGCCGGGTGCAGCGCCTGGCACGAGGATAACCTTGCGGCAGTTGTCCTGCTTCTGATCGAACATCTCGTAGCCCATGGCTGCTTCTTCGAGGGCGAGGCGGTGAGTGACGATCAATTCCGGTTGTAGACGTCCTGCTTCGATGTGTTCCAGCAGTTCAGGCAAGTATTTCTGGACATGGGTCTGGCCCATCTTGAAGGTAAGGCCCTTGTCGAACGCATCGCCGAACATGAACCCGTGAATGAAGCCCGCGTACACACCTGGCACACTCACGACGCCGCCGCGACGCACGGCAGCAATGCTTTGACGCAATGCTTTGCCACTGCTGCCTTCAATCTTCAGGGCCGTCATCACCGTTTCGGCAGTGCTGCCCTTGGCTTCGAAACCGACCGCGTCGATCACCGCATCGACCCCGCGCATGCCTGGCGTCTGACGGATGATGCTGTCTGCGGGATCATCGTCCTGCTCGAAGTTGATGGGCACAACACCGTAAGCTTGCTGGGCATACGCCAGGCGGTAATCGCTGTCATCGACCATGAAAATGGTCTGCGCACCGAGCATTCGCGCACAGGCGGCACTCAGCAAGCCTACTGGACCGGCGCCGTAGACCGCCAACGTTGAACCTGGGCCAATCTCGGCGTTGATGACTGCCTGCCAAGCTGTCGGCAGGATGTCCGAGAGAAACAGTACCTTGTCATCGGCCAGCTCGGTGGGCACTTTGAACGGGCCGACGTTACCCTTGGGAACCCTGACGTAGTCAGCCTGGCCACCAGGAATACCGCCATAGAGATGGCTGTACCCGAACAGCGCGGCGCCTGGGGGAATGCCCTTCTTGTTGATGATCGAGCCCCGCCCCGTGTTGGTGGTTTCGCAGGCCGCAAACAGGTCGCGCTGGCAAAAGAAGCAGCCACCACATGCGATCACAAAAGGGATCACCACGCGGTCGCCGATCTGGAGATTGGTGACTGCATTCCCGGCGTCCTCGACGATGCCCATGAACTCATGGCCAAAGATATCGCCCGCTTCGGTCTCTGGAATTTTGCCTCGATAGAGGTGCAAATCGGAGCCGCAAATGGCGGTGGCAGTCACCTTGAGGATGATGTCGTCTTCTCGCTCGATGACAGGATCAGGAACGTTGTCGACCCTGACGTCCTTTGCTCCGTGGTAGGTCAGTGCTCTCATGAAAGTCAGCTCCTGCAGCCGCGTATTTCCGTTATCGGTATGCAGGGGAAGCCATGGCGGGCAGTAAAGTTCAGACCAACACGTCAGGCGGTACTGATTTGCTGCTTACCCCAAAACTACGCGAGACGACAGAACACTAGAGAAGTCCGGACCGGGTTGTCCCGAACCGGGGCCAGGCAGGCGTTTATCGGGATTTAACTTGAACGTTGCCACCGTTATGTCGGTCATGTAACGGACACACGGACGATTTACGCTCGGCAAGGACCCTGCCGGATCCCGACCCGCCAACTTCAAGGGCAGCGCATGAAGGCAATGGACACTGCAACAGCGAAACGCAAAGGCATCAAGCTGCGCGCTACCATCATCTACCGCAAGGAGGGTGAGGTTTTGTTCGTTCGCAAGCGCAAGGCCAAGTGGAACCTGCCGGGTGGCCGTGTCGAGCGAGACGAAACGCCGCTTGAGGCGGCTATGCGGGAGATGGCCGAGGAAACCGGCCTCGCGTTCGACGAGCTTCGTTACCTCACGATGTACCGGGAGGACAAGGTCATCCATTATCTGTTCGAAGCCCGAAAGGCCGACGATAAGCCACGCCCCCGAAACGAGATCGAGGCTTGCCGTTGGATCAAGACGAGCGACGTGTCCAAGCGCCGAGTAAGGCGCCCCATAAAGACCCTCCTGAAACGCTGCGCCTGATCACCTCACGCCACATCACAGCACTTTATCGAGCGTGATCGGAAACTCCCTTATACGCTTGCCTGTGGCATGGTAGACCGCGTTCGCCACCGCAGCGGCCACCCCGACGACGCCGATTTCGCCCACGCCCTTGGACCCCAGTTCGTTGACAATGTCATCGTGCTCTTCAACGAAGATCACTTCGATATCCCCGCAGTCTGCATTGACCGGGATGTGGTACTCCGCCAGGTTGTGATTGACGATGCGGCCCAACCGATGGTCGGTCAATGCGGCTTCGTGCAGTGCCATGCCCACCCCCCAAACCACGCCCCCCAGGATCTGGCTGCGTGCGGTTTTGGGGTTGATCACACGGCCTGCCGCCACAGCGCTGACCACCCGGGCTACCTTGATCGTGCCAAGGTCCTCGTCGACGTGAACTTCCACGAATACCGCCGAATGCGTGGCGGTGGAGAACGGTTGGCGCCTGGCGCCGGGCTCTGCGTCGATCTGCACTTCGAACTTACCGTTGGGGGCGCTCGCCACGATGTCCGCCAAAGCCCAGCGATGGTTGCCCGCGTGCAGGTAGCCCTCGGTGAAAACGATCTGCTGCCGGGGTGTGTTGGCCACCTGGGGGTATATGTTGCGCGCGTGTTCCAGCACCTGGGTGAGCAGGACATGGCAGGCTTGGCGCACGGCCGAGCCCACCGACGACACCGTGAACGATCCGCCCTGAAGCGGGGCGGTGGGCAGCGAGGAGTCACCCAGCATGAAGGTGACATCCTGCACCTTGACGCCAGCTGCGTCGGCGGCGATCTGAGTCATGACGGTATAGGTGCCGGTCCCGATATCGGTGGTGGCACTGCTGACGGTAAGGTGGCCCCGGGCATCGATGCGCGCCTTGGCGCTGGCCTTCATCTGCATGGCTTCCCAGACGCCGCCGGCCATCCCCCAGCCGACCAGTTGGTTGCCATTGCACATGCTGCGCGGTTGGGGAGTGCGGTTATGCCAGCCAAAACGTTCGGCACCTTGCTGGTAGCACGCCAGCAGTTCCTTGCTGGAGTAGGGCTTGCCCTCGTTGGCATTGTTGGCGGCAAAATTGCGGCGGCGCAGGTCTAACGGGTCGATCTGCGCAGCACAGGCGAGCTCATCCATGGCGCATTCCAGCGCAATCATCCCGGACGCAGCCCCAGGTGCCCGCATGTCCAGCGGGGTGTACACATCGAGCGAGGCCAGGCGATAGCTGAGCGCAACGTTGTCGCACCGGTAAAGCATGCCGCTCCATTCCACCAGGTGCTCGGTGAAGTCCTCGAAGCGGGAGGTCTGGCCAAGCGCATCGTGAGCGATCGCCAGCAAGCGCCCGTTTGCGTCTGCACCCAGGCGCAAGCGTTGCTCGGTGCGGGGCCGGTAGCCAAAGGTGAACATCTGCTGGCGGGTCAGGGTCACGCGCACAGAGCGCTTCAGGTGCAACGCCGCCATCACTGCCAGCGGCAACTGGTACTGCGGGCGCAAGCCCGAGCCGAAGGCGCCGCCGACGAATGCCGCGCGCACACGGATGTTTGCCTTGGGCAGGCCGAACACCTTGTGCAGGTAGTCCTGGCAGTTCTGCGTGCCTTGGGTCTTGTCGTGGATTTCCAGGGTGCCGTCGGCCTTGTAGTGCACGGTCGACGCATGGGGCTCCATCGGGTTGTGGTGCTCGTTGGCCGTCAGGTAGGTGGCATCCACCTGCACCGGCGCTCCGGCAAACTGCCCGGCGAAGTCGCCACGCGGCGCCGGTGTTTCAGCGGGGGCGGCATGCGATTGTCGGCATGCGCCCAGGTCTGTCTGGTGAGCCTCCTCGGCATACTTGATTTTAATCAGCGAGCCTGCATAGCGGGCCAGTTCGAGGGTTTCGGCGATCACCAGCGCCAACGGTTGCCCACTGTACAGCACTCGATCATTGAACAAGGGCCGAAAAGGCGCCCCCTCGGCAGAGTCGGCATCGCTGTAGTCGTCGTCATAACTGGAGATAGGCGGGCGATGGCCATGGTCGAGCACGGCGATTACCCCGGGCACGCGCATGGCCTGCGTGCTGTCGATGCCCAGAACCCGACCGCGGGCGATGGTACTGGACACGACGCTGCCGTGCAGCAGGCCCGTCTGGGGGTATTCGCCCGCATAGCGGGCCTGCCCGGTGACCTTCGCCACCCCGTCCACGCGGTCCAGGGGCGTGCCGACTACGGGTGTGCTTGTGATCATGGCTGTGCCCCCCCATTAGCGGCGCCGTGCGCCGCGTCATCCAGTGCCCGCACGATTGCTCGCTGGGCGAGCGTTACCTTGAAACCGTTGTGGCTCAGGGGTTGTGCACCTTGCAGCAACGTTTGCGCGGCGCGGTTGAAGAGCGCTTCAGAAGGAATCTGGCCGGCCAGCAGGCGCTCCACAGCCGGGTCCCGCCAGGGCTTGTGTGCAACGCCGCCCAGCGCCAGGCGCGCCTGCTGGATCACGTCGCCATCGAAGTTCAAGGCTGCAGCGACTGACACCAGCGCGAACGCGTAGGAAGCGCGGTCGCGTATTTTCAGATAACGGTAATGGTGTTCGAACACTGGGGGCGGCAGCTCGATGCCTGTAACCAGCTCATTGAATGCCAGTTGATTGTCGCGCTCGGGGGTGTTCCCGGGCAGGCGATGGAAATCCGCGAAAGGTATCTGCCGTTCGCCGGACGGCCCCTGGACGTGCACCACGGCTTCGAGCGCTGCCAATGCCACGCACATGTCCGAGGGGTGGGTCGCGACGCAGGCACCGCTGGCACCGAGAATGGCATGGATGCGGTTCATGCCTGTACGCGCAGGGCACCCGCTGCCCGGTTCGCGCTTGTTGCAGGGGGTGCCGGTGTCGTAGAAATAGTAGCAGCGGGTACGTTGCAACAAGTTGCCACCGGTACTGGCCATGTTCCTCAACTGCGGCGATGCCCCAGCCAGGATCGCGTCTGACAGCAGCGGATAATGCTGCTCGATCATCGGGTGCCAGGCCAGGTCGGCATTGCTCACCCGCGCACCGATCAGTACGCCGCCGCCAGGGGTGGCGTGAATACCGTCCAGCCCAAGGCCGGAGATGTCGATCAGGCGCTCGGGGCGCACCACGTTTTCCTTCATCAGGTCGACCAGGTTGGTGCCCCCGGCGATGAAGTGCGAGCAGGCGTCAGCCAGGTTCACCGCTTCGCTGACAGAAGCGGGCTTGTGGTAGCTGAAGGGCGTCATGGGTTCTGCCCTCGTTGTGCCTGGGCCCTGTCCGTCATCAAAGGCAAAGCTTCTTCCACCGCAGCGACGATGTTGCCATAGGCGCCACAGCGGCAAAGATTGCCGCTCATCTGCTCGCGAATGGCCTCGCGGGTGTCGGCACGTCCCTCGTGAACCAGCCCGACCGCAGAGCAGATCTGCCCCGGGGTGCAGTAGCCGCACTGGAACGCATCGTGGGTGATGAAGGCGCGCTGCATGGGGTGCAAAACGTCGCCGCTGGCCAGCCCTTCGATGGTCACCAGGTCGGCCCCGTCGCACATGATGGCCAAGGTCAGGCAGGCATTGACGCGCTTGCCATCGCGCAGCACCGTGCAGGCGCCGCACTGGCCATGGTCGCAGCCTTTCTTGGTGCCGACCAGGTCCAATTGCTCTCGGAGCAGGTCGAGCAAGGTGACCCAAGAGTGCACCTGCAGTGTTCGAGGTTGACCATTGAGGGTCAGATGGATGGGGTGCTCTGCAGCCCCGTTTGAAGCGATCGCGGTCATGGTAGGTCCTCACGGTCAGGGTTCGCGCAGTCTGCTGCGTCTCTGTTGTGCGACCGGGCGTGCAGATCAAACGTTCAGCCGGCTCGCCGGGGTGCCGATCACTTCTTGCCAGGCAGCACAGACCCGAGCACCTGTTTGGCTGTCTGCACGAGGATGCCCGCCTGGTCGGGGTCGCCCTTGAGCAAGGTGCTGGCAAACTTCTTCGCCTGCTCCAGCTTGATGTGGGGTGGCAGGGGTGGCACGTTCGGGTCGGTCTTGAACTCGATCAGTACGGGCCGATCAGCAGCCAGCGCACGCTCCCACGCAGCGGCAACGTCCTCTTCGCGATCTACGTAGATACCTTGCAGGCCAATGGAAATGGCAAACAGATGGTAGGGCACGTCAGGGATCGACTGCGAAGCTTCGAACTTGGGGTCGCCCTCCATGACCCGCTGCTCCCACGTCACCTGGTTGAGGTCCTCATTGTTGAACACGGCACAGATCCATTGTGGGTTGTCCCATTGCTGCCAGTACTTGGCCACGGTGATCAGTTCTGCGAGGTTGTTCATCTGCATCGCCCCATCGCCCACCAACGCAACTACAGCCCGTTGCGGGTGGGCGAATTTGGCTGCAATCGCATAGGGCACGGCGGCGCCCATGCAAGCCAGGCCGCCGGACAGCGAACACTGCATACCCTGGCGAATCTGCAGGTCGCGGGCAAACCAGTTGGCACAGGAGCCGGAGTCGCTGGTAATGATGGCGTGGTCCGGCAGGCGAGGGGACAGCTCATGGACCACGCGTTGCGGGTTGATCGGGTCAGCCTTGACCAGCGCGCGCTTAGCCACGGTCTTGTCCCACTGCGCGCGCCAGGTTTCTACCTTGTCGCGCCAGCGCCGGTCGGTCTTGTGCTCAAGCAACAGCAGCAGTGCGCGCAATGTTTCGCTGGCGTCGCCCACCAGGTTGACCTCCATCGGGTAGCGCAGGCTGAGCATGTCGGGTTGCAGGTCGATCTGCACGCCTCGTGCCTGGCCTTCCTTGGGCAGAAACTCGGAATAGGGAAAGCCGGAGCCGATCATCAGCAAGGTGTCGCATTCGGTCATCAGCTGATAACTGGGCTCGGTGCCGAGCAGGCCGATCGACCCGGTGACCCATGGGAGGTCGTCCGGCAGCACAGCCTTGCCCAGCAGCGCTTTGGCCACCCCGGCGCCGAGTTTTTCGGCAGTTGCAATGACCTGCTCTGTCGCCTGCAGTGCGCCGGCACCCACCAGTATCGCCACCTTGTGCCCGGCATTGAGCACCTCGGCGGCGCGCTGCAGGTCTTCGTCGAACGGCAACACCCTGGGCTTGCTGTAGCCGATGCCGGAATGCACCGTACCGTGGGCCCTCGGAGGTTCGTTGTAGGGCAGGTCCTGCAGGTCGTTGGGCAGGATGATGGCGGTGACGCGGCGTTCGCCGACAGCCGTACGCACTGCACGGTCAAGCAGGTGGCGCACCTGCTCCGGTGTCGATGCCTGCTGAACGAACGCACCGGCGACGTCCTTGAACATCGACAGCAAGTCCAGCTCTTGCTGGTAATGCCCGCCCAATGCCGCCCGGGCCTGTTGACCGATGATGGCCAGCACTGGCTGGTGGTCCATGCGTGCATCGTACAGGCCGGTGAGCAGGTGCGAGGCGCCCGGGCCGGATGTCGCCATGCAGACACCGAGCTCACCGGTGAACTTGGCATGGGCGCTGGCCATGAAAGCGGCCATTTCCTCATGGCGGGCCTGAATGAATTCAATCTTGCCGTTGGCCCGGCTCAGCGCGCCGAACACGCCATTGATGCCGTCGCCGGGGTAACCGAAGATGCGCCGTACGCCCCATTGATACAAACGCTCTACCAGAAAGTCGCCTACCGTGCCGGTCATTGCCTGCTCCCGTTCTGTTATCGATAGGCGTCTGGACTTGGCACGTGCCGGGAAAGTTTCAACGGTATGCGCAGCGGTCTGGCAGCTGGAGTCTGGTAAATGCCGACAGGCTCGAAGGTGAACCAATAACCCACAAAAATGCTGTGGGCCTTGCACTGCGCCAAAAGTTTCCCGTCACCCCAGTTTATGCAGGGCTTCTACCAGTTGAGCCTTGTTCATGGTCGAACGCCCTTTGAGATTTTTGCTGCGCGCCTCCTTCATCAGGCTTTCCTTGCTTTGCGATTCCAGCGACGCGCGCGAGGTGCGTGAATGCCCCTGACGAGACTCGGCGGCGCGCTTGGCTGAATCCGTGCGTGCGGTCTTCTTCTCGCGCGACGGCGTCTTGCTGCCCGAGCCTCCCGGCTTTTCACCGCCACCGGATTGTTTGTTCACGGTGGCCCAGGCGCGCGCTTCGGCTTCGTCCTTGCCCACGCCCTTGTCCTCGTACGATTGCTCGATGTGCTCGGCCTTGCGTTTCTGTTTGTCCGTATACTTGTCCTTGTCACCGCGTGGCATGGCATTGACTCCTGAGTGAGTTGCTTGATCAATGGCGAAACTGAAACGCCGGGCCATGGATGGGAGATCCACGGCCATTCCACCTAGCTGCCCGATCCTGCGCCTGATCCACTACCGGTTGAGCCACCGCTACCACTCGCCGGACCTGCACCGCTACCGTCCCCTCCGTTACCGCCGGCGCCTGAGTCAGTATCGGTACCGTCACCTCCCGTGTTGTCCGTTCCATTGTCATGGGTACCGCCATTACCCGTGCCCATGCCATCGGCAGGTGTTCCTGAACCTGTCGCACCGCCTTGGCCGTTCATGTGCCCATTGCCGTGCGGTTGCGTGCCCGGGGCGCGTTGATCGTTCAGGTCGGTGGCGGCCAGGGCAAGTGGCGCCGCGCAACCCAGGTACATTGCGAGCAGCAGCGCGTATGTTTTATCTGCCTTCATGGTGAAACTCCGGTTCTGGTTGTTCACCCAATGTTCGGCCTGCCGTCTACCGAAGGGTGCCCTCAGCGCGACGGAAGGTTCTGGTGCAAAGCGGATGAACAAACGCCACTTGTCTGGTCGCGGGCACCCGTGGGCCACGCGCGCTTCTCACGTTTAGTTGCAGATACCATCTGCCTCTGAACGGAGAAAGGACATGGACATTGATGCAAACGAAGATGAACCCTCCCACGGTCCCGGGACCAAAGCGGTTGAGGTGCCACTGCCGCCAGATGAAGAGTCACCCATCGAAGAACAGATGAATGATGTGGATACAAACAACTCAGTGTCCAGTGAGCATCCAAATCCTGGCGGTGCGAACAGTCGGTTGGGTATGCCCCGGGATGCTCAACTGAACGAAGGGGCTCAGGTACCTGACGGCCCGCCCATACCTGATGGTCCGGGTTCCAGTCCCGGCCCTGCCAATGACAAGGAAAACCAGCGCTCCCCTGGAGTACCGGCTAGCGACCCTGAATCAGGGGCGTGAGGCCTTAAACGATGGCACCTCAATGGATATCTCAGTACATCTTTCGCGCAAGGTGATACGCAGATATTCATAGAGGTGTATGTCGCCAGTGCCCAGGATGCTCGGCGGTCTCGACACCTTCGGCAGTTACCGTCATACCCATTGCGTTGCCAAGATTGATGATGGCCTGGACCACGCTACACGGTTGGCGTACCGGGATACTCGGCCGACATCACGACACCAAGACTCACACCCACTTGAACACTATGCCCCTCGACTTGTATGGGGCGTCTGACGTGGTTGATCGACCGACACTGGCAGCATTACTTGGCACCTCCGCTGGTTTCATGCCCGCCACAGGTGAACTGCCAGGCCGGCCAGGGCGCAAGCGAACAGCACTTCGATCACGCCCCGCTTGAAGCGGAACAAAGCAATCGCAGCTGCAGCCGCAATAGCCGCGCAAGGCCAGTCAAACGTTCCGCCAAAGCCTTTCGGCCAAAGCACGTGGAAGCCGAAGAACAGGGCAAGGTTCAGGATCACGCCCACTACTGCGGCCGTGATCCCTGTCAGCGGTGCGGTAAATTTGATCGCGTTGTGGGTCGACTCTACCAACGGGCCGCCGATGAGAATGAACAGGAAAGACGGCAAAAAGGTGAACCAGGTGACGAGGCTCGCCGTGACAGCGCCAGCAAGGAATGGGTGTTCGCTCCCGAACATCGGATAGACGTAGCCACCTATAAAGCCGACGAAGGCAACCACCATGATCAGTGGCCCCGGTGTGGTTTCCCCCAAGGCGAGACCATCGATCATCTGGGTGGGTGTCAGCCACCCGTAGTGCCCTACAGCGCCCTGGTAGACATAGGGCAATACCGCGTATGCACCGCCAAAAGTCAACAGTGCGGCCTTGGTGAAGAACCAGCCCATCTGCGTCAGGGTGCCGTCCCAGCCAAATGACAGCGTCAACAACCCCATTGGCAGTATCCACAGGCCTGCACCGACCAGCAGCAACCTTACCAGATGCCCAAAGCTGAAACGGGCATGCTCGGGGGTTGGCGTGTCTTCATCGATCACAGCCGGGCCAACGCTGTTCTTCGCGGCCGCGTGATTGCCGCCGATGACAAACGTGCGTGGAGCGAAGCGACCACCCACATAGCCGATGATGGCGGCCATCAGCACGATCAGTGGGAACGGCACATTGTAGGCGAAGATGGCTACGAACGAGGCGCCGGCCATGGCCCACAGCCAGCCATTCTTCAGGGCCCGTGAACCTATCCGGTGGGCGGCGTGGACGACAATGGCCGTGACCGCTGGCTTGATCCCATAGAAGATCCCAGCGACTACCGGTACCTCGCCAAAGGCGATGTAGACCCACGACAAACCGATCAGGATGAACAGCGAAGGCAGCACGAACAACGCGCCGGCAATTACCCCGCCCCAAGTGCGGTGCATCAGCCAGCCGATGTAGGTGGCCAGCTGCTGAGCTTCAGGGCCAGGCAACAACATGCAGTAGTTCAGGGCGTGCAGAAACCGCTTTTCGCTGATCCACCGCCGGCGCTCAACCAGCTCCTGGTGCATGATCGAGATCTGCCCGGCGGGCCCGCCAAAGCTGATGAAGCCCAACTTGAGCCAGAACAGGAAGGCTTCATAGAGGCTAATCGGCTGCAGCGTCGCTTGCGATGGCGGCTGCTTGCTCACTGCAGAGGGGGTCTCAGCCATTTGGGGTTTCCTCAATCGCGAAAGCCGTCAGCAGGCCATCAAAGATGCCTCCGGCGACCAGTGTCAGTTGATCGTCATCGCCGATGCGCTCTCTAAGGCCGGCGAGGACACGCTCGATACCGGGTGCTTCGGAAGGTTGGTACCCCCCAACATCCAGGTAGTGGATAACACCTGCCAGGCGTGCCAATCCTGGCTGCTGAACGGCAAAGCTTTCAATGAGGGTTTCGAAGGAAACACGCTGGCCAACGTGGCTGAACATGGCCCCATCAAAATCGAAGCCGAGCGCATCGCTTGGGCAATCACCTGGACTGTCCAGCCAAATGAATCGGGCGTCGGGATCGATGAAGCGACGGATCAGCCAGGCACATGCCAACCGGTCTACCCATGGGCGCTTTCGCGTTGCCCATCGGCGACCTTGGTATTCGCTGCGCTCCAGCTGGGTGATGGCCTCATCGTGTGCCCTCGGCTCATCGGGGGACAGTGCACTGCTAATCGAGGTCTCAAGCGCCTGCAGGGCCGAGTCGGTTTGTGCCTTGAGCACGCCTGGGAAGAAGTCGATCGCCGCCAACTGGCCGAAAGCCTTCCTGAGCTTGCGCACCTGCCGGGCTATCTGAAGTGCATTATCCAGGGACAGGTCAGCCCGCCAGCCTGCAATTTCCTCCAGCAGCTTTTCGTACTCATCGCTTCTGTCGAATAGCCCGCTGAAACGCTCCTCGCGCTCAGACAGCGACAGCAGATATGCCGTGCCGTTGATGGCCATCACATCTCGCTGCACGGCTTGAAACGCTTCACGGCCCACGCTTTTTTCAGGCAGCAGGTATACGCCATCCCGCAAAACTGCCGCACCAGAGGCCTTCAGGGTTCTCCAGGCGCGCATTCGCTCGGTAGCGTTCGCCGTGGGCAAACCAAGGATCAAAAGCGACCAATCAAGCATGTAGAGATCTCAACATAAAATGTTTATATTTCTACATTAGGTAAGATCCATGGAAAAGCAATGACTGACAAGCTTATGGGGCCCATGCAGATGATGTGTGTTGCGCAACAAACAAGGTGGATGCTACGAGGGTGACGTAGACGTTGCTGCTGTTAGCGACTATCCGTCGTCGGCCGGATTATGAGGTAGCCGTATCGTAAAAGTGGTTCCGCACGGCGCATTTGAAATGACGGTGATCGTGCCCCCATGCGCCGCGGTGATTTGACGGACGATGAACAGGCCGAGCCCCACCGACCGTACCGGGTCATCACGGTCGCTGGCGCGAGTCATGGGTTCGAACAGCTTGGGAATCAACGACTCGGGAATGCAACGGCCATGGTTATGCACGCCAATGAGCGCCGCGCCATCTGTCAGCTCGGTAGTCAGGGTGACGGGGTGCTGCGGATCGCCGTAGGCGACGCTGTTGGCCACCAGGTTGCCAATCATCAGTTGCAAACGGTCCGGATCGAGCTCGACCGAGCCAACGCTTCGGGAAAGATGACGGATGGGGGCGTGGGCGAAGGCTACCCTGAGTTCACTCACGCACTGGTCCACGGTTTTCAACAGGTCCACTGAGCGCCGACGAATGGCGATACCCTGGTCGATGCGCATCGAGGCGAAGTCGAGCAGGTCGGCGATCATGCGTTGCGCGCGTTCGCAGGAGCTGTTGATGCTACCGAGTAAGCGCCGCTCCTTGTCGCTGCGCTCACCGCGCTCCAGCAGCTGTGCGGCCATCCTGATCGCGGTCAACGGGTTTTTCAGATCATGGCTGGCAACGGCCACCATCTGTTCGGCAAAAGCCGCGCGTCTTTGGGCGTCCTTGTAAGCGGCTGCCAATTCGCCCTCGGCCTCTTTCAACGCGGCCTCGGCGGCGGTTTTCTGGGTCAGCAGCGCTTCGGCACGGCGACGCGCGGCGAGCAACTCGCGTTCATAGCGATCTCGCTCGATCGTGCCAAACAATGCCAGCTCGTAATACACGCCTTCAGGCCACACGCGGCGAACTCCGTTGAGCAGCATGGTGATGACATGGCCCTGGCTGTGCAGCAGATCGAGCTTAACTTCCGCGACCGAACCCTGCATTTTCATCAACGGCGCCCAGTGCGTCTGATGAAAAATCCGACCGCCAACGGTGAGCAGATCCTGGAAGCGCCTTTGCAGCAATTTCCAAACCCTGCCAACCCCACGACCTTGCGCGCAGGGTGAGGCAAGTCCTCGATGGCCCGACCGGCGTGGGGTGAGGTTGCGAGGCTGTCCTGCCTCTGGGCTTGACAGTCTAGGCGTGTTTGCAACGCCCGTAGCAACGTTGATTAGCGCCACTGATCCGGCTCAAGACGTGACGCATTGAACACTCTAACCTGAGTGAACGCCTGAACAGGGTAGGGCAACTTTTCTGTCGCCCCTCACTTTCAGGGAGTTCAACATGAAAGCAATTGTGTACAACGGCCCACGTGACGTAGCGGTCAAGGATGTGCCGGATGCAAAAATCGAAAAGCCTACGGATGTGCTGGTACGCATCACGACGACCAACATCGACAACCAGGGTAGCGTGCCCATCCAGAAACCTGGCCAAGGACCTGGAGTTCAACTTCGCGAGTGAAAGGCCGACGTCCAGAACGATCAGCGTGGCAATCACCAGCATGGCATTGGTGAATGAAAAATCGTCACCCAGAAGCGCCTGCTGGGTGGCTTCCCCTATGATCAGCAGCAACACGAAGTCGAAGGTCGTCAAATCGGCCAGCGAGCGCCGCCCGGCTATGCGAAACAGCAGCATGAGGGCGACGTACATTCCGGCTGCGCGGAGGATCGAGTCCATGACGCACTCCTAGGGGTAAAGGAATGTGGAGAAGTGAACGGCGCTTTCAGGGCCAGCCCTGACGCTGCACTCCAGCGTCCCCACGTGCTCACTGCGAAGGGTCAGGTACAGGGTGGCGACCCCATCGTGCTGGGTACCCAGCTGGAACAGCATGGCTTGGCCATGCGACATCGCCCGTTGCGGCTCCGGTTGTAACGTCTCGATACTGGCGTCACGGAGCAATGGTCCCTCGAGTTGCAGCTCCACCGGCTGACAGGGCGCCTTGGCGCATGACCTCAGACCGCTCGCCGAAGAAACGTTGAGTGCGCGTGAAAACGGCAACGGGTTCGCCGGCAAAAGCACAAACGCTGAAACTGCCACGTAAAAGGGGAGGCTCGCCAGCACGGCGAGCCTCTTTTGGCTATAGGATCGGTTTGCCACCGGTCACTGCGTAACGTGAGCCACTGATGTAACTGGCCTCGTCCGAGCCCAGCAGCACGTAGATCGGCGCGACCTCCACCGGTTGACCGGGGCGCCCCATCGGGTAGCTGGAACCAAAGTTCTTGACTGCCTCGTCTGGCATGGTTGCCGGAATCAAAGGCGTCCAGATAGGGCCTGGCGCGACGCTGTTTACCCTGATGCCTTTCTTGCCTAGCAACTGAGCCAAACCAGCGGTGAAGTTGGCAATGGCCCCTTTGGTCGCGGCATAGGCCAGCAGGCTGGGAGATGGATCGTCGGAATTGACCGAGCTGGTATTGATGATCGAACTGCCCTTGGTCATGGAAGGCAGTGCCGCCTGGCAAATACGGAAGATGGCGGTGATATTGGTATCGAAGGTCTTCACCCATTCATCATCGTCGATCTCTTCCAGGGTTTCGTGGGCCATCTGGAACGCCGCGTTGTTGACCAGGATGTCGATGCGCCCGAACTGGCTGACGGTCTTTTCGACGATGTCGTAGCAGTGCTGTTTTTGCGCCAGGTCTCCGGGCAACAGCAGGCATTGACGGCCTGCGGCCTCGACCCAGCGCGCGGTTTCTTGCGCGTCTTCATGCTCATTCAGATAAGCGATGGCGACGTCGGCGCCTTCACGGGCGTAGGCAATCGCTACTGCCCGCCCGATGCCGCTGTCTGCTCCGGTGATGAGTGCAATCTTGCCTTCGAGTCGATTGTGGCCGGTATACGACTGCTCACCACAATCCGGGTAGGGCTCCATCTTGCGCTGTGAACCGGGGACATTTTGAGGCTGCGAAGGGAAGGGCGGGGTTGGGAAGTCTCGCATGGTAGAAGCTCCTGCAGTTGAGAACGTTCATACCGGTTCGAAAGGCCTGGCCTCCGCATGTTGGTTTCAATCTGCGGTTGGTACGACGAGCGGTGCGGGCTATCAGTCCAATTGAATTCCAAGCCCCATTGCCTGCGCTACCGAACTCAGCTCCAGGCTCATCCCGTAGCTCGGAGCCCAATTTCCGGAGTAGCGAGTGCCTCGAATCATTACGCCAGCAACCCCTGAGCACGAGATCAGCGAACACAATGCCAGGATGTTCGGCCCTCCCAAGGAGCGTCTGGATTTTTACCGGCGTGAAATCCAGTACGAAACCAGCATCCTGGCCAACCGCACGGATGCTTACCTGGCGACGCAGTCGTTTCTGGTCATTGCCTTCGTCTCCTCCATGGGGAACCTCAAGAGTGGCGCGATCTTCGTCTGGAGGCTGAGAGCGGTAGCAGGGACGATTGAGTGCAAATAAGTCTAACATGGTCAAGGCTCCCCCCATCGTTGAAAGAGATTCGCATGGAGTTACGTCAGCTTCGCTATTTCCTGAGTGTTCTGGAGTACGGCAGTCTTGGCCGGGCGGCGGTCGAGCTCGGGGTCGGCGCCTCCGCACTGAGCCAGCAACTGTCGAAGCTGGAGAGCGAGGTGAGTACCCGGCTTTTGACGCGTTCGAGCTCCGGCGTAGCGCCGACCGCGGCCGGACTGGCCTTCGAATACCATGCGCGTCTTGCGCTTCGTCAGGCGGAACATGCTGTGCTGGCAGCTCAAAGTGGCCGCATGAGCGGCTATGCCAGCGTGGGGCTGGCTCCGACCACGGCTTCGATTCTTGGCCTTGCTTTGATCGACAGGATGCGAGAGCGCTATCCCGATATCCGTCTGCACCTGGTGGAGATGCTGTCTGGTTATCTGATGAACCAGCTCAATGCCAGGCACCTTGACCTGGCGGTGCTGTTCCAGGCAGAGACGGGGCCGCGCCTGGAGGTGCGGGGGCTGCTGACGGAACGGCTGTTCGTGCTGGTTCCCGCACCGCTGGTCAAGGACGGCTGGGGCGAGTCGCTCACGTTGCAACAGATCGCGACGTTGCCGTTGGTGATGCCCAGTAACCAGCATGGATTGCGCACGACGTTGCGCTCGATTTTCGAGCGGGCAGGGCTGGAGGCCAGCATCGTCATGGAAGTCGATGGCCTGTCGCTGTTGATGGATTGCGTGTGTGCGGGCCATGCCGCCACCATCCAACCTGGCGCGACAGTGGCCCGGGCGCATCAGGCGGGCCTGCGCGTGTTTGCTGTCGACGAAGCCCTGGCGCAGCGTCGCAATGTGATTGTCAGCCTGACTGATGACGAGCTCTCACCGGCGGCGCTGGCTACGCGGATCGTACTGCAGGACGTTGCCCGGGAGCTGGTGGAGCAGGGCCGATGGCCAGGCGCACGGCTGCTTTGACCCAGGCGCCGGGTGCGCTTGTTCCGACCCTTTAGAAAAACTGAATGCCCCCCCTCGACCATCGCGTTTCGCGGTCTGCGGGCGCTCATTAAAGTCCCCGGTCACGAGGAGCAGCCGAACATTCGGCTCTTCGTGATCTGGAGGCGAAATGATCGATGTGCTAGTCATCGGAGGGGGCAATGCCGCCCTCTGTGCCGCGCTAATGGCGCGAGAGGCCGGAGCCAGCGTGCTACTGCTCGAGGCCGCACCCCGCGCCTGGCGTGGTGGCAACTCACAACACACGCGCAACCTGAGGTGCATGCATGATGGACCGCAGGATGTGCTGGTCGAGGCGTACCCGGAAGAAGAATTCTGGCAGGACCTGCTGAAGGTTACCGGTGGCCAGACCGACGAAAAGCTTGCGCGGCTGGTGATTCGCGCGTCCTCCAGTTGTCGCGGGTGGATGCGCCGCCATGGCGTGCATTTTCAGCCCTCATTGTCGGGTGCGCTGCACACAGCAAGGACCAACGCCTTCTTCATGGGCGGCGGCAAGGCACTGGTCAATGCCTACTTTCGCAGCGCCGAAAACCTTGGCGTACAGATACGCTACGACACGCCAGTAGCCGACATCGAACTGCAGGGCGGACGCTTCGTCGCGGCCCATGTGCCGGCGCGTGAGGTTCAGGGGCGACACCTGCCTGCCGAGCGCATCGAGGCGCGTACCTGTGTGCTTGCCGCCGGCGGCTTCGAGTCCAACCGTGAGTGGTTGCGCGAGGCGTGGGGGCAGAACGAGCGAGGCGAGTGGCCTTCGGACAATTTCCTGATCCGTGGCACGCGCTTCAATGACGGGGTGCTGTTGCGCCGCATGATCGAACAGGGCGCCGACACGATTGGCGACCCGACCCAGGCGCACATGGTGGCGATCGATGCTCGTGCGCCGTTGTACGACGGCGGCATTTGCACGCGCATCGATTGTGTGTCGCTGGGCGTGGTGGTCAACCGCGATGGCCAGCGCTTCTACGATGAAGGCGAGGACTTCTGGCCCAAGCGCTATGCCATTTGGGGGCGCTTGGTGGCGCATCAGCCTGGGCAGGTGGGGTTCTCTATCATCGACCAGAAAGCCCTCGGGCGGTTCATGCCACCGGTTTTTCCAGGCGCCACTGCCGATAGCCTGGAGGCGTTGGCCAGTCTGCTCGGTTTGCCTGTGCAGGCCTTCCTCGAAACCGTGCATGCCTACAACCGAGCCTGCCAGGAGGGCACTTTCGACCACACCCGGCTGGACGACTGCCACACCGCAGGCCTGGAGCCGGCGAAGAGCCACTGGGCGCGCCCGATTGATACGCCGCCTTACTACGGCTACCCGCTGCGCCCTGGCGTGACTTTCACCTACCTGGGGCTGCGCACCGATGAAACCGCCGCCGTCCATTTCGACGGGCGTCCCAGCCCGAACCTGTTCGTTGCCGGTGAAATGATGGCGGGCAATGTGCTGGGCAAGGGCTACACCGCAGGCGTCGGCATGTCCATCGGCACCGCCTTCGGCCGTATCGCCGGGACCAGCGCTGCTGCAGCGGCGGGTTACGAACATCCAGAAAAAGAGAACAGCCATGACTGCGCAACTGCCTGAGCCACGCCAGCCTGACACCGCCGGGCCGGCCCTCGAACTGATCCCGGTGTTGAACGTCGAGGAGCAGGAAGTGGACCGGCAAATGCGGATCTGCAATGCCTGCCGTTACTGCGAGGGCTTTTGCGCCGTTTTCCCGGCGATGACCCGCAGGCTGGAGTTCGGCAAGGCTGATATCCATTATCTGGCCAACCTATGCCACAACTGCGGCGCCTGCCTGCATGCCTGCCAGTACGCGCAGCCCCACGAATTCGCGGTGAACGTGCCCCAGGCGATGGCCAAGGTGCGCGGGCAGACATACGCCGAGTACGCCTGGCCGGCCCCCTTCGGGCGGCTGTATCGGTACAACGGCACCTATATCGCCACTGCTTTGGCCGTCGCCTTGTCGCTGTTCTTGCTGCTGACCTTGTACGTCAACGGCACGCTGCTGCCCGGGCGGTTGGCGGGGAACTTCTATGCGGTCTTTCCGCACAACGCTCTGGCGCTGATGTTCGGCAGTGTCTTTGCAGCTGCAGGTGTGGCCCTGGCGGTGGCAGTACGACGTTTCTGGCGCTCGGTCTCGCCTGCCGAGGCGCTGGGGCAACCGGCCAAAGGGGCAGTGCTCGAGGCATCAAGCGCAGCGTTGACCCTGAAATACCTAGACGGCGGACATGGCCAAGGTTGCAACAATGCCGATGATCGCTACACGCTCTGGCGCCGGCGCTTCCATCACATCACCTTCTACGGCTTCATGTTGTGCTTGGCCGCCACGGTGGTCGCCACCGGTTATCACTACCTGCTGGGCCAGCAGGCGCCGTACCCGCTGCTGAGTGCACCGGTGTTGCTCGGAACACTCGGCGGTATTGGCTTGATCGTCGGGCCGGCCGGGCTGTTGGCGCTGAACCTGCGCAGGGCGCCGGAGCAGGGCGATGTTGCCCAGCGGCCCATGGACCGGGCGTTCATCCTGCTTCTGCTGCTGGTCAGCACCACTGGCCTTGCGTTGCTGGGGCTGCGTGATACCGCAGCGATGGCGATCCTGCTGGCGATCCATTTGGGCACTGTGATGGCGCTATTCGTCACGCTGCCCTACGGCAAGTTCGCTCATGGCCTGTTCCGCAGCGCGGCACTGCTGAAGTTCGCGATCGAGAAACGCCGGCCCAACGAACTGGGCCTGGGAGGGGAGTGAACCATGGGCGCAGCCGGTTTTTCCCCTGTGCCGCTCCGCGCGAAACGCAAGGCGTTTCGCTCACCGGTTGGGCCACTTATCCAGCAAGATCGACACGAACTTCTCTGCAGCTGGCGACAGCGATGCCCCTCGGCGATAGACCAATCCCAGGGTGCGGGTGACCTGGGGTTCGATCAGCGGCACGCTGACCAGCGTCGGGTGGTCGGCGCTGGGCATGGCCAGGCTGGGCATGGCCGACACGCCCAGCCCGGCCTCGACCATGCCCAGCGAGGTAGACAGGTGCTGAACCTCATAGAACCACTTGGGCCGCAGGTTGAGACCGGACAGGGCGTGGTCCAGCAGCATCCGGTTACCGCTAAGCCGGCCTACGCCGATCAGGCGGTAGTCGGCCAGTTCTGTCCAGGTGACGGCCTCGCGGTTCGCCAGCTTGTGGTCCCTGCGGCAGGCCAGGACGAAATGTTCCTGTACCAGGGAGACGAACTCGATGTCCGGGTGCTGGCCGCTCATCATGTTGATGCCGAAATCTGCTTCACCCCGCAGCACGGCCTCAAGCCCGTCGTTGGCGCTGAGGTCCAGCAGACGAATGCGGATCTTGGGGTATTGCTCGTTGTAGTCGCGGATCACCGACGGCAGGAAATAGAACGCCGCGGTCGGGATGCAGGCGAGGGTGACCTGGCCGGTCTGTCGTTCGGCGAGTTCGCGAATGCTCAGAATCGAGTCCTCAAAGTCATCCAGCAGGCGCCTGGCCTTCGGCAGGAAGTCACGGCCGACACTGGTCAGGCTGACGCGACGGGTAGTGCGTTCCAGCAACGAAGTGCCCAAGCCTTCCTCGAGCTTCTTAATCCGTCGGCTCAAGGCGGGCTGGGACAGGTGCAGCGCTTCTGCGGCCTCGTGGAAGCTGCCGAGTTCGGCGATTTTCACGAAAGATCGTATGTCTTGCAGCTCATATTCCATCTCGGATCGCTCTTGGCATTGGGTTCGGTATTGATGCTCAAATCGGAACAATAACTACAATATTTGCATTGGATTGATTTATCCATCCCTGTCAATCTTTTGCCCACAGCATCAATGATGTCCATTGATCAACAAGAGTGCGAAATCATGCAACGAATTCCTTGCGTACTCATGCGCGGTGGCACCTCCAAGGGCCCCTTTTTCCATGCATGGGACCTTCCTGCCAATGTGGTCGAACGCGACGAATTGCTGATCAACCTGATGGGTTCCGGGCATGAACTGGAAATCGACGGCATCGGTGGCGGTAGCCCGCAGACCAGCAAGGTAGCGATTGTCAGCCCCTCGCTGCATGCCGACGCCGACGTCGACTACCTGTTCGTGCAGGTCATGGTCGCCCAGCGCCGGGTCGATACCGCGCCCAACTGCGGCAACATGCTGTGCGCCGTTGGCCCGTTCGCCATCGAGCAAGGTCTTGTCAAAGGCCAGGACGGCAAGACGCTGGTGCGTATTCGCAACCTAAACACCGGCACTTTCGTCAATTCGCTGGTGGAAACCCCCGGCGGCATCGTGCGCTATGAAGGCCGCACGGCGATCGATGGCGTACCGGGCACTGCCGCCCCGGTACACCTGACCTTCCTCGATGCGGTCGGCAGCAAGACCGGCAAACTGTTCCCGACTGGCAAGGCCAAGGATGTGATCGACGGCGTTGCGGTCACCTGCATCGACATGGCCATGCCGATGATGGTCGTGGAGGCCAGCCAGCTGGGCGTCACCGGCTCGGAATCCCCGGCCGAACTCGACGCCAACGGCGAACTGCTCGAGCGCCTCGAGGCGTTGCGCCTGAAGGCCGGCAAGGCCATGGGCCTGGGTGATGTCAGCGGCATGGTCATCCCCAAACCTGTGCTGGTGTCCAAGCCCCGTTATGACGGCACGTTGCAGGTTCGCTACTTTATGCCGCACAACTGCCACCGCGCCTTGGCCATCACCGGAGCGATAGGGCTGGCGACTGCCTGCGTCAGCCCAGGTACGGTGATCGGCGATCTGCTGGGCGAGGGCGCCGTGCAGTTGACTGAAGTGCGTCTGGAACATCCAAGCGGCGGTATCGATGTCGCTCTGTCGCGCAGTGGCGCCGATGGCAAGACGATTCAGGCCTCTGTGGTGCGAACTGCCCGGCGGTTGTTCTCAGGCTTCGTTTACGCGCCTACATTCCGCAGGTTGGCGGGGTAGGCCCAGGCGGTAGTCCAGACCTGTACATTCGCAACAAGCGCATCCGCACAATTTCAACAATGGGTGATGCCTCATGAGACTCGCCAAATCGCTGTACTTCCAGATCCTCTGCGCCGTCCTGCTGGGCGTGGTGGTCGGTCACTTCTGGGCGCAACAGGCTGTTGCGCTCAAGCCTCTGGGTGATGCGTTCATCAAGCTGATCAAGATGATGATCGCGCCGGTGGTCTTCTGCACCATCGTCACCGGTATCGCCGGGATGACCGACAAGCGCTCCCTCGGGCGTTTGATGAGCAAGACCTTGCTGCTGTTCCTGGTATTGACTGTCATCAGCCTGATGATCGGCCTGGCAGCGGTATACCTGTTCCGCCCTGGTGTCGGCATGAACATCGACCCTGCCACGCTCAGCACTGCGGGGCTCGGCCAGTACGCCGCATCTGCGGCGAAGCTCAGCGTGGTCGACTTCTTCATGCACATCATTCCCGACACGTTCATCGGGGCGTTCAACAAGGGTGAAGTGTTGCCGGTGCTGTTCATCGCGGTGCTCAGCGGCTTCGCCTTGTCTTCGATGGGCGAGAAGGGCAAGCCGGTACTCGATGTGCTGGAGTCTGCCTCGACCATGGTGTTTCGCATCTTTGGCTACCTGATGCGTTTCGCACCGGTTGGCGCCTTCGGTGCCCTGGCCTTCACCGTCGGGCAGTATGGCGTGACGTCCCTGGGGGCACTGGCCAAGCTGGTAGGTACGCTCTACATCGCCTGTGCGTTTTTCGTGCTGGTGGTGCTTGGCGGCATCTGCCGTGCCCATGGCTTCAGCTTGTGGAAGCTGCTGCGCTATTTCCGCGAGGAGTTTCTGGTGGTGCTCGGCACCTCGTCCACCGAGCCTGTACTGCCGCGCATGCTGGAAAAGCTGGAGAAACTGGGCTGCAAGAAAGGTGTGGTCGGGCTGGTACTGCCAACCGGTTACTCCTTCAACCTCGACGGTACTGCCATCTACCTGTCGTTGGCGGCGGTCTTCATCGCTCAAGCTTGCAACATCGATCTGAGCCTTGGCCAGACGGTGACGATGCTGGCGATCATGCTGTTGTCGTCAAAAGGCGCGGCGGGTGTGACCGGTAGTGGTTTCGTTGCGCTGGCTTCGACCTTGACCGTCATTCACGACATCCCGCTGGCAGGGCTTGCCTTGCTGATCGGCATCGATCGCTTCATGTCCGAGGCGCGTGCCCTGACCAGCCTGGCCAGCAATGCCGTGGCCACGGTGGTCATCTCGCTGTCGGAGAATGCCTGTGAGCGGGATACCTTGCTGCGCCGCCTGAACGGCATTCCGGCTGCACCGGACGAGGCGGATATTGCGCAGGCCGACTGGTCTGCCGAGCCTCGACATCACGGTTGAACAGCCTCTTCACCTTCCATAGTTGACTTAGAATCCCACTCAGCATCCTTGCGATGCCGAGTGGGGTAGGGGGCCGTCTGCTTTGCCGATGGCCGCAATAGAATAAAAACAAGAGAAAAGACCATGCTCGCACTCCTGGGCCTGATCATGGTGGTGACCTTCACCTACCTGATCATGAGCAAACGCCTGTCGCCAATCGTTGCGCTCACCGTGGTACCCATTGTCTTTGCTGTGATCGGCGGCTTCGCCCCCGAGCTGGGCAAGATGATGCTCGATGGCTTGAAAATGGTGGCGCCCTCGGCGGCCCTGTTGTTGTTTGCCATCCTGTTCTTCGGCCTGATGATCGATGCCGGCCTGTTCGACCCGCTGATCCGCAAGATCCTCAAGCGCGTCAATGGCGACCCGGTCAAGATCGCCATCGGTACCGCGCTGCTCTCGCTGCTGGTGGCGCTCGACGGTGATGGCACCACCACTTACATGATTACCTGTGCGGCCATGCTGCCGCTGTACAAGCGCATCGGCATGAACCCGATGATCCTGGCCACGGTATCCATGTTGTCGCTGAGCATCATGAGTGGCATGAGCCCTTGGGGTGGGCCGGCCACCCGGGCCATTGCCGCGCTCGGGCTGGATGCGACCGAGTATTTCATCCCGATGCTGCCCACCGTGATCGGCGGTGCGGCCTGGGTGGTGTTCACCGCGTTCCTGCTGGGCCGCGCCGAGCGCCGACGCATCGGCAACATCGCCCTGGAGTCGGGTGGCGGCAACTGCTACATCAAGGAAATCCTCGGCGAGAGCGCACATAAGCGCCCACGCCTGGCGTATGTGAACCTGGTGCTGGTGATTGCCGTGATGACGGCTCTGGTGATGGGTGTCATGCACGCGGCACTGTTGTTCATGATCGGTTTCGTCGCGGCCCTAATGATCAACTACCCGCAGCTGGAACTGCAGAAGGAGCGCATCCTTGCCCATTCGGGCAACGCCATGACCGTGGTGCTGCTGGTGTTCGCCGCAGGCATCTTCGCGGGGATCTTCTCGGGTACCAAGATGGTCGATGCGCTGGCTCAGACCCTGGTCGACTGGATTCCCGACGCGTGGAGCCACTGGTTCCCGCTGGTGGTGGCGCTGACCAGCATGCCGCTGACCTTCGTACTGTCCAACGATGCTTACTACTTTGGCGTGGTGCCGATCCTTGCCAACGCTGCGGCCGCCTACGGCATCGACCCGGTTGAAATCGCCCGCGCCTCGGTGCTGGGGCAGCCAGTGCACCTGATGAGCCCGCTGGTGGCCTCGACCTTGCTGCTGGTGGGCATGGTCGATCGCGACATCGGTGACTTCCAGAAGGCCACCGTGAAATGGGCGGTGCTGACATCACTGGTCATCACCGCGCTGGCCTTGGTCACAGGTGCCTTGTCCTTCTTCGTCTGATCTGCTTTGGGCGCCGCTGGCGCCCACCTCATCCAAGAACAACAACAGAGTATCGAACATGTCCCGAACTGTTTTCCGCCGGGCCACCTGTGGCCTGCTCTGCGGCTGGCTGCCTGTGGCCGGCGCTGCCGGATTCATCGACGACGGCAAGCTCAAGCTGCAGCTGCGCAACGTTTACTTCAACGAGAACTTCCGCGACGAACAAGGCATGAGCGCCCGCGCTGCTGCAACTGCCAAGAGCGAGCGGGTGGAGTGGGCACAGGGTTTTTTGCTGGACTACCAATCGGGGTTCACTCAAGGCCCGCTGGGCCTGGGGCTCGATGCCCTGGGGCTTGTAGGCGTACGGCTTGATTCGGGCCGCGGCCGCAGCGGTACCGGCTTGCTGCCGGTCCATGACGATGGCCGTGCTGCTGACGAGTTCGCCAGTGCCGGGGTGACGGCCAAGGCGCGACTGGGGCAGACCGTGGTCAAGCATGGCACCTTGCTGCCCAAGACGCCGGTGCTGGTCTACAACGATGCGCGGTTGTTGCCGCAGACCTACCAAGGTACGCAGCTGACCAGTACCGATGTCGATGGTCTGACCTTGACTGCCGGCCACCTGGACCGCTTCAAACAGCGAGATTCCTCCGACAGTACTGGACTGTTCCTGGATGGCTACAGCGGCGGGGAGTCTGGCGACTTCAACTTTGCCGGTGCCGACTATGCCGTCAGCAAGCAGCTGCGCTTGAGTTACTTCCACGGCCAGCTCGAACACTTCTACCGCCAGCACTATGTCGGCCTGATCCATGACCTGCCGTTGGCCGGCGGGGTGTTCACCACCGACTTGCGCTATTTCAAGAGCCGCGACAGCGGAGCCGCTCACGGTGGCGAGATCGACAATGACATGTTCAGCGGGCAGCTGTCCTACACACACACTGGGCACACGGTCGGTGCCGGTTACCAGGTGCTCGACGGCGAGGCCGGGCTGCCGTACATCAGCGGTGCGACGGTCTACTCGTTCAGCAACGTGGGTATCGGCAAATTCATCGAGGAGGAAGAGAAAACCTGGATGGCGAGCTATGCCTACAACTTTGCCGCGGCCGGTGTCCCCGGGCTCACGTTCATGGCGCGCTACCTGAGCGGCGACAACGGTCGCTCTGCTGATGCCGGGCTAAGCGAGTGGGAGCGTGACGTGGAGCTTGCCTACGTGGTGCAATCCGGACCGGTGAAAGGGTTGGGCGTGAAACTTCGCAACTATGTCTACCGTTCTGACTTTTCCCGAGGTCGCGACAGCAACCGGATCTATCTGACCTACGATATAGCGGTTTGGTAATGCGGCAGCGCGAGCATGCGCTCTTGGAGCGCTTGCTCGCCAGGTGCAGGAAAAGCGAATCACGCTCCGGACGGCTGTGGCGCTTTCTTGCCTAACCGGATCAGCTCGTTGGAGAAACACAGTCCGCTGAGAATCAATCCGGCCCCAAGGTACAAGGTGTCTCGAGGTACCTCATTGAGGATCACGAACGCCAGCAGCGCGGCAAACAGCGGTTCAGTCAGTTCCAGTGCCTGGACTTGCGATGGCTTCAGATACTCGATGGCCTTGGTGGTACAGAAGAAGCCGAGGATGGTCGGCAACGCAGCCAGAGCCAGCAATGCCATGACCGCCGTCAACGAAAGCTCTCCGATGATGAACCCATCGGTCGCAGCCGGCATCAGCAAGTAAAGACTGCCGAAAAACAACAGTTGGCGAGTGAAATGCAGCCCACCGGAAACGCCCATGCGCTTCATGGCAACCGAAAAAGCGCCATAACCGCAGCCTCCGATCGAAGCGAGCACTGCGCCCTGCAGCGTGAAGCCTTGTTCCAGATCGGCTCCAAAGATTACGGCAATACCGGCTATCGTCAATCCGGCGCCTACTGTGGCGTTGGCGGTGATTGGGTCCTTGAGGACTATCCGTGCCAGCAGTATCGAAGAAATGGAGGCGCTCGCCATCAGGATCACCACGACACCTGCCGCGGCGTAATGGCTATAGGCTGAGGTTTCAAAGTGGAACAGCACAAAAATGCCGAGAAAGGCGCAAACAGCCGCAGGGAGCCACTTGGCCGTATGCAGGGGCCGCTTGAGGAACACGAGCAAGGCTGACAGCAGCAGGCAGCCAAGTACGGTTTTTATCAGGGCGATGCTACTGGAGCTGAATCCACTGTTCATTAACACCTTGCTGAGTACGCCGATCGTTGCATTCAGTGCTGCGGCGCAGAGTGCGAAGAGGACGCCTTTGCCGAAATGAGATTGCATCAATACTTTCCTTGTCACTGGGTTCATACATTCGCCCCGTCGATATGCAGGCGATTGCGGCCCGCTTGCTTGGCGATATAGAGCGCCTGGTCGGCGCGTTCAATCAGTGACGGCGCGATGTCGAGGGCTGCTCCATCGGTGCAGGCGATGCCGATACTGGCGGTTACTTGTCCGAAAGGGCTGCCTTCGTGAGGGATATGTTGCAAGGCCAGGCGCTCGAGCATCAGCCTGGCAACGACGGTTGCTCCATCGTTGTCGGTATCGGGCAGGATCACAGCCATTTCCTCACCCCCGTAGCGTGCCAGCAGGTCGCGAGGGCGGCGGATGCAGGAGGAGAGCAGGTGAGCCATCTGCTGCAGGCAGGCATCGCCAGCCGGATGCCCATAGGTGTCGTTGTAGCGCTTGAAATGATCGATGTCGATCATCAGCAGAGCCAGCGTGGTCCCATCTCGATGGGCCATGCGGATCTCCTGGGTCAGCGCTTCGTCAAAGCAGCGCCTGTTGGCAAGCCCCGTCAGCGCATCATGCATCGCTTGGCGTTCGAGCTGTTGGTTGCTCTCAAGCAACTGCTGTTGGGTCAGTCGCAGTTCGTTTTCGACCGCGCTTCGCCGGCTCATGGCTCGAATCAGCAGCCAGCCAATGGTTCCGGTCAGTGCGAGCAGCGCAGCGACCACCATCGACGACAGCAGCGCCTCGAGGCGCCAGGCTGCAAGTGCTTCCTGCTTGCCCAGCGCGACCGTTGTCACCAGGGGTAGCTTGTCACTCTTGCGAAACGCATAGAGGCGCTCTACGCCGTCCAGGCTGGAGGTGAAGGAGGCGGTGCCGGCTGACTGTTCGATGAGGTAATCGGCGAAGATTGGCGACTTCGAAAAGTTGCGCCCCATGTCCTGTTCCCGAAACGGATAGCGCACCAGCATGGAGCCATCGGTAAAGGCCAGCCCGATGGCACCGTCATGGCCAACGTCCAGCTTGCCGAAAAGCTGCAGGAAGTTCTCCACGCCAAGCGTCATGGCAACAACACCGGCGAATGCTCCGCGGTCATCGTTGAATCGCCGGCTGATGGTGATCACCCATTCCTGGGTGACGCGGCTTCGGATTGGCAAGCCGATGAAGGGGTCGCGGGACGGGTCATCACGGTGGTGGATGAAAAAGGCTCGGTCGCTGCTGTTGACACCGACGGGGGTCGGCTGGTTGGACGACATCAGCCAGCGCCCGTCCTTGGAGTAGATCATAATGCCGCTCATCGGCGGCATTAATGGTTGCTGGCGCTTGACCAGTTGATCCAGACGTTCGATCTGCGCAGGTCCGGCGCCCTCGGTTTCCAGGCGCTCGACCAGGCCAAGCAACTGCATCGAGCTCTGGCGGACGATACCTTCCGAATAGGTGGACAGTGCCTGTGTCAGGTTAAGGCCGTGGATATTGACGTCTTCCAGGGCGCGCTCTCGAGAGGCCATGACCTTCCACAGCGTTAACGAGGCGAGAGAGCAACCGATGACCGATAGCAGTAGCACAACGAGGTGGATGTCACGCTTCACGTCAATTCACACACCTTTTTCCCTAAAGAGCAAATTGAGCGTCGACACACTTTAACTAACCAGGCGGTCAGGAAGTAACCAACCGGTTCATCTTCAACAATATAACACCGTAGTTGCCGGAGTGTTCGCCAGAATTACGCGTTCTAGCAGAATCTGTTTGTTATCTTCCGGCAGGATTTGCAGACGTGTGAACATGACGACTGGGCAAGTGATCCTGGACGTACCGCACGGTCTTTTCCAGCGCTCGCGCCATGTCGGGATGTGCCAGTTGATACTTGTGTTTCAGTTGCTGGCTGTCACTCATGTCGAAGCGCTGCGTCTGGACGAAGTTCAGTGACTCGGCGCTGATCGATAATCGGGTGGCCAGTCCGGGAATCGCCAATAGCCACTTCAGCAATCCTATAGGTACATGGCGGCGGGGAGCCCTTATATTCAGCGTTTGTGCCAATTGCTCGAGCATACCCTGCAGGCTTGGCGTGTGCTCATACAGCGCCAACACCTGCCGGTTGGCCATTGACGGGTCGAACGCCACGCAGGTCATCATCTTTACCAGGTAATCGACGCTGACCAATGGCCACCAGTGCCTGGCGGAACCCGGGACAGCCTTGAACCGGCCCAGTGCCAGATTTCGAATGAGATCTAACAGAGGTTGTCCTTTAGGGATGTGCCCACTCTCGCTGTGACCACACACCGTAGCAGGATGAACGAGATTTTGACCCACAAACCCACTGCCGCCTGTGACGAAGCACTCCACGCTCCTACCTGAATCCTTGTTTGAATGATCGGCGCAGGCTAAGGTGTAGAGCGTACTCTACAGTCAAGGAGTTTTTACTGTGAATGTTGGAGAGTTGGAGCGCCGGAGTGGAGTCGGCCGCCATACATTGCGCTATTACGAGCAACTAGGGCTTATCGTGGCCCATCGCCAAGCCAACAACTACCGCAGCTACAGCGATCAGACCGTTGTTGATCTGGCCTTTATTCAAAGTGCCCAGAGCGGCGGTTTTTCGCTCGCCGAGATCGGCGACATCCTTGCGGCCAAGCGGGGCAATACGATCGATTGTGCGCAAGGCGCGATGTTGGTGGCCAGCAAGATGGCCGACATTCAAGCGAAGATCACCACGCTGCAAGCCGCCTATGCCCTTCTGGGCGCGGAGCGCGCAAAGCTTGAAGCCAGTGCCGTTGCCAACGGGCTGACCATTGCTCACCTTCCTGCGATTTAGCATACCGCAACGCGGTAGCTGGTCTGTGGATACTGCCGCTATCGACAGCGCCGAAGCAGCCCGCCGCGCCGCCATGTGCTCTCCGAACTGCCGTAGCGGTCCGTCGATACGAATCGAGAACTGGCGAAAGCATATGAAAGAGGCCGAATAGCGGGGCTGGCGTGCGAGATTTCTTACAGGGATCTTACCCGGTAAGGACAACGTTACTCATGGCGAGGTCGTTCGGATTCGGAGCCAGCTGGAGCCAGGGCAGGGGCGTATTAAGTGACCCCTCGCTGTAAGCGGGTACGCACAGCTTCACACACAAAGTGCCAGTAGTGCTGCTGCCAGTGCTGGGGGCATCACAAGCAGCCCTAGGCGCAAAAAGCTCCAGGCGCTGACATGCTCGCCTTCGCGACGGATCGCCACCAGCCACAAAAGAGTGGCCAGTGAACCGGTAATCGACAGGTTCGGCCCTAGGTCGACACCAATTAGCAGCGCAGCGGTCGCCTGCTGGGGCAGCGTCACTAAAGAATTCATGGACCCGGCTATCAGCCCAGCCGGTAAATTGTTCATCAGGTTGCTGGCAATGGCCACGCCCACGCCGCCCATCCAACTGGCCCCGATCGGTGACTCTGCGGCCAGGATGGCCAGCGCCTGGGCAAGTCGCACGATCAGGCCGGTCTGGGTGACAGCTTCAACCAGTATGAACAAGCCCGCCACCAGCGGCAGCACGCCCCACGCCACATGGCGCAGTACCCGCATCGGGCTGCGCCGCTGGCGTAAGTGGATCAGCGCGGTGGTCGCCACGCCGGCACAGAACGTCGGCGGGCCTAGTGCCCAGTCCAACGCTGATGCGCCGAGCAGCAAAGTAGCGGTGAGTCCGATGCCCAGCGCGCACAGACGGGCGCCGGGAGACAACGGTTGGGTATCCACATTCATGGTCAGCGGTCGGCGGATCTGCCGGCGTTGGGCGAGTCGCAGCACCAGATAGGTCAAAACGATCGCCGCAAGCGACGGCAGGCTGAACTGTCTCAGCCAGTCCTGTAGCGGGGGCATCTGGCTGCCGAAGACCACCAGGTTGGCTGGGTTGGAAATCGGCAGCACGAAACTGGCGGCGTTGGCGGTGAAGGCGCAGATGAACAGGTAGGGTAAAGGTTCGGCCTTGGCAGCCTTGCACGCCGCATACACCGCCGGGGTCAGCACAACCGCGGTGGCATCGTTGGACAGGAATACGGTGACCAGGGTGCCTACCAGAAAAACGAGGTCGAACAGCCGTTGCCCCGAACCCCGTGCGTGGCGGACCGCATAGCGGGCCAGCCAGTCGAAAAGCCCTTCCTGGCGAGCAAGCTCGGCCAGCACCATCATGCCTACCAGGAACAGGTACACATCGCCGCCTTCGGCCACTGCTAATAGAGCGTTGCGCGGTGTGATCAGGCCCAGGCCAACCAGCAGCAGCGCGCCGCCCATGGCCCAGACGAATTCCGGGATCCGCCAAGGGCGCAGGATGACTCCACAGGTGGCCAGAGCGGCGACCGCCCAGATAATCGAAGCGTTTTCGCTGAGAGGCATGAGGCGTTTAGTTCTCGGCAGGGGTCGGCAGGAGCGATGGCGTGACGCGAAGGTGAGTCTCGGGCAGCGCCATCAGCACTAGTACGAATGCGACCGAGGCAATGCCAGCCAAGGTCAAGAATGCAGCATCGTAGCCGGCTGCTTCAACAACTAGCCCAGCAATGCCAGGGCTGAGCGCAGCACCCAGCCCGCACACCGCCGCTAGCGCGCCGAGGCTGACATTGAAGCGGCCAGTGCCTTCGGTCAAATCCTTGACTACGATCGGGAACAACGCACCGAAGATGCCAGCGCCGATTCCGTCGAGCAATTGCACCCCAATCAGCCAGAATGGGTTGTCGGACGCCACATACAGGGCTCCACGAAGCGCTAAAATGAAGAAGCCGGCCAGCAGGAACGGCCTGCGCCCCCAGATCTCGGCCTTTGCTCCCACCAGCAGCGCCATTGGCACCATCACCAACTGCGCAGCGACGATGCAGGCGGATGTGAGCGGTGTGGCCAAGCGCAGGTCGACTTGCGCCAGCTTCTGGCTGACCAGCGGAAGCATCGCCGCGTTGGCCAAGTGGAACAAACCGCAGCACACAGCGAATACCAAGAGAGTGCGGTTGTGCAAAAGGACCTTTAGCTTGGCAACGCTCTCATCACAGCCCGGACCATGGGCAAGGCCGCGAGCCAACTGGTGGTCGATGGCTGCTGCCGGCACACGACCCACTGCCACAATGCTGGCTACGGTCATGACCGCCATGAGATAGAACACGACCACCGGGCCGAACAGGTACGCCGAGCCACCGGCCAGTAAGGCTGAGAAGGCGTTGCCCGCATGGTTGAAAGTCTCGTTGCGACCCACCCTTCGAGTGAAGGCCTTGGGGCCTGCGATGCCCAGCGAGATAGCGGCAATCGCCGGAGCGAACAGTGAACCGGCTATTGCACCGACCGTCTGGGTTAAGGCCACTCCGCCGAACGACGAAATCCACGGCAGCAGCAGGCAGCTGCCGGTCACCAGCACGGCGGCGGTCACCACCACCGCACGCTTAGCCGTCGCGCGGTCAATCAAGGCTCCAGCCGGCGTTTGCGCCACCAGTGCCGCAATGCCTGCCAGGCTCATTACCAAGCCAATGCTCGCCGGCTGCCACTGATGCACGGCAAGTAGGTAGATGGCGAGGTAGGGGCCGAGGCCGTCACGCACGTCAGCCAGGAAGAAGTTCAGCCAGTCAAGGGCGCGGTCGTTTGAAGCAGGGCGGCTTGAGTGTTCCAAGGATGCAGTCTCTAACAAACAATGGGGAGCGCGATGGGCAGCCAATGATGATGCCGCTCATCTGCGGCCTCTACGGGGGCTGACGCCGAACCAGCTCGCTGGGACGCTCGATTTGCGCAGCTCCGACGCCCTCTGTGACGCTAGTGCTAAATGAAAGGAATCCAGACGAGGAGGGGTGGAGAGATACAAGGTGTCGACCCGCCTTTGACGAGCCCAATGATCATACTGTAGATGCCATTTGCGGGTAGAAAAGTAAAACGTTCTTAATCTTGATTAATCACAAGTATGAGCCCCGCTCCGACACCGTCGGTCTGATCCCAGCTGAAGCGCAGAAAGTGACCATGTATTCGGGCGCTGTTGTCAGTAAGAGCCAGCATCATGCCGCAGCCCAGGCGCTCCTAGACTATCTGGCATCGCCTGAAACCGACGCAGCGATCAAAGACAGTGGCTTGACGCCGCTCCCCCATGCAGCAAGCTGACTGCGAGCGCCGACATCGACACAGGGGCTGCGGCACGACACGCCGGTCTTGGCGCAGCCCTCGCTCTGCGAGAGTCTGCTTTGGGTCCAAAGCGATCGCTTGCGAAGGGCACCTACCGACCCATTGCAGCCATTCAGCACTGCCAGAATTCGCCCTTAGCGGACGGTGGGGGTTTGTAGCCTTCCGTATGCCTGACGCCTAATCAATATCCATCGTTCACTTGAGGTACTTCACAACTTTTGACTAGCAATCGAACTAATTTTTTATGTGTTCAGGGAAACGAATTTGATCAGCGCGAAAATATTTCACTATCCCAGCAACTACTTTTCACCTAAAATTAGCCATGCCGCTGAAAAATGATAGTTGCTTGAGTTTAATATGTTTTTCTATTGGGGGGTTGCCAACCCTGTCATGCATTCAGCGTTTACTGTAATCGCCTCTTAAGGGGATGAGCGATGAAAATCAACATGTATCGGGAGCTTGAGGTTTTTCGTGCCGTCATGCTCGCCGGAAGTACAAGCATGGCCTCGAAAATGCTGGAGATTACCCAGCCAGCTGTAAGCCAGCAGATAAAGAAACTTGAAAGTAAGTACGATGTTGTGTTGTTTGAGCGTAATCGCGGGCGTTTGGTTCCTACTCGCGAAGCACATGCCTTGATGGAGCAGGCTGAGACTTTCTTCAACGGCTTAGCGATGCTTGATCACAAGCTTCGGTCGCTGAAAAGCAGTGTAAAGTCGAGTCTGCGTCTTGCTGTGCATCCCGCCTATGGAAATTTCTTGGCTCCAATGGCCATTGCACGCTTTCGTCAGAAGTTTGATGTGCCGGTGTTCTTTGAGGTATGCAGCTCAGCCAGCGCTTACCAACGGGTACACTCTGGTGAGATTGACTTCGGCATAATTGCAAACGAAATCGAAACGAAAGACTGCGAGCAGTACAATTTCTGCAGTGCTAGAGGATTGATTGTTTCGCCACCTGGCCTTATAGGTGGACACGTTAAGGAGCTAACGACATCTGATTTGCTAAAGTATCCATTCGTGGCCATGAACGCTGAGGATCACACGCGCCTAGAGCTGGAAGCACATATGGGCGCTGCGGCAAAGCAACTTGATATTGCCGTACAAACCCCCTATGCCCTGACGGTTTGTGAACTGGTGGCTCAAGGCGTTGGCGTCGGCTTGGCGCATCCTATTGTGGCGTCTAGCTACTTGCCTGACAAACTAGAAGCAAGGTTGCTTGATAAAGAAGTGCGTTTTACGTCTAAGTTGATTTTTCGCAAAGACTCTAGGCTGTCTTTGGAAGCAAAGGAGCTGATACGTCTACTGAGGATCCAATTGGAAGGCGATATCAAACGCTTGGATAATCTACTTGGATTCAGTGTGTTGGATTGAAAAGGAAGTCCGTTTCCTTTTGCAGGTTTTAGTGCAGGAGGTATTTGATGATATTCTGTACGCCGTTGAACAGACACAGCAGGCCGATGGTCAGTACAAAGTAGTTAACCAGTCCGCCTCGCAGGTGGTGGAGTCTCGGCGACTTGTAAAACGCATACTGTGGCAGGAAGTACACCACAAATACGCTGACCGGCACCATGAAGTATTTGATCAGCATGATGATGTCGAGGTTTGGAATGGCGGGGATCACGGTAATCGCGAAGACCAGCGTCAGGATAATGGCCTTCATCATCCCACCGTCGACAAACTCGGTGCTGCTGCCGAAGTAGTTTTTCGCAATGCCCTTCAGGCTTTCTCGGGTAGCCAGGTACTGAGCCAGGTACGCCTTCAAGGCTGCGAAGAAGATGATGATCTGGGAACTGATCGCCAGCCACGGGTTATCGAATTTTCTTGCCATGTAGGACAAGGCTGTCAGGTTCTCGCCGCGAGCTGCCTGAAGCTCCTGTGGCGAGAGGGCGAAAATGCAGCTCCATGCAAAGAACACCACAGTCACCACGACCACAACGATTGCGATCAGCAAGGTACGTCCGATTCGCTGCTGAGCTTCAGAGCCATACTGCTTCTTGTAGTGCGCAACGAAGCTCGAGACGATTGGTGTGAAGCTGAATGCGTAGATCACCATCGGCAACGACGACCACACCGAGCCCATGATGCCGCTCACTCCACCATAGTCATGCGCCGTGGCCATGAACGATGTGTTCCAATGTGGGATGCCCATCAGGCCAAAGAAGATGAGGGAGAAAATGAACGGGAATACGATGAGCCCGATGGCTTTAACAACGAAAGTTGTTTTGCCTTGAGCGATCAGAAGCGCCGTTAACGTGACTCCGATTACGACCAGCGGGCGGTTCAATCCAGGGATGCCGAGCTGAGTATTGAAGAAGTCGATGAAGGTGTTCGACATAGTGATTGCGTAGACGACAAGTGATGGGAAAATCATCATGAAGTACGCAATGCTCAGCACTCTAACGGCGCGATCCCCAAGCAATTCCCTCGTCGTGTCGACGATATTGCTGGTGGATTCGGCTGTTACGGTACCACTTGAAATATACTGACAAAGCACTCGATAGCTGTAGTAGGTAATCGGGAATGCGATCAGCGTCAGAATGAGCATTGCCCAAAAGCCGGACAGCCCAAGGCTGATAGGCCAGAACAACGAACCACCTCCGACAGCGCAGCCATAGATGCCGAGAACCCAAAGAAAATCATCTTTCGTGAAGCGTTTCTTACAGATTTCAGGTTTTACCGCCTGCATCGTAATTTCGGTCATTTTATGTCGTCTCTTGTTCTTTTTGTGGTTACATGATCAACGATTTTTGGCAAAGCTTACTGAACTTGATTGAGTGCCTTTTTCAAATCCTCCAAGAGCACATCTACTGGTTCCAGGCCGATAGATAGCCGGATCAATGAGGTGTTGATTTTATTGTGCTGCCGACCCGCCATGACTTGCTGTGGGTAGAATGCAGCG
>NZ_JBICKA010000051.1:0-128266 GCF_043103635.1 Pseudomonas sp. yb_9 | reverse complement strand
CAAAGATAAGGCGAAACCGTGACCCTTCACCTCCAAGCCGCAGGCCTGGCCTGCGAGCGCGACTGGCGCCTGTTATTCGAGCAGCTCGATTTCGAGTTGGGTGCCGGCGACATGCTGCAGATCAGCGGCCCGAACGGCAGCGGCAAGACCAGCCTGCTGCGTCTGCTGGCCGGGCTGATGCAGCCGACTGCCGGGCAGATCCTGCTGGGCGGTAAGCCACTGGCTGAGCAGCGCCATGCCCTGGCCAGCATCCTGTTGTGGATCGGCCACGCCGCTGGCATCAAGGACCTGCTCACCGCTGAAGAAAACCTTACCTGGCTGTGCGCCTTGCACCAGCCGGCCAGCCGCGAGGCGATCTGGGCAGCGCTGGAGGCCGTCGGCCTGCGGGGTTTCGAGGACGTACCCTGCCATACCCTGTCAGCCGGCCAGCAGCGGCGCGTGGCCTTGGCCCGGTTGCACATGGCCTGCCCGCCGCTGTGGATTCTTGACGAGCCGTTCACGGCGCTGGACAAGCAGGGCGTGGCACAGCTGGAAGCACACCTGGCGACCCATTGCGAACAGGGTGGCACGGTGGTGTTGACCACTCACCACACGCTGGAACGCAAGCCCTCCGGTTACCGTGAACTGAACCTGGGGCAATGGGCGGCATGAGCGTATTCGTCTTGTTGTTGCGCCGCGAAGCGCGCCTGCTGTTCCGCCGTCCGGCCGAGCTGGCCAACCCGCTGGTATTCTTCGCCATCGTTGTGGCGTTGTTCCCGTTGGCGGTCGGCCCGGAAAGCCAATTGTTGCAAACCTTGTCGCCTGGGCTGGTCTGGGTGGCGGCATTGCTGGCGGTGCTGTTGTCGCTGGACGGCCTGTTCCGTAGCGATTTCGAGGACGGCTCGCTGGAACAGTGGGTGCTGTCGCCGTACCCGCTGGCGCTGCTGGTGCTGGCCAAGGTGCTGGCGCACTGGATCTTTTCCGGGCTGGCGCTGGTATTGTTGGCGCCGCTGCTGGCGCTGATGCTGGGGCTGCCGAGCCATTGTCTGCCGGTGCTGATTGGCTCGCTGCTGCTGGGTACGCCGGTGCTGAGCCTGCTGGGTGCGGTGGGCGCGGCGCTGACGGTTGGCCTCAAGCGCGGTGGTTTGTTACTGGCGTTGCTGATTCTGCCGTTGTATATCCCTGTATTGATCCTGGGCAGTGGTGCGTTGCAAGCGGCGTTGCAAAATATGCCGGCAACCGGCCACCTGCTCTGGCTTGCCAGCCTCACGGCCCTGGCCGTGACCCTGGCACCCTTTGCGATAGCGGCCGGCCTGAAAATCAGCGTTGGCGAATAACGAGTCCCGGGCTTTCAAGCCCGGCCAATACCCTGGATGTACCCTGATGAAAATAAGCTGGACGTGGTTCCACAAGCTGGGCTCCCCCAAATGGTTCTATGCCATCAGCGGCCGCATGCTGCCATGGCTGGCCGGTGCTGCCGTGCTCCTGCTGCTGGTCGGCATCACCTGGGGCCTGGCCTTCGCCCCACAGGACTACCAGCAGGGCAACAGCTTCCGCATCATCTACATTCATGTGCCGGCGGCAATGCTGGCACAGTCCTGCTACGTGCTGCTGGCGGTGGCCGGGGTGGTGGGGCTGGTGTGGAAAATGAAAATCGCCGATGTCGCCTTGCAATGCGCCGCGCCGATCGGCGCCTGGATGACCGCCGTGGCGCTGGTCACTGGCGCCATCTGGGGCAAGCCGACCTGGGGCAGCTGGTGGGTGTGGGATGCCCGCCTTACGTCCATGCTTATCCTGCTGTTCCTGTACTTCGGCATTATTGCGTTGGGCCAGGCGATCAGTAATCGTGACAGTGCGGCCAAGGCCTGCGCGGTGCTGGCGATTGTCGGTGTGGTGAACATCCCGATCATCAAGTACTCGGTGGAGTGGTGGAACACCCTGCACCAGGGCGCCACCTTCACCCTTACCGAAAAACCGGCGATGCCCGCCGAAATGTGGCTGCCGTTGCTGTGCACGGCGCTGGGTTTCTACTGCTTCTTCGGTGCCGTGCTGCTGTTGCGCATGCGCCTTGAAGTGCTCAAGCGCGAGGCGCGCGCCAGTTGGGTCAAGGACGAAGTGTTGAACAGCCTGGGGCGGAGGGCCGCACAATGAGCTTTGCCACCTTTGGTGACTTTCTTGCCATGGGCCACCATGGCCTGTACGTGTGGTCGGCCTATGGCATCTGCCTGGCCGTGCTGGCGCTGAACGTTGCTGCGCCGCTGCTGGCCCGCCGTCGCTACCTGCAAGAAGAGGCGCGCCGTTTGCGCCGGGAGAACAACCAGTGAATCCGCAGCGCAAGAAACGCCTGTTGCTCATCGTCGGCCTGCTGGTCGGCGTCGGGGTTGCCGTCGGCTTTGCCTTGAGCGCACTGCAGCAGAACATCAACCTGTTCTACACCCCCACCCAGATCGCCAATGGCGAAGCACCGCTGGACACGCGCATCCGCGCAGGCGGCATGGTCGAGAAAGGCTCGGTGCAACGTTCGTCCGACTCGCTGGATGTGCGCTTCGTGGTCACCGACTTCAACAAGTCGGTACCGATCACCTATCGTGGCATCCTGCCTGACCTGTTCCGCGAAGAGCAGGGCATTGTCGCCCTGGGCAAGGTCAACGCCGACGGTGTGGTGGTGGCCGACGAAGTGCTGGCCAAGCACGATGAGAAGTACATGCCGCCCGAGGTCACCAAGGCCCTGAAGGAAAGCGGCCAGGCCGCCACGGGTGCGGAGGCCAAGCCATGAACGCGGCGCTGGTAATCCCCGAACTGGGCCAGCTGGCGATGATCCTGGCCATCTGCTTCGCCGCCGTACAGGCCAGTGTGCCGCTGCTCGGCGCCTGGCGTGGCGACAGCCTGTGGATGAGCCTGGCGCGGCCGGCGGCATGGGGGCAGTTCGCGTTCCTGGCGTTTGCCTTCGCATGCCTCACTCATGCCTTCATGACCGACAATTTCTCGGTTGCCTACGTCGCCAGCAACTCCAACAGCGCCTTGCCCTGGTACTACAAGTTCAGCGCTGTGTGGGGCGCCCACGAAGGGTCGTTGCTGCTCTGGGCGCTGATCCTGGGCGGCTGGACCTTTGCCGTGTCGGTGTTCTCGCGCCAGTTGCCGCAGGTGATGCTGGCCCGCGTGCTGGCGGTGATGGGCATGATCAGCGTGGGCTTCCTGAGCTTCCTGATCATCACCTCCAACCCGTTCCAGCGCCTGCTGCCGCAGGTGCCGACCGATGGTCGCGACCTCAACCCGCTGCTGCAGGACTTTGGCCTGATTGTTCACCCGCCGATGCTGTACATGGGTTACGTGGGCTTCTCGGTGGCCTTCGCCTTCGCCATCGCTGCCTTGCTCGGCGGCCGCCTGGATGCTGCCTGGGCGCGCTGGTCGCGGCCGTGGACCATCGTTGCCTGGGCCTTCCTTGGCGTGGGCATCACCCTGGGATCGTGGTGGGCCTACTATGAGCTGGGCTGGGGGGGCTGGTGGTTCTGGGACCCGGTGGAGAACGCCTCGTTCATGCCCTGGCTGGTAGGCACGGCGCTGATCCACTCGCTGGCAGTGACCGAAAAACGCGGGGTGTTCAAGAGCTGGACAGTGCTGCTGGCCATTGCCGCGTTCTCGTTGAGCCTGCTGGGGACTTTCCTGGTGCGTTCCGGTGTGCTGACCTCGGTGCACGCCTTTGCCGCCGACCCGTCGCGGGGCATTTTCATCCTGATCTTCCTGCTGTTCGTGGTCGGTGGTTCGCTCACCCTGTTCGCCCTGCGTGCCCCAGTGGTCAAGAGCCAGGTCGGCTTCGCCCTGTGGTCGCGCGAGACGCTGCTGCTGGCCAACAATCTGGTGCTGGTGGTGGCTGCTTCGATGATCCTGCTCGGCACCCTGTACCCGCTGGTACTCGATGCCCTCACCGGGGCCAAGCTGTCGGTCGGCCCGCCGTACTTTGATGCCTTGTTCCTGCCGCTGATGGCGCTGTTGATGGTGGTGCTGAGCGTGGGGGTGGTGGTGCGCTGGAAGGACACCCCGGGCAAATGGCTGGCCAGCATGATGACCCCGGTGCTGATTGGCAGCGCCATCCTGGCCCCTGTGGCCGGCTTTATCGTCGATGACTTCGACTGGCCGACCCTGACCGCCTTCGCCCTGGCCGCCTGGGTAGTGCTCGGCGGGCTGCGCGACATCCTCGACAAGACCCGCCACAAAGGCCTGCTCAAGGGCCTGCCCGGCCTGGGCCGCAGCTACTGGGGCATGCAGCTGGCGCACCTGGGCCTGGCGGTGTGCGCGCTGGGCGTGGTGCTGTCGAGCAACAACAGCGCCGAACGCGACCTGCGCATGGCCCCGGGCGAAAGCGTGGAACTGGGTGGTTACCACTTCCTGTTCCAGGGCGCCAAGCACTTTGAAGGGCCGAACTTCATCTCCGACAAGGGTACCGTGGTGGTCAGCCGTGATGGCCGTGAAATTACCACCCTGCACCCGGAGAAGCGCCTGTACACCGTGCAGCAGTCGATGATGACCGAAGCCGGTATCGATGCAGGCTTTACCCGCGACCTGTACGTCGCCCTGGGCGAGCCGCTGGAGAACGGCGCGTGGGCCGTGCGCGTACATATCAAGCCTTACGTTCGCTGGATCTGGCTGGGCGGTCTGCTGACTGGCCTGGGTGGGTTGCTGGCGGCCCTCGACCGGCGTTACCGCGTCAAGGTCAAGACCCGGGTGCGTGATGCCCTGGGCGTGTCTGGAGCAGCTGCATGAAGCGTTGGATCATGGTAGTCCCCCTGGCAGTGTTCCTGCTGGTGGCGGTGTTCCTCTACAAAGGGCTGTTCCTCAAGCCCGACGAGCTGCCTTCGGCAATGATCGGCAAACCGTTCCCGGTGTTTTCGCTGGCCTCGACCCAGGGCGACCGCACCCTGACCCAGGCCGACTTGCAGGGCCGCCCGGCGCTGGTCAACGTGTGGGCCACCTGGTGCCCGTCGTGCAAGGTCGAGCACCCGTACCTTAACCAGCTAGCCCAGCAGGGCGTGGTGATTCACGGGGTCAACTACAAGGACGACAATGCCGCCGCGCAAAAATGGCTGGCCGAGTTCCACAACCCTTATCAGCTGGATATCCGCGACGAGCAGGGCAGCCTGGGCCTGGACCTGGGCGTGTACGGCGCGCCGGAAACCTTCCTGATCGACGCCAAGGGCATCATTCGCTACAAACACGTGGGCATTGTCGATGCCACGGTGTGGCGCGAACAGCTCGCCCCGCTTTACCAGGGCCTGGTCGATGAGGCCAAACCATGAGGCGTTGGCTGGCGGCTGCCGTGCTGGGCATGAGCTTGGCCGGCGTGGCCAAGGCGGCCATCGACACCTACCAGTTCCGCGACGAGGCCGAGCGCGAGCGCTATCAGCAACTGACCAAGGAACTGCGCTGCCCCAAGTGCCAGAACCAGGACATCGCCGACTCCAACGCGCCGATTGCCGCCGACCTGCGCCGGGAAATCTTCCGCATGTTGGGCGAGGGCAAGAGCAACCAGCAGATCGTCGACTTCATGGTCGACCGCTATGGCGACTTCGTGCGCTACAAGCCGGCGCTCAGCGGGCGCACCTGGCTGTTGTGGTTCGGCCCGGGGATTCTGCTGGCCGGCGGTTTCGTGGTGTTGGCGGTGATCGTGCGCCGGCGCCGCGGTACGGCTGTGCAGGGCGGCAATGAATTGTCTGCCGAAGAACGCGAGCGTCTCGCCAAACTGCTGGAAAAAGAACAGACCCATGATTGAATTCTGGCTTAGCGCGGGCCTGCTGCTGCTCGCTGCCCTCAGCTTTTTGCTGATCCCTGTCCTGCGTGGCCGTCTTCGTCAGCAGGAAGAAGACCGCACCGCCCTGAACGTGGCCCTGTACCAGGAGCGTGTTGCCGAACTGGCCGCCCAGCAGGCTGCGGGCGTGCTTGACGAGGCGCAGATGACCAGGGGCCGTGACGAGGCTGCCCGCGAATTGCTGGCCGATACCGAAGGCGCCGAGGCACCGCGCCAGGGCCACTTGGGAAAGGCCTTGCCGCTGCTGGCGGCTGTGCTGGTACCGCTGATGGCGCTTGGGCTGTACCTGCATTTTGGTGCGGCCGACAAGGTGGCCCTGACCCAGGAATTCGCCGAGGCGCCCAAGTCGATGGAAGAAATGACCACGCGTCTGGAGCGCGTGGTGCAGGCCCAGCCGGATTCGGCCGAGGCCATGTACTTCCTGGGCCGCGCCTACATGGCCGAGCAACGCCCGGCTGATGCGGCGCGCACCTTCGAGCGGGCCGTGGCATTGGCCGGCCGACAGCCCGAGCTGCTGGGGCAATGGGCTCAGGCCCTGTATTTTGCTGCTGACAAACAGTGGAGCCCGCAGTTGCAGGTGCTGACTGACGAAGCCTTGAAAGCCGACCCCAACGAGGTGACCAGCCTGGGCCTGCGCGGCATTGCGGCCTTCGAAGGTGAGCGTTACCAGGAAGCCATCGACTACTGGAAGCGCCTGCTGGCGCAGCTGCCGGAAGGTGACGCATCGCGTGACGCCCTGCAGGGCGGTATCGACCGCGCCGTCGAGCGCCTGGGGGGGGCTGTGGCGGAAGCTCCCCCCGCACCTGCAGCGGCCCGCCTGAAAGTACGGGTGGAGCTGGCGGCGGCGCTGAAAGACAAGGTCAAGCCGGGCGACACCGTGTTCATCTTTGCCCGCGCCAGCAATGGCCCGCCCATGCCGCTGGCGGCCAAGCGGGTGACGGTGGCGCAGTTGCCGATCGAGGTGGAGTTGTCTGATGCTGACGCGATGATGCCGCAGATGAAACTGTCGCAATTTGCCGAAGTCCAACTGGTTGCACGTGTATCGCGCGCTGGCCAGCCTACCCACGGCGAATGGATTGGCCAGGGAGCGCCACTGCCCAGCGCCACCCAGGCTACCCAGCGCCTGACCATCGACAGCCCCGACCAGTAAGAGAGCAATGCCATGCACAGCACCGTCCGCCTGACCCTGATTACCCTGGCCCTGGGTTTGTCTGCGTGTACGGTGCATCAGCCGTATGAGCAGCCTGAACCCCCGATTGAACGCGTGCCGCCACAGGGGCCGGTGGTCAAGCCGTTGCCGGGCGGGCAGCCATCGTCCCAGCCGAGCAAGCCGGCGGCGATTCCCAAACCGATGCCGCGTACCTCGGCCAGCTTTGCGCCACCGCCTGGTGGGGCGAGCCATTGGGACCCTAAACTGGGTGTATATGTGTTGGAGAAACAGCCCAATACCTTCTACCGGCAGCGTACGTATTACCGGTTTGATAACGGTTGGAGCTGGTCGTTGAGCCCGAATGGTCCGTGGCAAGAAACGGATAGCAGTGGTGTGCCAGGGGGGTTGGGGCGGGCGTTCGCTCAATAGTGGGCTTTTGGGGGTTGTCTTGAGTTTTTTGGGGTGTTCGAGATCGAGCGCCGCCCGCGCCTACGTTCATTTCGGGCCAGTCCGTCCTATGAGATTCGCGCGCGAACGCATTGGCGCATGGCACAGTATCGAGTTGTACAAACAAGGCGGTCGCGCGCGTCTGTCACAGGCATAACTGGCCCGAAACAAGCGTAGGAGTGAGCGCAGCTCACGATGCGCCGCGCGCGCGGCGCTCGATCTCCCAGGCGTCATGTAATCTCGTCTTACATCTATCGATACAGTACAGTTTTCCGCGAAATTACCAATTGACTGTACTGTATGGTCACTCCGCATAATCCCCACCTGCAGGCGTTCTTTGCAGGTGAGCCCGTCTTGACCCCGGTTCGCGCGTAAATCTCTATCAGCCATCTGCCTGGCAACACCCGGGCAACAAGGAGTGTGTGCATGCAACTCGAAATCTTCCAGGTCGATGCCTTTTCCGCCGAACCGTTCGGTGGCAACCCGGCCGCCGTGATTCCGCTGCAAAGCTGGCTGCCGGACGATGTGCTGCAGCGCATCGCCGAAGAGAACAACCTGTCGGAAACCGCCTATTTCGTGCGCAATGGTGAAACTTACGACCTGCGCTGGTTCACCCCGACCGTGGAAGTTGACCTGTGCGGCCACGCCACCCTGGCGTCCGCCTATGTGCTGTTCGAGCAACTGGGCGAGCAGGCGCAGGTGCTCCGCTTCAACACCCGCAGCGGCGAGTTGCGCGTCAGCCGTGGCGCTGACGGGTTGCTAGCGATGGATTTCCCGGCCAAGCAGCCGGTTGCGGTGGATATTCCGGCAGGGTTGCTGCAAGCGCTGGGTTTGAACCAGGCACAGGCGTTGTACCAAAGCGACGACTATGTGGTGGTGATCGACGATGCGTTGATCCTCGACACCCTGACGCCGGACTTCGTAGCGTTGAACACGTTCGACGTGCGTGGTATTGCCGTGACGGCAGCAGGGCGTGGTTTTGATTTCGTCACCCGCTGGTTCGGCCCGCGGGTTGGCGTGAATGAAGACCCGGTAACCGGTTCGGCGCACACCTCGCTGGCACCGGTGTGGGCGGAGCGTTTGGGCAAGCGGGTACTAAGCTGTGAGCAGGGCGGGGCGCGCAAAGGGCAGCTGCAGTGCGAAGTGCCGGGCAATGGCCGGGTAATCATCAGCGGGCGGGCGGCGTTGTACCTGCGCGGTACCGTCTACTTCTGAGGCCCGTTCAGGCATCTATACTGGCTGGCTCTTTCCCTGTTCAAGGAGCCAGCCATGGCCCTGGAAAAACAAGGCACTTGCCTGTGTGGTGCCACCACGCTCAAGGTCACTGTAGACAACACCCATGTCAGTGCCTGCCATTGCAGCATGTGCCGCAAATGGACTGGCGGCCCGCTGCTGGTTGTGGAGTGCAGCCGGCCCCCGGTGATCGAAGGGCGTGCACCCTCGGTGTATGAGTCGTCTGACTGGGCTCAGCGCGCGTTTTGCGGCCAGTGCGGCACGCACCTGTATTACCGGCTCAAGGCCAACGACTTCCATGCCGTGCCGGTCGGCCTGCTCGACGGTGACCAGGCGTGGGATTTCAACCTGCAGATTTTCGTGGAAGAAAAACCCGCCTGGTACTGCTTTGCCAACCAGACCAAGGAACTGACTGGCCAAGAGGTGTTCGAGCAGAACAGCTGATTGCTCAGCGCGGCCCGGTTTGAAGCGGCGGCATGAAACACCGCGCAAACTTGCAAAACCGGTGCATTCCTGAGAAAAGGGCGGCTTTGTTTTCCCGCGTTGGAGCGTGCCCATGAGCCAAGAACTGCAGATCATCGACCTGGTGGAGGGTGATGGCAAAGCCGCCGTCAAAGGCGCCCTGATCACCACCCAGTACACCGGCTGGCTGGCCGACGGCAGCGAGTTCGATTCGTCCTGGTCACGCGGTAAGCCGTTCCAGTGCGTGATCGGCACCGGCCGGGTGATCAAAGGCTGGGATCAAGGCCTGATGGGCATGCGTGTGGGTGGCAAGCGCAAGCTGCAGGTTCCAGCACACCTGGGCTATGGCGAGCGCAGCGTGGGGGCGATCCCGCCGAATTCGGACCTGACCTTCGAGATCGAATTGCTGGAAGTGCTGACGCGGGATGATTGAACTGCTGCATTGCAACCTCAGGTTCTGGCCGCTTACACAATTGCGCAACACCCATCCCCTAACCTAGGCCTTGCCTAGGGAACGGCATCTACCTCCAGGGAGGAACCAAACGGGTTCAGGGCACTCTGACCCTCACTCGTTGCCAAGGATGGCATTCACTACAAGGGCGCCCAGCAGCTGATGGGGCGATGTGGCGGGTTGATCCGATTTTCTTTGCCACACGAGCCTGCCTTGATGAAGTTGCCAACATTCTTCCGCCGTCGCCGTCACTTGCTGCTGAGCCTGGTGCTTACAGCTGTCGCCGTACCGCTGGCGTTGGAGGCTGTCGAAAGCCGTGCGCAAGCGGTGGATGGCACCCAGACCCTGGTGTTCCTGCGCCATGCCGAGAAGCCGGGCGAGGGGCTGGGCCAGTTGAACTGCCAAGGCCTGAACCGTGCGCTGGACCTGGCCACTGTGCTGCCCGAGCGCTTTGGCAAGGCCGATTACGTGTTCGCTGCCAACCCTTCGCGGCATGTCGAGGAAGGCAGCAAGGACGAAAGCTACAGCTACATCCGCCCGTTGATGACCATTACCCCCAGCGCCATCCGTCTGGGCCTGCCGGTGAACATCGACTATGGCGCCAACGACACCGACGAACTGGCTGACGAGCTGCTGAGCGACAAGTACCGCAATGCAACCATCTACACCGCCTGGTCGCATGGTTACCTCCCGGAGTTGATCAATACCGTGGCCGGCAAGGCGCTGGGTGAAGAGCGGGTGATTACCGATGACTGGAACGGCGATGACTTCGATACCCTCTATGTACTGACCCTGACCTGGCACGACGGCAAGGCCAGCCTGCTCAGCCGTAACGTACGCCAGGGCCTGAATGACGGTGCGCACAGCTGCCCGACCTGAGGTTATAGTGCAGCGTTAGCCCGAATGATGAGCTGACCTGTACCGGCCTCTTCGCGGGTTTACCCGCGAAGAGGCCGTTAAAGGCAGCTAAAGACTCAGCGCCCGAACCGCATCGGCCAACCCACCACTTTCTTCGCCCGTGGCGTGGCATAGGTGCGCACCTTGGAGGTACTCAAGCCCATGCGCACCAGCGACTCGGCAATGGTCACCGCCGCGCTCACCCCATCCACCACCGGCACGCCGGTGCGTTGGCGGATCTGCTCGTCCAGCCCGGCCATGCCGCCGCAACCCAGGCAGATCACCTCGGCCTTGTCATCACGCACGGCTCGCTCGGCCTGCTCCACGATGGCTTCCACTGCACGCTGCGGGTCTTCTTCCAGTTCCAGCACGGCCAGCCCGCTGGCCCTTACCGAGGCGCAGCGGTCGTACAGCCCGGAGAGCTTCAAACGGTCCTCGATCAGCGGTACGGTGCGGTCCAGGGTGGTCACCACCGAGTAAGCATGCCCCAGGTACATCGCCGTGCTGGCGGCTGCATCGGTAATGTCCACTACCGGTACGTTCAGCAGCTCCTGCAAGCCTTCACGGCCGTGTTCGCCATAGCCGGCCTGGATCACGGCGTCGTAGGGGCCTTCATAGGCCAGCACCCGGTCCATCACGGCGATGGCAGCCAGGTAGCTCTCGAAATTGCCTTCTACCGACTCGGCGCCAAACCAGGGGGTGAGGCCAATGATCTCGGTGCCGGGGGTGGCGACACTGCGCGCCTGTTCGGCAATGGCCTCGGTGATGGCTTCGGTGGTGTTGACGTTGGCAATCAGAATAAGCATGGGTAGGCTTCCTTGATCAATGGCTGCTGTGGTCGACAGCGATGCACTCGCCGCTGACGTCGTGGTAGTGGCGATTGCGAGGCGCGATCAGCAGGTACAGGGCGGCGGCGATGCCGGCCCCGATCAGCCAGGAGAACGGCGCCACATGCTGGAAGTGGGGTACCAGCGCCAGGACGATGGCCAGCAGTGCGGCCGGCACGAAGGCTGCCACGGCGCGCAGGTTGATGCCCTTGGTGTAGTGGTAGGCACCGGCCGGGTCTTCGCTGTAGAGCTGCGGCACGTTGATGCAGCCTTTGCGCAGCAACCAGTAGTCGGACATGATCACCCCGTACAGCGGGCCGAGCAGGGCGCCCAGGCCCGACAGGAAGTACACGATCACCAATGGGCTGTTGTACAGGTTCCACGGCAGGATCAGCACTGCCACGGTGGCACTGATCAACCCGGCGCGGCGGAAGTTGAGGTGACGCGGCGCCAGGTTGCTGAGCACGAAGGCCGGGGCGACGAAGTTGGCCATGATGTTCACCGCCACGGTGACGATCAGGAATGCCAGGCAGCCAAGTACCAGGAAGGGTGTGCTCGGGATGGCCGCGACGATCTGCGTCGGGCTGTCGATGATCTGGCCGTTGATCTGGAACTGTGCGCCGCTCAGCACCACGGTGATGATGGCAAATACCAGGATGTTCACCGGCAGGCCCCAGAAGTTGCCCACGCGAATCGTCTTGCGGCACGGCGAGGAGCGGGCGAAGTCACAGAAGTTCAGCACCAGGGTGCCGTAAATCGCCAACCACAGCGCACCGCCGGCAAAGATGTTGCGCCACATCTCGTAGCCAGTCAGCGGCTCGGCCACCGACCAGGCGATGCGCGTGTCGGCCTGGAAGTACATGAATACCGCCAGGGCCGAGACGGTCAGCAGGATCACCGGGCCTGCGAAACCCTCGTAGCGGCGCACCATCTCCATGCCGTACGCCAGGATCACCAGCTGCACCAGCCAGATCGACACGAAGCACACCCAGCCCAGGCTTGAAAGGCCGAGGATGCTGTCGTGATCGTAGGCTGCCATGTGCGGCCACACGGCGGTCAGGAGCACGCGCAGCACCACGGAGGCGAGGTAGGTCTGGATGCCGAACCAGGCAATGGCAATGACGGCGCGGATCAGCGCCGGAATCTGCGCGCCGTGGATGCCGAAGGCGATGCGGCTGATGACCGGGAAGGGAACGCCGGTTTTCTGCCCCATGTAGCCGGACAGGTTCATGAAGAAGTGCGCCAGCGCCGCGCCAATCGCCAGCGACAGCAGGATTTGCCAGCCACCCAGGCCAAGGGCGAACAAGCCCATGGCGAACGAATAGTTGGCGATATTGTGCACATCGTTTGTCCACAACGCGAAGATGCTGTATCCACCCCAGCGGCGACCTTCGATACGGGTAGGCGCAAGGTCGCGGTTATGCAGGCGCGGGCTCAGGGCCAGCGCGGGCTGGCTGCCGTCAAGTGTGGAAGCAGGGTGGGTGCTGGCGACGGATAGTTCAGGGGCAAGGTCGAGGCTGCTACTCATTCCGGCGGGCTCCTGATGCACATGGACTGCGATGAGCGGGCATGCGCACGGGCTCGCCATCTCGTCAGTGCAGCTTGGCATCACAGGGTTCTGGGCGCGGCGGCCGGTTTTGGTCCGGCGTCGCGGGTTCTTGTGTATTTATGTTTTGTTGAGTTTGTATACAAAACACGAGGACACAAAAGCGAGTTCCATGCCAAGGAAAGAGCAAGCGTTAAAGACCTATCATTTCGAATCTAGGGTTTCGAAAGATAACTTAATGATATTCAGGACTTATAAGTTGACCAAATAAACAGGTTTAAATTTTTAGACTGATAATTAGTTGATCAAATGGTCAAAATTAGTTGCAGGGTAGTGTGTAACTTATTGGGGCGTTACCGAATGAATTGCACACAAAAATGGCACTTAAGGTGACATTCTTGTGTACAAGAAATAGTCAAGTTTTCCTGTGGCGCCTCTCAATCCATCGGCGGCAACCGCCGCTTCACCGGGCTTTTCTTGATGATCGCGGTGTTGGTGTCAGCCAGCACATTGATGCGGTCGAGCAGGGTGTCCAGCTGTTCCATGGAACGCACATGCAGGCGGGCAATAAAGCAGTCTTCGCCGGTGACCTTGTCGCACTCGGTGAACTCAGGTATCGCAATGATCTGTCGCTCCACCTCCTGCAACTGCCCCGGCAGCGGGCGGATGCGCACGATGGCCTGCAACTGGTAGCCAAACGCGCGTGGGTCGACCTCCACGGTGTAGCCGCGCAGCACGCCGCGCTCCTCCAGCCGGCGCAGGCGCTCGCTGACGCTGGGTGCGGACAGCCCGCTCACCTGCGCCAGGGCCTTCAGCGAGCGGCGCGAGTCCTCCATCAGGGCATTGATCAGGAGTTGGTCGATAGCGTCAGTCATGGTCACCTCAATAGGTAATTTGCGTTATTTGCCTTGATAGTAAAGGCGCGTATGACAATCTGCCTTCGTTATCCGCTGGATGGCACCCGGTATCCTTTGCATACTGTTGCCATCGTCAACGGGAGGTGTGAGATGGACAGTTCATTGCGCCGTGGCTCGCTGGAAATGGTTGCTGCCATGCTGATTTCCGGGACCATCGGCTGGTTCGTGCTGGTGTCCGGCCAGCCCGTGCTTGAGGTGGTGTTCTGGCGCTGCGTGTTCGGCGCCGTGACCTTGCTGGTGATCTGCGCCGTTTTTGGCTTTCTGCGGCCGGGAGTGATCAGCCGCACGGCGTTCTTGCTGGCGATTGCCAGTGGGGTGGCGATTGTCGGCAACTGGTTACTGTTGTTTGCCTCGTACTCACGGGCGTCGATTGCCATTGGCACGGCGGTGTACAACGTGCAGCCGTTTCTGCTGGTGGGGCTGGCGGCGCTGTTCCTGGGCGAGAAGATTACCTTGGCCAAGGTGACCTGGCTGAGCGTCGCCTTCCTCGGCATGTTGGCCATCGTCAGTGCCCATGGCACGGGGCAGGGTGGCGGTGAGGATTATCTGCTGGGAATTGCCCTGGCGCTGGGGGCGGCGTTCTTGTACGCAATCGCTGCACTGATCATCAAGCGCCTGAGTGGCACGCCGCCTCACCTGATTGCATTGATCCAGGTGACCACCGGTGTGCTGATGCTGGCACCCTGGGTCAGGCCTGGCGGGTTGCCCGGAGAAATGCCAGCGTTAGCCAGCTTGTTGGCACTGGGCATGGTGCACACCGGCCTCATGTATGTGCTGCTTTACAGTGCCATCCAGCGTCTGCCCACGGCGCTGACCGGGGCGCTGTCGTTCATCTACCCCATCGCGGCGATTCTGGTGGACTGGGTGGCATTCGGGCATCGGCTGGCGCCGCTGCAGTGGCTGGGCGTGGGGTTGATCCTGGTGGCGGCGGCGGGGATGCAGCAGGGCTGGTGGTTCCGTTCTGCACAAGTGGCGGTCAAGGGGTAGAATGGCGGCCTTTTCATTTGTTTGCGACCCACCATGACTTCGCCGATCCACACCCTTGAGCAACACCTGCTCGCCGCGTTCGACCCTGCCCCGCAGGAAACCCGCCGACTGTTCCACGGTCGTGGCCGCTGCTGGGTGGGCCTGGAGCAAGTGACGGTCGACTGGTTGCAGGGTGTGCTGTCGGTCGGCTTGTTCCGCGAGCCACCCGAAGGCCAGCTGGCTGAACTGGAAGCCATGTTGCGTGCCTTTGCCGAACGCCCGCAGTGGTCCGGCCAGGCGATCCTCATTCAGCACCGCTACCTGCCCGACAGCCCGGGCCAGTGGCTGCTGGGCGAGCCGTGCCAGCAGCGTGAGGTGGTCGAGGATGGCCTGACCTACCTGCTGGATCTGGGCGTGCGGCAGAACAATGGCCTGTTCCTCGACATGCGCTACGGCCGGCGCTGGGTGCGCGAGCAGGCAGCCGGCAAGCGTGTGTTGAACCTGTTCGCCTACACCTGCGGCTTTTCGGTGGCGGCGATTGCCGGTGGCGCCGAGCAGGTGGTGAACCTGGACATGGCCAAGTCGGCGTTGTCCCGTGGCCGTGATAACCACCGCCTGAATGGCCACGATGCATCGCGGGTGGCCTACCTGGGGCATGAGCTGTTCAAATCGTGGGGCAAGGTGCGCAAGTACGGGCCTTATGACCTGATCATCATCGACCCGCCCACCTTCCAGCGCGGCAGTTTTGTGCTTACCCAGGATTACGCGAAGATCCTGCGGCGGTTGCCGGAGTTGCTGAATGTGGGTGGCACAGTGCTGGCGTGCGTGAACGACCCGGGGATCGGGCCGGAATTTCTGATCGAGGGGATGGCGGAGCAGGCGCCTTCGCTGGCGTTTGTCGAGCGGTTGGAGAACCCGCCGGAGTTTCCCGATGTGGACCCGGCCGGGGGGCTGAAGGCTTTGGTCTTCCGCCAGGTTTGATGTTGCTCTTGCCGGCCTCTTCGCGGCTAAAGCCGCTCCCACAGGGATCGCGATGAGGCCGGTAAGGCTTACCTCAATTATTGACCGCTATAAATCTGGTCAAACACGCCGCCATCATTGAAGTGGGTCTTCTGCACGGTGCGCCAGTCACCAAAGGTTTTCTCCACCGACAGGAAGTCCACTTTCGGGAAACGGTCGGTGTACTTGGCCAGTACCGTCGCATCCCTTGGGCGCAGGTAGTTGTTGGCGGCGATCTCCTGAGCTTCTGGCGACCACAGGTACTTCAGGTATTCCTCGGCCACGGCCTGGGTACCCTTCTTGGCCACCACCTTGTCCACCACGCTGACAGGTGGCTCGGCCTCGGCCGACACGCTTGGGTAAACCACTTCGAACTGGTCGCGACCGAACTCGCGGGCGATCATTTCGGCTTCGTTCTCGAAGGTGACCAGCACGTCGCCGATCTGGTTGGTCATGAACGTGGTGGTGGCAGCACGGCCACCGGTATCCAGCACCGGCGCTTGCTTGAACAGCTTGCCAACGAAGTCACGGGCCTTGGCCTCGTCACCGCCTTGCTTGAGCACATAGCCCCAGGCGGACAGGTAGGTGTAGCGGCCGTTACCCGAGGTTTTCGGGTTGGGCACGATCACCTGCACACCGTCCTTCAGCAGATCGGGCCAGTCTTTCAGGGCTTTCGGGTTGCCTTTGCGCACGATGAACACGGTGGCCGAGGTGAACGGCGCGCTGTTGTTCGGCAGGCGGGTTACCCAGTTGTCCGGCACCAGCTTGCCGTTGTCGGCCAGGGCGTTGATGTCGGTGGCCATGTTCATGGTGATGACGTCGGCCGGCAGGCCATCGATCACTGCACGCGCCTGCTTGCTGGAGCCGCCGAAGGACATCTGCACGTTGACCTTCTCTTTGTGCTCGGCTTCCCAGTGCTTCTGGAAGGCCGGGTTGTAGTCCTTGTAGAAGTCGCGCATCACGTCGTAGGAAACGTTCAGCAGGGTAGGGGCGGCCTGGGCGAGGTTGCCCAGGGCCAGGCCTGCGGCGAGCAGCGAGGCGGTGAACAGTTTTTTCACGTTGCTTCCTTGTTATGGTTCAGATGTTTGGCGATGTGCCAGCGACTATAGCGTTTGGTTCTTGGGGCTTTAAAGACGAAATGGCTCTTTGCTTATTCGGTTTTCGGGAACAGCACATTCCCACACCGGGAACAGAACGCCGCGCCATGCTCATGGGTCTTCTTGCTGCAAGTCGGGCAATCATGCTGCAGCTGTTCACCACGCATGGCATTGGCCAGCTCGGCGGTAAAGATGCCGGTCGGCACTGCAATAATTGAGTAACCCGTAATCATCACCAGCGACGACAGCACCTGGCCCAGGGGCGTCTTCGGCACGATATCGCCAAACCCCACGGTAGTGAGTGTGACGATAGCCCAGTAGATGCCTTTGGGGATGCTGGTAAAGCCATGCTCCGGTCCTTCAATCACATACATCAAGGTGCCGAACACGGTTACCAGGGTCGAGACCGTGACCAGAAACACGATGATCTTCTGCTTGCTGCCGCGCAGTGCCTCCATCAGGTAATGGGCCTGCTTGAGGTACGGGCTGAGCTTGAGCACGCGGAAGATCCGCAGCATCCGGATCACCCGGATGATCAGCAGGTACTGGGCGTCGCTGTAGTACAGCGCGATGATCCCCGGCACGATCGCCAGCAAGTCGACCAGGCCGTAAAAGCTGAAGGCATAGCGCAGGGGCTTGGGCGAGCAGTACAGGCGGGTGAGGTACTCGGCCAGGAAGATCGCGGTAAAGCCCCATTCGATGGCGGCGAGCAGGCCGGCGTAGCCTTGGTGTATTTCGTCGATGCTGTCGAGGATCACCGTGACCAGGCTGGCGAGGATGATCAGCAGGAGGATTTTGTCGAAGCGTCTTCCAGCCATGGTGTCGGTCTGGAAGACGATAACGAAGAGCCGTTCACGCAGGCTCGCAGGGTTGTTCATTGGCTCGGTCCACAAAAGCGATGGGCTGAGCCTAGGGGTTGCGTTTCAGCTGTGCAAGCGGCTGGCATTGCGCTGTCTGGGCTGGGCCAGATGGTTGCCCGCATGCATCAGCCAGCAGGCGGCGACAAAGGGCGCAGTCAGACCTGCCACAGGCAGCAGCGTGAACACCGGTTGCAGCAGCAGGGCCAAGGCAATTGCCAGCATTGTTACCCACGGTTTCTCACCCTGCCTGCTGAAGGCCAATGCCGCCAGTGCCGCATTGAAACCGTACAGGCCCAACCACGCAGCCTGCGCCTGGTCGGCAAGCAATGCTACACCGCCACCAATGGCTGAGCCGATCACTGCCCACATCGAGGCATAAGGGTTGGCGATGAGCATGCCGACAATAATCAGCAAGCCGGCCAAGGGCTGATCGAGCAGGAAAATCTGGCCCACACCCCGCGCCAGGGCATAGAGCGGATCGGCCTCGACGAAGCCGCTTGGCGAGGGGCTGGCGAACAGCAGCACGGCCCAGCCCAGCAACACGAACGGCGCGGTATAGGCGATCAGCAATTTGCCGCCGCGCTTGCGCCACTGGTGGGTGATGATGCTGGATAAACCGCCGGCGGCGAGGATCAGTGGCGGCAGCATGACCGACCACGGCAGCACGGCGCTGATCAGCAGGCCAATCAGCACACCGTTGTAGCAGTACAGCCCGGCCTGGCGGTCGGCGCGGTCGTAACCACGGGCCTGGGCGGTGATCAGGCCGGCCAGGGCGCCGAGCAGGGCACCACCGACCAGGTCGGGGGCGGTCAGCAGGATGGCCAGCAGGCAGCACAGGCCGCACAGGGGGTTGCGCAGCAGCAGCACCTGGCTGAAGCCGTTGAGTAACGCCGTGGCCCAGTCGGGGCACGGGTTGACGAAATTTTTGGTGTACATGGGGCAGTCAGTGAGGTTGAAGGAACGCGGTGGGCCTCTTTGGGCCTCGGGTTTTCCGCCGTTGTGTGCAACACCTCTAACCCTGTGGGAGCGGGCTTGCCCGCGAATGCGTCAGTTCAGACAACAGGGTTGTCCCTGCTGGCCTCTTCGCGGGCAAGCCCGCTCCTACAGGAGAGGTGTGATTGCTTAGATCAAGGTCTCGATCCGCAGCGTGTTAGTCGACCCCGGCTTGCCAAAAGGCACGCCGGCCGTGATCAGCAGCGTATCGCCACGGCTGGCCATGCCTTGCGCCTGGGCAATCTCCAGCGCAGTCGACACCACCTCGTCCACCTGGCGCAGGCGGTCGTTGACCACCGAATGCACGCCCCACGCCACGCTTAGACGGCGAGCGGTGTTCAGGTTTGGCGTCAGGTTGAGGATCGGTGCCCGTGGCCGCTCGCGCGCAGCACGCAGGGTGGAGGCGCCCGATTCGCTGTAGTTGACCAGCACCGCCACCGGCAGGATGCCGCTGATACGGCGGATGGCGCAGCTGATGGCGTCCGACACCGTGGCTTCGGCTTTCGGCCGGCCAACGTCGAGCTGGGCCTGGTAGTCCGGGCCGTTTTCCACCTGGCGGATGATCTTGCTCATCATCTGCACAGCTTCCAGCGGGTAGTCGCCCGAGGCGGTCTCGGCCGACAGCATCACCGCATCGGCACCTTCGGCCACGGCGTTGGCCACGTCGGTGACTTCGGCGCGGGTCGGTGCCGGCGAGAAGCGCATGGATTCGAGCATCTGCGTGGCCACCACCACTGGTTTGCCCAGCTGGCGGCAGGTGCCGATGATGCGTTTCTGGATCTGCGGCACGCTTTCGGCGGGTACTTCCACACCCAGGTCACCACGGGCCACCATGATGGCGTCTGCCAGTTCGGCGATGGCTTGCAGCTGTTCGACGGCCGATGGCTTTTCGATCTTGGCCATCAGGTAGGCGCGGTCGCCAATCAGCTGGCGGGCTTCGACGATGTCTTCCGGGCGCTGCACGAACGACAGGGCCACCCAGTCCACGCCCAGTTCCAGGCCAAAGGCCAGGTCGCGGCGGTCTTTTTCGGTAAGCGGGGAGAGGTCGAGTACTGCTTGCGGCACGTTCACGCCCTTGCGGTCAGACAGCTCACCGCCGTTCAGCACGGTCGTGTCGATGGCATCGGCGTGCTTGGCGGTCACCCGCAGGCGCAGGCGGCCGTCGTCTACCAGCAGGTCCATGCCCGGCTCCAGCGCGGCGATGATTTCCGGATGGGGCAGGTTGACCCGCTCGCTGTTGCCTGGCGTCGTGTCCAGGTCCAGGCGCAATGACTGACCACGCTGCAGTTGCACCTTGCCTTCGGCCAGGCGGCCAACACGCAGCTTGGGCCCTTGCAGGTCCATGAGGATGCCCAGCGGGTAGTTGAGTTGCTGCTCGACTTCGCGGATCCACTGGTAGCGCAAGGCGTGGTCAGCGTGTTCGCCGTGGCTGAAGTTGAGGCGGAAGATGTTTACCCCGGCCTCGACCAGCTGGCGGATGTCGTCTTTGCCTTTGATCGCAGGGCCGAGGGTGGCGAGGATCTTTACTTTTTTATCAGGCGTCATGATTGGGCAGTCTCAAGGATCAGGATGGCGCGGAAATCGTTGACGTTGGTGCGGGTTGGTTCGGTGACGATCAGCGCATCCAGCGCGGCGAAATAGCCGTAGCCGTTGTTGTTGTCCAGCTCGTCGCTGGCCGACAGGCCCAGGGCCTCGGCGCGGGCGTAGCTGCCTGGGGTCATGAAGGCACCGGCGTTTTCTTCCGAGCCGTCGATGCCGTCGGTGTCACCGGCCAGGGCGTACACACCCGGCAGGCCTTTCAGGCTTTCGGTAAGGCTGAGGAGGAACTCGGCGTTGCGCCCGCCACGGCCGTTGCCGCGCACTGTCACGGTGGTTTCGCCGCCAGACAGGATCACGCAGGGGGCTTTCAGCGGCTGGCCGTGCAGCACGATCTGCCGGGCGATACCGGCATGCACCTTGGCCACTTCGCGCGATTCGCCTTCCAGGTCACCGAGGATCAGCGGGCTGAAACCGGCCTGTCGGGCTTTCACGGCGGCGGCTTCAAGCGACTGCTGGGGCTTGGCGATCAGCTGGAAGTGGCTGCGGGCCAGGGCCGGGTCGTCGGCTTTGACGGTTTCCGAGGCTGGGTTGTTCAGCCAGTCGATGACCGCTTGCGGCGCTTCGATGCTGTAGCGCTTGAGGATGGCCAGGGCATCGGCCGAGGTGCTCGGGTCGGCCACGGTGGGGCCGGAGGCGATGACCGTTGCCAGGTCGCCCGGTACATCGGAAATTGCATAGGTGTAAACGGTGGCAGGCCAGCAGGCCTTGGCCAGGCGGCCGCCTTTGATCGCCGAGAGGTGCTTGCGCACGCAGTTCATCTCGCCGATGGTAGCGCCGGATTTGAGCAGTGCCTTGTTGATCTGCTGCTTGTCGGCCAGGGTCAGGCCCTCGGCCGGCAGCGCCAGCAGGGCGGAACCACCGCCAGACAGCAGGAAGATGACGCGGTCGTCTTCGTTGAGGTTGCTGACCAGGTCCAGCACGCGCTTGGCCACGGCCAGGCCGGCGGCGTCGGGGACCGGGTGGGCGGCTTCGACCACTTCGATTTTTTGGCAATTGGCGCCGTGGCCGTAGCGGGTGACGACCAGGCCAGAGACTTCGCCCTGCCAGCTTTTCTCGACCACTTCGGCCATGGCGGCTGCGGCCTTGCCGGCGCCGATGACAATCACCCGGCCGCTACGGTCGGCGGGCAGGAAGGGTTCGAGGACTTGACGGGGGTGGGCGGCAGCGATGGCTGTGTCGAACAGCTCGCGGAGAATTTTTTGCGGATCGACCGACATGGCAGGCTCCCAATTATTGTTGTTCTGCAGAATCAAAAACGCCCCTGGAACTGCCTCCGTGCAGGCCGAACCAGGGGCGGGTGTTGCTCGGTGTCACTGGCTGACCTGTGGTCGCAGGTCAGTCAGCGTGTGCTTCAATCGCGAGCTTTGCTCGCTCCTACGGGCCTTACGCTGATCTCGTAGGAGCGAGCGCAGCTCGCGATGAGGCCGGTAGGTTTTATTTCTCGTCGCGGATCGAGAAGTTGGCCATGTGCTCCAGGCCTTTGATCAGTGCCGAGTGGTCCCAGTTGCCGCCGCCCAGGGCCTGGCAGGTGTTGAATACTTGCTGGGCATTGGAGGTGTTGGGCAGGTTGATGCCCAGTTCCTTGGCACCTTGCAGGGCCAGGTTCAGGTCTTTCTGGTGCAGGTTGATGCGGAAGCCCGGGTCGAAGGTGCCTTTGATCATGCGCTCGGCATGCACTTCAAGGATTTTCGACGAAGCGAAGCCGCCCATCAGGGCTTCACGTACCTTGGCCGGGTCGGCGCCGTTTTTGGCAGCGAACAGCAGGGCTTCGGCAACAGCCTGGATGTTCAGGGCAACGATGATCTGGTTGGCCACCTTGGCAGTCTGGCCGTCGCCATTGCCACCTACGCGGGTGATGTTCTTGCCCATGGCTTCGAACAGCGGCAGGGCGCGCTCGAAGGCTTTCGGGCAGCCACCGACCATGATGCTCAGGGTCGCGGCTTTGGCACCGACTTCCCCGCCGGATACCGGAGCGTCCAGGTAGGCGGCGCCGGTAGCCTTGATTTTTTCGGCGAAGGCTTTGGTGGCGGTAGGGGAGATCGAGCTCATGTCGATCACCACCTTGTTCGGGCCTGCGCCTTCGGCCACGCCGTTTTCACCGAACAGGACGCTTTCGACCTGCGGGGTGTCCGGGACCATGACGATGATGAATTCGGCTTCCTGGGCCACTTCCTTCGGGTTGGCCAGGGCCACTGCACCGGCGGCGATCAGCTCGGCTGGCGCGGCGTCGTGATGGGTGGAAACGAACAGGCTATGACCTGCTTTCTGCAGGTTCTGGGCCATGGGCTTGCCCATGATGCCGGTGCCGATGAAACCGATTTTAGCCATGACAATGTGCCTCTTTGTATTTGTGATATCTCAAGCAAGCCTTGGCCCCCTGTGGGAGCGGGCTTGCCCGCGAAGCAGACAACTCGGTGGATGGCACCGGCTTCGCCGGTGTTCGCGGGCGAGCCCGCTCCCACAGGGTTCCGAGTTGTTTTTTAGATTGCGTTGTGCGTTTTCAGCCAGCCCAGGCCCGCTTCGGTGGTGGTCTTGGGCTTGTATTCCGCGCCCACCCAGCCCTGGTAGCCAATGCGGTCCAGGTGCTCGAACAGGAAGCGATAGTTGATCTCGCCGGTACCTGGCTCATGACGGCCGGGGTTGTCGGCCAGCTGGACGTGGTTGATCAGTGGCAGGTTGGTTTCCAGGGTGCGCGCCAGGTCACCTTCCATGATCTGCATGTGATAGATGTCGTACTGCAGGAACAGGTTGTCGCTGCCCACCTCGGCCTGGATTTCCAGCGCCTGTTGAGTGGTGTTCAGGTAGAAACCCGGGATGTCGCGGGTGTTGATCATTTCCATGACCAGGCGAATACCGGCGGCTTTGAGCTTGTCGGCGGCGTAGCGCAGGTTTTCCACGAAGGTCTTGCGCACGGTAGCGCAGTCCGGGCCTTGCGGGCGGATGCCGGCCAGGGCGTTGACCTGGGTGTTGCCCAGCACCTTGGCGTACTCGATGGCCTTGTCGACACCGGCACGGAATTCTTCAATGCGGTCGGGGTGACAGGTGATGCCACGCTCACCTTTGGCCCAGTCACCGGCAGGCAGGTTGAACAGCACCTGGGTCAGGCCGTTGGCCTCCAGCTGCTGTTTGATTTCGGCAGCACTGAAGTCGTACGGGAACAGGTATTCGACACCGCTGAAACCAGCGTCGGCGGCAGCCTTGAAGCGGGCCAGGAAGTCCTGTTCGGTGAACAGCATGGACAGGTTGGCAGCGAAGCGAGGCATGGGTTGTCTCCTTGCGTTGAAGGCCCCCAGGTAGGCCTGGGGGCGTCAGGCGATCAGTCCAGCAGCGAGATGGCGGTTGGCGCGTCGTTGCCGACCAGGGCCAGGTCTTCGAACTCGTTGACCGCGTTGATCTCGGTGCCCATGGAAATGTTGGTTACACGCTCGAGAATCACTTCGACCACCACCGGCACGCGGAACTCTTCGGCCATTTTCTGTGCCTTGATCAGGGCAGGGGCGATTTCTGCCGGCTCGAACACACGGATGGCCTTGCAGCCCAGGCCTTCGACCACGGCGACGTGGTCGACACCGTAGGTGGCAGCGTCGGTGGAATTGATGTTCTCGAACGCCAGTTGTACACAGTAATCCATGTCGAAGCCACGCTGCGCCTGACGGATCAGGCCCAGGTAGGCGTTGTTCACCAGTACGTGTACGTACGGCAGGTTGAACTGCGCGCCCACGGCCAGCTCTTCGATCATGAACTGGAAGTCGTAGTCACCCGACAGCGCAACGACTTTGCGTTTCGGGTCGGCCTTGACCACGCCGAGGGCGGCAGGGATGGTCCAGCCCAGCGGGCCGGCCTGGCCGCAGTTGATCCAGTGGCGTGGCTTGTACACATGCAGGAACTGCGCGCCGGCAATCTGCGACAGGCCGATGGTGCTGACGTAGCAGGTGTCCTTGCCGAACACCTGGTTCATTTCTTCGTATACGCGCTGCGGCTTGACCGGCACGTTGTCGAAGTGGGTCTTGCGCTGCAGGCTGGCTTTGCGCTGCTGGCAGTCTTCCAGCCAGGCCTTGCGGCACTTCAGCTTGCCGGCGGCTTTCCACTCGCGGGCCACTTCCAGGAACACGTCCAGCGCCTTGCCAGCGTCGGAAACGATACCCAGGTCCGGGGTGAACACGCGGCCAATCTGGGTGGGTTCGATGTCGACGTGCACGAATTTGCGGCCTTCGGTGTAAACGTCGACCGAGCCGGTGTGACGGTTGGCCCAGCGGTTACCGATACCGAACACCAGGTCGGATTTGAGCAGGGTGGCGTTGCCGTAGCGGTGCGAAGTCTGCAGGCCGACCATGCCGACCATTTGTGCGTGGTCGTCCGGGATGGTGCCCCAGCCCATCAAAGTCGGGATGACCGGCACGCCGGTCAGTTCGGCGAACTCGACCAGCTTGTCGCTGGCGTCGGCGTTGATGATGCCGCCACCGGCCACCAGCAGTGGACGCTCGGCGTCATTGAGCAGGGCCAGGGCTTTTTCGGCCTGAACGCGGGTGGCGGACGGCTTGTTGATGGCCAGCGGCTCGTAGGCGTCGATGTCGAATTCGATTTCGGCCATCTGCACGTCGAACGGCAGGTCGATCAGTACCGGGCCTGGGCGACCGGTGCGCATTTCATAGAAGGCCTTCTGGAAGGCGTAAGGCACCTGGCCTGGCTCCAGAACGGTGGTCGCCCACTTGGTCACCGGCTTGACGATGTTGGTGATGTCGACCGCCTGGAAGTCTTCCTTGTGCAGGCGGGCACGCGGGGCCTGGCCGGTGATGCAGAGAATCGGGATGGAGTCGGCCGAGGCGCTGTACAGGCCGGTGACCATGTCGGTGCCGGCCGGGCCGGAAGTGCCGATGCACACGCCGATGTTGCCCGGGTTGGCACGGGTGTAGCCCTCGGCCATGTGCGAGGCACCTTCGACGTGACGAGCGAGGACGTGATCGATGCCACCGACTTTCTTCAGGGCCGAGTACAACGGGTTGATGGCAGCCCCCGGGATGCCGAACGCGGTATCTACACCTTCACGGCGCATGACCAGAACGGCTGCATCGATTGCTCTCATTTTGCTCATGGTTTGTGCCTCATCGATTTTGTAATTGTATACAACTTGCGTTGCGACAGAGTGTATTCACGGCTGACGCCTCAGGTCAATGGGTTTTCATCGGCTAAGCTGGCTTTCGCCAGAGCGCCAGTGAAAACGGCGATTTGCACCATCGCATACGATCGTTTCAAAATATTGTATACAAAAATACATCTCGTTGTGTTCTATTTGCTCTATCGGTTTTCAACTGCCCTCAGGGCTTCTCACAACAAGAAGAGGACCTTTTCATGAACGCTTTGAACCTGAACGTTGCTGTCAGCCTGGTGAATGCCGCACTGGCGGCGGGCCGCAAGATCAACGCCGCGCCGTTGACCGTAGCGGTGCTGGATGCCGGCGGGCACTTGCTGGCGCTGCAGCGCGAGGATGGCGCCAGCCTGATCCGGCCTGAGGTGGCCACGGGCAAGGCTTGGGGTGCGATTGCGCTGGGCAAGGGGTCGCGTTTGCTGGCGCTGGATGCACAGCAGCGGCCAGCGTTTTTTGCGGCGCTGAACGGGATGGGCGAACGGCCGGTGGTGCCGGCGCCGGGTGGGGTGCTGATTCGTGATCAGGCGGGCAAGGTGCTGGGTGCTGTCGGGATCAGCGGGGATACATCGGACATTGACGAGCAGTGTGCGATCAGTGCGATCGAGGAAGTGGGGTTGCGGGCGGATGCCGGGGTAGCTGCCTAAATCTCTATTGGCTGTACGGGCCTATTCGCGGGCAAGCCCGCTCCCACAGGTTCTCCACAATCTTCAGGCATGTGGTGATCTTGTGGGAGCGGGCTTGCCCGCGAAAGAGGCCAGCGCCGAGGCTCAGGCCACCTCAGGCTCACAGCCCTTGAGCACCATGCGAATGATGGTCTCCGCCGCCGCGTCATAATCACTGTCGGCCAGCTTGGCCTTACCCGTCACCGCAGAAATCTGCCAGTCGAAATCTGCATAGGTCTGTGTCGCCGCCCAGATGCTGAACATCAGGTGGTGCGCGTCCACATGGGCAATCTGCCCACGGTCGATCCAGCGCTGGATGCACTCGATGTTGTGCCGGGCCTGCTCGTTCAACTGCTCAACCTGGTTCGGCGACAGGTGCGGGGCGCCGTGCATGATCTCGCTGGCGAACACCTTGGAGGCGTGCGGCAGGTCACGCGAAATGCGGATCTTCGAACGAATGTATGAACTTAGCACTTCCTTCGGATCGCCGTCGGCATTGAACGGCGTCGACGCCTGCATGATTGGCGCGATGATGCTTTCCAGGACCTCGCGGTAGAGGTTGTCCTTGGACTTGAAGTAGTAATACACGTTTGGCTTGGGCAGGCCGGCCTTGGCCGCGATATCGCTGGTCTTGGTGGCGGCGAAGCCCTTGTCGGCGAATTCCTCGCTGGCCGCGCGCAGGATCAGTTCCTTGTTGCGCTCGCGAATGGTGCTCATGGTCAGGGATCTTCCTCGTGTCTGGCCACCTCTAAGAGGGATCGGGCATGGTAGCACCGGGCTCGACGGGGGCTCAAGGCAGCGGCTTTGGGCTAGAATCGATGGCACCTACACATCTGGATACAGGCAAACATGGCAGGAAGCAGTCTACTGGTACTGATCGACGACATCGCCACGGTGCTTGATGACGTCTCGGTGATGACCAAAGTGGCAGCGAAAAAGACCGCAGGCGTGCTGGGCGACGACTTGGCGCTGAATGCCCAGCAGGTCACCGGTGTGCGTGCCGAACGCGAAATCCCGGTGGTGTGGGCGGTGGCCAAAGGGTCGATGGTGAACAAGGCCATCCTGGTGCCGGCGGCGCTGTTGATCAGCGCGTTCATCCCTTGGGCGGTGACGCCGTTGCTGATGGTGGGCGGTGCCTACCTGTGCTTCGAGGGTTTCGAGAAGCTGGCACACAAGTTCTTGCACAGCAAAGAAGAGCATGAGGCTGAGCACGAAGCCCGTAAGGAGGCGGTGGCCGATGCCAATGTCGACCTGGTGGCGTTCGAGAAAACCAAGATCAAGGGCGCGGTGCGCACCGACTTCATTCTCTCGGCGGAGATCATCGCCATCACCCTGGGCACCGTGGCCGATGCGCCGCTGACCCAGCAGATCATCGTGCTGTCGGGCATTGCCATTGTCATGACCATCGGCGTTTACGGGTTGGTGGCGGGTATCGTCAAGCTGGATGACCTGGGGTTGTGGATGACCCGGAAGGCTTCGCGTCTGGCTCAGGTGTTGGGTAACGGCATCCTGCAGACAGCGCCGTACATGATGAAGAGCCTGTCGGTGATCGGTACGGCGGCGATGTTTCTGGTGGGTGGCGGCATTCTGGTGCATGGCATCGCGCCCTTGCATCATGCCATTGAGGCGTTCAGCGAAGGGCGCGGTGGGGCGCTGACCGGTGCGCTGCTCAACGGCGTGGCCGGGGTGGTGGCCGGTGCCGTGGTACTCGCGGTGGTCAGCGCGGTCTCTAAGGTTTGGCGTGCGGTCAGGGGCTGACCGCCACGCCTTTGTCCTCATCGCTGGCTGCCGGTTGCCAGGCGAGTAGGCCTTTGCTGAAATCGTTGGCCGCACTCTGGTAGTAGGCGATGGCCCGGCGTACCAATGGGTTGTCGGTGTTTGCGGTCATTTCTCGGCTGTTACCCAATGCATCCTGATGCACACGCATGCCGCCGCGCGGGCTGAGGATCGCCAGGTCCTTACCGTCGAACAGGCCCAGGTGCTGATAGTTTCCGATCAGTACCCGCGGCGGCAGGGCGTCTTCACGCAGCAGGTCGCGGCCGAAGAAGGTCGAGGTGTAGCTGAGATTCAGCAGGCCGAGCAAGGTCGGTGCAAGGTCGATCTGGCTGGCCAGTTGGGCGTCCTCGCGCGGGGCGATCAGCTTGGGGGCGTAGATCCACAGCGGGATCTGGTAATTGTTCACCGGCAGGTCCTCCATGCCGGCGCTACCGGCGGTGTGGTCGGCCACGAAGACGAACAGGGTGTTGTCGAACCATGGCTTGCCCTTGGCTTCGCGCAGGAACTGCGCGATGGCATGGTCGGTGTACTTCACCGCACCTTCACGGCCTTCACCCGAAGGGATGTCGATACGGCCGTCCGGGTAGGTGTAAGGGCGGTGGTTGGAGGTGGTCATCAGTTGCAGCAAGAACGGCTGCTGCTTGGCATGGTCGGCATCGGCCAGTTTCAGGGCCTGCTTGTACAGGTCTTCGTCGGCCATGCCCCAGGCATTCTTGAAGCTGATTTCGCTTTCATCCACGCTGCTTTGGTCGACGATACGGTAACCGTTGCCGCTGAAGAAGGCGTTCATGTTGTCGAAGTAGCCACGCCCGCCATAGACAAACACGGGGTCATAGCCGACAGCAGCCAGTTGCTGGCCCAGGCTGCCGTAACCGCTTTCGCGGCCGATGCGTTTGACGATGGAGCGGCCCGGTGTTGGCGGGATCGACAGGGTGATGGCCTCCAAGCCACGGTCAGTGCGGGTACCGGTGGCGTAAAAGTTGTTGAAGTACAGGCTTTCGCGGCGCAGGGCGTCCAGGTTGGGCGTGAGGTTGCGCGGGTCGCCGTTGCTGCCCATGTACTTGGCGCTGAAGCTTTCGATGGTGACCAGGATGATGTTGGGCTTGCGTGGCTCGCCGCTGGCGCTGATATGGCGGCGGATGTCCTCGGGCTCGCTGGCCTGGAACCGTGCGTTGGGCTCGGCCAGCTCCTGGTGCATCTGCGCACCGGCTTCGCTGGCATCGAGGGTGGCGTAGAACTGGCTGTAGTCCAGTTCGTTGTTACGGAACGCGGCAAAGAACTGGTACGGGCCGTTGCTGGCCAGTTCGCGTTGGTAGGCGTTGCCCCCCTGGCCGCGGGGGAACTGTTGGTCTACCAGTAGCACACTTAGGCCGCCCAGTAGCGCCAGCACGGCAATGCCGCCAAGGCGCTGGCCTAAGGTCAGGCCGGGCGCTGCGAGCGCTTGCGTCAAGGGCCTGCGCAGGACCAGGGCAAGTAGCACGGCGATGACGGCGATGCTGCCTAGCAAGGTGGGTAGCGGGTACGACTCGCGGATGTTGTCCAGCACTTCCTTGGAGTACACCAAGTAGTCGACCGCGATGAAGTTGAAGCGCACCCCGAATTCGTCCCAGAACAGCCATTCTGCCACCGCGACGAACAGCATCACGAACAGGCTGACGACCAGTACTCCGCTCATCAGCCGGCGATGCCAACGAGTGCGCCACAAGGCTGCCGGGCACAAGGCCAGGTACAGCCCCAGCGGCAGGGCGGCGTAGGTGAGGAAGCTCAGGTCGTACAAGGCACCACTGAAGAACATTGAGACGTAGTCGCCATGTACTTCATCCAGATGAGTGGCCAGCAATACCAGTCGGGTCAGCAAGAAGATACCGAACCACAGTGAGCAAACTAACAGAAGATACCGCCACGGGGCGGCGAGGGGCGTGCGCATTAAGTAGGCCTGCTTTCTTTTTTGAATGCGAGAATCCAAGCATGCTAAAGGGCAAAGTGCAAAAATTTTGTCAAAAATTTTCGATGTTTGAGTGGAAGGCCTGGCCTTATAGTCAGTACTTTGCTTTTTCCTGCAGCTCGGGAGGGGGAAACCATGTTTGGTAAAGTATTGACTTACGATGTGTACCACCTGGCGCTTTATCTGGGCGCGGTCATGGCCTGGGGGGCGTTGGGCCTGTGGCTGTTATTGCGTGGGGCGGGCGTCGAGGCTTTGTACAAGGGCTGTGCGATGTTCGGTCTGGCATTGATAATCAGCAGCATCATGCTCGTGCTGGACATCTTTCGAGTGATTGAACACTGGCAGGTAGAAGCGGGGCTTTTGCTGTTTGGCGTGTTATTGCCTTGCCTGGTTGCTCTGACTTTCAAGGCAACTTCAAATGGAAGTAGGATTGATCTGAATAAGCTGTAGGAAATTACTTACATACAGCTCAGGGCATTGCACGTGACAGCGCGTTGTTAATGCAACGCGCTGTCACGTTTCAGCGCATCAGAAGTGCACTTTCACCAGGAAACTCATGGTGTTCTGGTCAGTGGTGAACGCATCGCTGTCCTTGATGCCGTACTTGTTCTTCCAGTAGTCATACTCCACACCCACGTACAACTGCTTCTCACCCAAGTGCAATGCCTTGCCCAGGTCATACTTGATCTGCGGGTTGAAGTGCAGGTTGGCTTGGTAGGTGCCGCGGCGGTTTTCGTCGTTGTCCACCACCCAGTCCATGAAGCCGTCGATCAGCACGTCGGAATCGCCCACCGGAATGGTGTACGACCACACCGGGGTGATCTGCCACACGTTGTCGCCGGCGCGGCTGCCGTCGGTGGTGCGGTTGTAGAAGTTCAGCTGGAAGTAGTCGAAGCCGGGGATGGCTAGGTCGAAGCCTGGGCCGATCAGGTACGACTCGGTGTCACCCTCGCCAAACTCGTAGGTCATGGCCAGCAGCACGTCCTTGACCGGGCCGAACTCCAGCTTCTGGTCGAAGATCTTGCCGAACGACAGGCGTGGGCTGAACTCACCGTAGTAGGTGTTGGGACCGTTGCTGGCGTCCTTCTTGCCCTGGTAGAAAATCTTGTCGACGAAGAAGAAGTTGTCGCCGTACTTCCACGCGTCAGCGTGCTCGAAGGTGAAGGTTTGCTGGGTTTCCGGGTTGACCTTGAAGTTCTTGCCCCACAGGTAGGTCAGGCTGTTGTTCTGCCATTGCAGCAGGTCGCCGCCGAAGGTGGTGCCACAGGCCAGCAGGCCGCCGGCGAGGATCAGGCTGTTGATGGTACGCATTGCGAGTGTCGCTCCCTTGATTGATCTGTTGTCAGCGCTCGGTATTGGCGCTTTTTTGTTGTCTTACGAGTCAGCTTTTTTCGATAGGCCACAGCTGTTTGGCAAGGGTCGGGCCAACTTTCCTGGGTTGGCAAAACCTTCCTGCTCGACTTCGTTCTGAACGGATGAAAAGGGTATTTCAGGCTGGCAACACGTTGGCCAACCGCCCGTATTCATTGACTGAGCGGTCAGTAAACGCAGGCAGAATCCGTTCTGCCCTGATCGAGGGGGCGCGCAGATTACTGGCTTGCGCGCCGGGCCTCAAGTGCTCCGTCCTGGAGCGGGGTGGTACAAACTTGTGCGTTTGGTCAGTTTTCTAGAAGTGCACTTTGATCAGCGCACTGGCGACACTCTGGTTGCTGTCCAGATTGCCGCGGCTGTCGATGCCGTACTTGTCCTTCCAGTAGCTGTACTCAAAACCCACGTACAGCTGCTTGGCGCCCAGGTTCAGCGCCTTGCCCAGGTCGTACTTCACCTGCGGGTTGAAGTGCAGGTTGGCGTGATAGGTGCCACGGCGGGTCTGGTCGTTGTCGGTGACCCAGTCCATGTAACCGTCGATCAGAATGTCAGACCGGCCCACGGGGATGGTGTAGGACCAGCCGGGGGTAATCTGCCAGACGTTGTCACCGGGGCGGCTGCCCTCGGTGTTGCGCACGTAGAAATTCAGGGTGAAATAGTTGAAGCCGGGGATGTCGAGGTCGAAGCCGGGGCCGATCAGGTAGGCCTCGTTGTCGCCTTCGCCGCGCTCGTAGGTCATGGCCAGCAACACGTCCTTGACCGGGCCGAAGGCCAGTTTCTTATCGAAGATCTTGCCGAACGACAGGCGCGGGCTGAACTCGCCGTAGTAGGTGGTCACGCCTTTGCTGGCGTCGGCCTTGCCGTTGTAGAAGATTTTGTCGACGAACATGAAGGTGTCGCCGTACTTCCATTTGTTGGCGTGCTCGAACGTGATGGTCTGCTGGATATCAGGGTTGACCTTGAAGTCCTTGCCGTACAGGTAGGTCAGGCTTTCGCCGTGCCATTGCAGCCATTCGCCTGCATGCGAGGGGAGGGTGGCCAGCAGGCTGCTGCCCAGCAACAGTGACGTGGTGATGCGCTTCATGTTGTGATTCCCGGACTTATTGTTTTTGTTGGCGGTTTTTTTGGCGCGCAGGCGCCCCGGGCGGCCCATTCCGGCGGGCCGACGGTGTTGCGTTTACTGCTTATATGAATGCGGGGCGGTCATGCGCCGCCCCGTCTGGCTCAATGCTGGTGACAAGCGTCGTTGTGCACCGCGCGTTCGGCGCCACCGAGGATGTTGAACAGTACGTTCAACACCAGGGCACTGACCGTGGCCATGGCGATACCACTGTGGGTGATGGGTTCCATCCACTGTGGCATCTGGGCGAAGAACTCCGGGCGCACCACGGGGATCAGCCCGAAGCCGACGCTCACCGCCACCAGCAGCTGGTTGCGGCGGTCGCCGATGTCCGCTTCCTGGAGAATCTTGATCCCGGTGGCGGTGACCATGCCGAACATGGCAATGGACGCGCCGCCCAGTACAGCGGGTGGGATCGAAGCAATCAGGAAGGCCGCCTTGGGCAGCAGGCTGAGCACAATCAGCAGTGCACCGGCCACGATGGTGACAAAGCGGCAGCGCACCCCGGTCATCTGCACCAGGCCGATGTTCTGGGCGAACGAGGAGTGGGTGAAGGTGTTGAAGAAGCCGGCGATGAACGACGCACCGGCATCGCACAGCAGGCCGCGGCGCAGCATCCCTGGGGTGACTTCGCGATCGGTCACCTTGCCCAGGGCCAGGAACATGCCCGTGGACTCGACGAAGATGATCACCACCACCAGGCACATGGACAGGATCGGCGCCAGGCTGAAGGTCGGCATGCCGAAGTGCAGTGGGGTGACCACTTGCAACCACGGTGCGTCTTTCAGGCCCGACAGGTCGACCATGCCGATGGAACCGGCCAGGATGTAGCCAAGGCCCATGCCCACCAGTACCGACACGTTGACCCAGAACCCGCGCATGAAGCGGTTGATCAGCAGGATGACCGCCAGCACCAGGCCGGCTACCAGCAGGTAGATCGGCGAGCCGAAGGTTTCTGCTTCATGGCCGCCACCGGCCCAGTTGACCGCCACCGGGAACAGCGACAGGCCAATCGAGGTAATCACCGTGCCGGTGACCAGCGGCGGGAAGAAACGCACGACCTTGGACATGAACGGCGCGATCAGCATGCCGAAGAACCCGGCGGCGATGGTCGCGCCGAAGATCCCCTGCAGGCCCACGCCGGGCATGCCGGCCATGGCCACCATGCTGCCGACGGCAGCGAAGCTGGCCCCCATCATCACCGGCATGCGGATGCCCACCGGGCCGATACCGAACGACTGGATAATGGTGGCGACACCAGCAACCAGCAGGTCGGCGTTGATCAGGAAAGCGACTTCTTCACGGGACAACCCGGCGGCCTGGCCAATGATCAGCGGCACGGCGATGGCGCCACCGTACATCAGCAGAACGTGTTGCAGGCCAACCAGGATCAGTTGGAACAGGGGCAAGGGCTCGCGCGGCGGCGCAATGGGGATGTACGCCTTGCGTGACTCGGACATGCAGCACCTCGAGTTTTGTTTTTATTCTCGGATCCAAGCGCCAGGCTCCAGGCGGCAAGCTTCACGTAGAAGCTTGGTGGTCCGCGTTGGAGCCTGACGCTCGATGCTTGCTTGTTACCTACGACTTACAGCTTGAGGCTTGAAGCTTGCGGCTTCGATCAGTTGACCGGGGCACCTTTGGCGATCCAGTCACCGACGAGCTTGCGCTCCTCGGTGGTCATCTGGGTGATGTTGCCCAGCGGCATGATCTGGCTGGCGACCGCTTGCGCCTGGATGCGCGCGGCCTGGGCCTGGATCTGCTGCGGGGTGTCGAACATCACGCCGGCAGGGGCGGCGCTGAACAGTGGGCTGGTCGGCTTGGACGAGTGGCACACAGTGCAGCGTTCCTGGATGACGTTGTGGATCTTGTCGAAGCTGTCGCCGCCAGCCTGGGCAGTCGCCTGGGCAGGTGCTTCAGCCGGTGCTTCGGCAGGTTTGGCTGCTTCTTCGGCACGCAGTTCGGCGGCGGTCTTGCCACCGACGGCAGTAGCCGGCAGTGGTTGGTACTCGACTTTCGCTGCGGCTTGCTCCGGCGATACAGCCATCGGCTTAGGGCCGGTAACGTAGGCCAGGCAAATCATTGCCAGGGCGCCGACCGGCAGGGTCCAGGCGTACTTGTTGCTGTCGTGGCGGGTGTTGAAGTAGTGGCGGATCAGAACCGCGGCGACTGCAATGCCGGCCAGGATCAGCCAGTTGTACTGGCTACCGTAGGTGCTCGGGAAGTGGTTGCTGATCATGATGAACAGCACCGGCAGGGTGAAGTAGTTGTTGTGACGCGAACGCAGCAGACCCTTGGCCGGCAGTACCGGGTCGGGCGTCTGGTTGTTCTCGATCGCCGCCACCAGCTGGCGCTGGGCCGGCATGATGATGCGGAACACGTTACCCACCATGATGGTGCCGATGATCGCGCCGGTGTGCAGGTAGGCGCCACGGCCACTGAACACCAGGCTGAAACCGAAGCAGGCGGCAATGATCAGGACGAACAGTACGGCACCGAGCAGGGCAGGTTTTTTACCCAGTGGCGAATCGCACAGGAAGTCGTAGATGAACCAGCCGGCCACCAGCGAACCGATCCCGATGGCCACGCCTTCGGCACCGCTCAGGGTGCTGCCAGGGGCCAGCAGGTAAAGGGTCGGGTTCCAGTAGAACACCACGCACAGCAGGGCGATACCGGACATCCAGGTGAAGTAGGCTTCCCATTTGAACCAGTGCAGGTTCTCGGGCATTTTCGGGGGTGCGAGCTTGTATTTCTCCAGGTGGTAGATACCACCGCCGTGAATCGCCCAGAGATCACCCGACAACCCATCGCGCGGGTTGCTTCGGTTCAGGTGGTTCTCCAGCCAGACGAAGTAGAACGATGCACCGATCCAGGCGACACCGGTGATCATGTGAACCCAGCGAATGCTCAGGTTCAGCCATTCGTGAAGGTGTGCTTCCACAGTATGTACCTCTGCCGATCACCGTGAACGATGACCGACCTTTTCTTATTGGTGGGGATTGAGGATCAGCATCTGTTCCTCGGTGAAGTAATGCTCATCGCAGTTGTTGCCAGAACCGCTGCGATCAACCACCAGGAAGTCATCCCGCTTTTCGATCGTCAGCACCGGGTGGTGCCAGACGCCGCGATGGTAATTAACGCCCTGCCTGCCATTACTGCGGAAGGCCCGGACCAAGCCTGATACAGGTGCATCGCCAACGGGCGCGACCACGATCAGAAAGGGGTTGCCGAGCAGCGGGATGAAAGCCTGGCTGCCCAGCGGATGGCGTTCCAGCATGCGTACGGTCAGCGGCATGTCCAGCGCGTCGGCGCGGAAGATGCTGATGATCGCCTTGTCTTCAGGCTCGGCGGTTTCGACCGTGGCGAGCTTGTGAAAGCGCATGGTCGAGCCGTTGTTGATCATGAAGTGGTCGCTGCCGTCGGTTTCGATCACGTCACCGAAGGGGGCGAAGGCTTCTTTGGTCAGGGGCTCGATCATCAGGGTGCGCATGCGGGTCTCTCTTATCTATTCGTTGTACTGAAAAAGGTTCGGCTGTTGCTTACAGCTGCAGCAGGCGGAACAGGGCGATCAGGTTGATCTGCGCCAGGGCTTCCTTGAACTCGGTATCGGCATCGTTGTGGATGCGCTTCTCGAAGGCGGCGAGGATCTGGTGCCGGTTGCTGCCCTTCACCGCCATGATGAACGGGAACTGGAACTTAGCCTTGTAGGCGTCGTTCAGCTCGGTGAAGCGGGCGAACTCTTCGGCGGTGCACTGGTGAATGCCGGCACCGGCCTGTTCGTTGGTGCTCGATTCGGTCAGCTCGCCCTGGATGGCGGCCTTGCCGGCCAGGTCCGGGTGAGCGTTGATCAGTGCCAGCTGGTCGGCGTGGTTGGCGCTGAGCAGAATGTCGCTCATGCGCTGGTGCAGGGCTTCGATTTCGTCCAGCTCGCCCAGTTGGCCCAGGTCATAGGCCTTTTCGGCCACCCACGGCGAGTGCTCGTAGATGTCGGCGAAGGCGCTGACGAAGGCGTCACGGTCCAGGGCGGATGGCTTGAGGGTGTTGAAGGCGGTCATCAGGCGTTCTCTTTCTTGTACGGGTGGGTGGTGTGCCAGTGGCGGGCGATGTCCACGCGACGGGCGAACCAGACCTGGTCATGGCTTTTTGCGTAATCGACGAAGCGCTTCAGGGCGGCCAGGCGCGCCGGGCGGCCGACCAGGCGGCAGTGCAGGCCGATGGACAACATTTTCGGTGCTTCGGCGCCTTCGGCGTACAGCACATCGAAGGCGTCTTTCAGGTACTGGAAGAACTGCTCGCCGCAGTTGAAGCCCTGTACCTGGGTGAAGCGCATGTCGTTGGTGTCCAGGGTGTAGGGGATCACCAGGTGCGGCTTGCCGGTAGGGTTGTTCGGCTCCCAGTAGGGCAGGTCGTCGTCGTAGGTGTCGCTGTCGTACAGGAAACCACCTTCCTCCATCACCAGGCGACGGGTGTTCGGGCCGGTGCGGCCGGTGTACCAGCCCAGCGGGCGTTCGCCGGTGAGTTCGGTGAGGATGCGGATGGCTTCGAGCATATGCTCGCGCTCCTGGGCCTCGTCCATGTTCTGGTAGTCGATCCAGCGGTAGCCGTGGCTGCAGATCTCGTGGCCGGCTTCGACCATGGCACGGATGACATCGGGGTGGCGCTGGGCGGCCATGGCCACGGCGAAGATGGTGAGCGGGACGCCGCTGTCCTTGAACAGCTTCAGCAGCCGCCACACGCCGGCACGGCTGCCGTATTCGTACAGCGACTCCATGCTCATGTTGCGCGCGCCCTGCAGTGGCTGGGCGGCTACCATTTCGGACAGGAAGGCTTCGGACTCCTTGTCACCGTGCAGGATGTTGCGTTCGCCGCCTTCTTCGTAGTTGAGGACGAAAGACAGCGCGATGCGAGCGTTGCCCGGCCATTGCGGGTGAGGAGGGTTGTTGCCGTAACCGATCAGGTCGCGAGGGTAGTCAGCGCTCACTGCAGTCTTCCTTCTTGTGCGTTTGTGCGGGGGGTGGGCGGGCCGCGTCGGGATGTCGCACCACCGGACGGGCTGATTGTATACAACTTCTGAAATCTTTTGTAAGCCTGTTTTTCCGCATTTCTTTCCTTTTGTCGCCGCGCAGCGACCTGGAAACACAGTGCAAGAAACCTGCCTGATTGGTCAGTTAATGACATTGGGGTCGTTACAGTGCCTGTATTTGCGACCGATGGGTCGTTTATAGGCAGGAAACGCCGGGTGCAACGGATGGGTACAAAAAATTGTGTACAATTTTACGGAGGAATGTCTTAATGGCGTCATTCCCGCCTACCGCAGGCCCTGTTTGGGTGCATAGGCTGAGTATTTCTTGCCCACAGATTGAACAAGAGGCGACACGCAATGGGACGTTTGACCACACACGTACTGGATGCCGCGCATGGCTGCCCGGGCAGCTCGATCAAGGTCGAGCTTTACCGTGTCGAGGGCCAGCAGCTGGAGCTGGTGAACACCGCCCTGACCAACAGCGATGGCCGCGTCGACGCGCCGCTGCTGCAGGGTGACGACTACCGCACTGGTGTGTACCAGTTGCAGTTCAGCGCTGGCGATTACTACCGCGCTCGTGGCGTGCAGTTGCCGACCCAGGCGTTTCTGGATGTTGTGGTGCTGCGTTTTGGCATCGACGAGGCGCAAGAGCACTACCACGTGCCGCTGCTGATCTCGCCGTACAGCTATTCGACCTATCGTGGAAGCTAGTTGGTCGCTAGAAGAATCTTCGTAGGTCCTTTGGCCCGCTCTCACACTGGCGGGCTTTTTTTCGTCTGGTGTTTTGTATTTTCATTTGAAATCAGCCCTTCGACTGACATTTTTGTCAGTAGACATTTATGGGCTCAGTTGAAAAAAATGGACTTCGTGTGGCGCCTGAGGGTTCGTCCGATGAGCACAACCAACGTGTATTCGCCTTATGGTTACCGAAGCGCTAAAACGGCGTCGACCGACGCATTAGGCTTCAATGGTCAGTTTTTTCAGGCTGCACTGGAAGGCTATGCGCTCGGAAATGGTCACCGGGTATACAGCCCTCGCCTCATGCGATTTATCAGCCCGGATAGCTTGAGCCCATTTAACAAAGGCGGAATCAACGCCTATGCGTACTGCCTGAATGATCCTGTCAACGGGCAGGATCCCAGTGGAAAAAATCCCTTCAGGCGAGTCGCTAGAAGATTTTGGGGTGTTGTTGAGCAGACAGCCAGCCGTTTCAAATCGCTTGCCGTGGAAGATGGGCTCACGAACAATCAATACTGGAATATGGGCGAAGAGATGAACTATGCGAGTAAGCAAGTAAAACAGAGCACGACCTTATTCAGGGAGATAACCAGCAAAAACGGCTTCGCGCAGCTCGAGCCGGGGTGGAACCACAAATTTGTACTCACCAAAGAGAGCCGGTTGGTCGTGTTCAGCAGCAAGGATGACCTCACAATGCCAAGTCACGGCAGCCTCGCTGAATTTTCTGGGCTGGGTTTTGGCACAAAGGGTCTTGGCGAGAGCGTAAAGAGCGCTGGATACATCATCCTGGGTGACGGTGATCAAATTTCTTTCAATAATCATTCTGGCCACTTTCAGACCCGCTTCGAGAACCTATATGAATTGAATGATGTCTTGGAAAAGCTCGGTGTTGATGCGAATTTCATCCGAGCCTTTGGCTCTTGACACTATTTGGCAGCCGGCTGCGCTTCGAGTGCCTTGTCCGCGTAATAATCGGTGCAAACTGAGTTTTGGCAATGGGCGCCAAAGCACCCATTGCGCAGGCTAGGCTTCAGAGGAAGACGAACTTCGCAATGAAGATTGCGCATAGGACCCACAGGCTGGCCGAGATTTCCTTGTATTTGCCAGTACCTGCCTTCAGTGCCACATAGCTGATGAAGCCCAGGGCAATACCATCCGCTACCGAGAAGGTCAGCGGCATCATGATCACCGTGACAATCGCCGGAATGCTGTCGGTGGCTTCATCCCAGTGAATGTGCGCCATGCTGCCCATCATCAGCATCGCCACATAGATCAGCGCACCGGCCGTTGCGTAGGCGGGGATCATCCCGGCCAGTGGGGCGAAGAACATCGCGGCGATGAACAGCAGGCCGACCACCACCGCAGTCAGGCCAGTACGGCCGCCCGCCGCCACACCCGCAGCACTTTCCACATAGCTGGTGACCGGCGGTACTCCCACCACCGCACCGAACACGCTCGAAGCGCTGTCAGCCTTCAACGCCTTCGACAGGTTTTCGATACGCCCGTCCGGCGCAACCAGGTTGGCCCGCTGCGCCACCCCCATCAGCGTGCCGGCGGTGTCGAACATGTGCACGAACAGGAACGCCAGCACCACGCTGATCATGCTGACGTTGAACACGCCCGCCACGTCCATGGCCATCCAGGTCGGTGCCAGGCTTGGCGGCATCGACATCACCCCGCCGAACTTGACCAGGCCCAGGCCCCAACCCGCCAGGGTGACACCAATAATGCTGATCAGGATCGCACCAAACACCCGCTTGTAGCTGAGGATGGCAATCAGCAGGAAGCACACGGCTGCCAGCAGCGGCCCAGGTTCATGCAGCGAACCCAGCTTGATCAGCGTGGCGGGGCTGTCGACGATGATGCCTGCCGTCTTCAGGCCGATCAGCCCGAGAAACAATCCGACGCCGGCCCCCATGGCATGGCGCAGGCTGACCGGAATGCTGTTCAGCAGCCACTCGCGCACTTTCGACAAGGTCAGGAACATGAACAGCACGCCCGAGACGAACACCGCCCCCAGCGCCGTTTCCCAGTTGTAGCCCATGGTGCCAACCACGGTGTAGGTGAAGAAGGCGTTAAGCCCCATGCCCGGCGCCAGGCCCACTGGCCAGTTGGCGTACAGGCCCATCAGCAGGCAGCCCAGCGCGGCGGCGATGCAGGTGGCGACGAAGGCGGCACCATGGTCGATGCCGGCGTCAGCCATGATGTTGGGGTTGACGAAGATGATGTAGGCCATGGTGATGAAGGTGGTCACCCCGGCGATCATTTCGGTTTTGATGGTGCTGCCGTGTTGCTTGAGTTTGAAAATCCGCTCCAGCCAGCTCGTTTCGAGCGGTGGGGCAAGATCCAGCGTAGGGGCTTCGGATTTGCGGCTTTCCACAGCGAGTACTCCTCAAGTCTTTCTTGTTGTTATGGAGCCATTCCTGAGCGATGCACTTGGCGGCCCCGTGAGGGAAGGCAGACGTCTGACCGTTTTGTTGACTTAAGGGTCAAGAAGTTGCTCGGTGGATTATGCTTTTGTGTACAAAGAATGCAAATAATGTTTTATGTTTTGTGCGCGCAATGCGTCGTACAACGGCTATATAGGTAAAACGCCCCCTGCGGAATCGCCTCAGCCTGTGTACAATGGCGCCATACTTTCTCTTCGTGCCTCGAGAGCCCATGAACGAACAGCTGCAACCTCTGAAAAAACCTGCACGTGTCGGCAAGGCCGGCCGCAGTGGTACCCAGGACGATATCGTCTACGCGCATATTTTCGAGGCCATCCTTGAGCAGCGCCTGGCGCCGGGCACCAAGTTGAGCGAGGAAGCGCTGGGCGAAATCTTTGGCGTCAGCCGCACCATCATTCGCCGCGCGCTGTCGCGCCTGGCCCACGAAAGCGTGGTGCTGCTGCGGCCAAACCGCGGTGCGGTAGTGGCCAGCCCGACGGTGGAAGAAGCGCGCCAGGTGTTCTTCTCGCGGCGCATGGTGGAGCGGGCCATTACCGAGCTGGCCGTGCAGCACGCCACCCTGGACCAGCTCAACGAGCTGCGGCAGATGGTGCGTGAAGAGCGCGACAGTTTCTCGCGCGGTGACCGGGGCGCCGGCATTCGTCTTTCCGGCGAGTTCCACCTCAAGCTGGCCGAGGCGGCGGGCAATGCGCCGCTGGTAAGCTTCCAGCGCAGCCTGGTGTCGCAGACTTCGCTGATCATTGCCCAGTACGAAAGTGGTAACCGCTCGCACTGCTCGTATGACGAGCACATGCAGCTGATCGATGCCATCGAGGCGCGCGATGCCGAACAGGCCGTGAGCCTGATGATGCACCACATGGACCACATCGACAGCAAGCTGAACCTGGACGAGGAAAGTGCTTCGGACGACCTGCATGCGGTGTTCTCGCACCTGTTGAAGAAGCCCAAGGCTTCGGCCAAGGGTTGATCGTTTGCCTGGGTAGGCACTCCTCTTTCAGGTACATGCAATCCTGTGGGAGCGGGCGTGCCCGCGAAGGAGGCGACGCGGTGGATGGCACGGGCTTTGCCCGTGTTCGCGGGCACGCCCGCTCCCACAGGGACCTTGCACACACTCATTAGTGGCCATTGACCAAAGGTCTGCTAAATTCTTGTGAGCAAACCTTCATCAAGCAGTTGGGCTTGCGCATTCGTTGCGTTCAACTTCTTGAGGAATGGAGTCATGAGCATGTCCCTCGGCAAACGGATGGGGGCCGAACTGGTCGGCACCTTCTGGCTGGTCCTCGGCGGCTGTGGCAGTGCGGTACTCGCAGCCAGTTCCCCTGTCGGTATCGGCGTTCTCGGTGTTGCTTTCGCCTTCGGCCTTACTGTGTTGACCATGGCGTTTGCCATCGGTCATATCTCCGGTTGTCACCTCAACCCTGCCGTCTCGTTCGGGTTGGTGGTGGGTGGGCGTTTCCCGGCCAAGGAGCTGCTGCCCTACGTCATCGCACAAGTGATCGGCGCCATTCTGGCCGCAGGCGTGATCTATCTCATCGCCAGCGGCAAGGCCGGTTTCGAGCTTTCTGCAGGGCTGGCTTCGAACGGTTACGCCGACCACTCGCCCGGCGGCTACACGCTGGGGGCGGGCTTTATCAGTGAAGTGGTGATGACCGCCATGTTTTTGGTGGTGATCATGGGGGCGACCGACTCCCGGGCAACGGCAGGGTTCGCACCGATTGCCATCGGCCTGGCCCTCACCCTGATCCACCTGATTTCCATTCCCGTGACGAACACCTCGGTCAACCCCGCGCGTAGCACGGGGCCGGCCTTGTTCGTCGGCGGTTGGGCCCTGCAACAGCTGTGGCTGTTCTGGGTGGCGCCGCTGATCGGGGCTGCAATCGGCGGCGCGCTGTACCGGGGCCTGGCGAAAGAACCTTAGCGCTGGTGTACACACCGCCCGGCCGCGTAGGTTTCGCGCACGGTGCGGTCGTCGCCCAGGGTGGTGAGCACGAACAGGGTCTCTTCGATGCTGTTGGACTGCTGAATACGGTAGTCCAGCAGCGGCGTTGCCTTGTAGTCCAGCACCACGAAGTCGGCATCGTTGCCCGGGCGCAGGCTGCCGATGCGGTCGTCCAGGCGCAGCGCACGGGCGCCGCCGAGGGTGGCCAGGTACAGTGACTTGTACGGGTGCAGACGCGCGCCTTGCAGCTGCATCACCTTGTACGCTTCGTTCAGGGTGTTGAGCAGCGAGAAGCTGGTACCAGCGCCCACGTCGGTACCTAGGCCCACGTTGACCTTGAAGCGCTCAGCCTGGGGCAGGTTGAACAGACCGCTGCCCAGGAACAGGTTGGAGGTGGGGCAGAAAGCCACGGCCGAGCCGGTTTCGGCCAGGCGCTGGCATTCGTCGTCGCACAGGTGCACGCCGTGGGCGAACACCGAGCGCTCGCCCAGCAGCTCGAAGTGGTCGTAGACGTCCAGGTAACCCTTCTGCTCGGGGAACAGCGATTTGACCCAGTCGATTTCCTTAAGGTTTTCCGACAGGTGCGTGTGCATGTAAACGCCCGGGTGTTCTTTGAGCAACTGGCCGGCCAGGGTCAGCTGTTCCGGTGTGCTGGTTGGGGCGAAACGTGGGGTGACGGCGTAATGCAGGCGGCCCTTGCCATGCCAGCGCTCGATCAGCGCCTTGCTCTCGGTATAGCCGGATTCGGCAGTGTCGGTCAGATAGTCCGGCGCGTTGCGGTCCATCATCACCTTGCCGGCGATCAGGCGCAGGTCCAGGCGCTCGGCCTCTTCGAACAGGGCGTTGACCGATTCCGGGTGCACGCTGCCGAATACCAGCGCGGTGGTGGTGCCGTTGCGCAGCAGCTCTTTGAGGAAGATCTTCGCTACCTGGTCGGCGTGCGCTTTGTCGGCGAACTGCTTTTCGCAGGGAAAGGTGTAGGTGTTCAGCCAGTCCAGCAGTTGCTCGCCGTAAGAGCCGATTATGCCGGTTTGCGGGAAATGGATATGGGTGTCGATGAAACCCGGGGTGATCAGCGCGTCCTGGTAGTGCTCTACCGGGATGCCGGCGTCCAGGGTTGGCAGCAGCTCGCTGGCATGGCCGATGGCGCTTATGCGGCCATCGTCGACCACCAGCAGGCCATCTTCGAAGTACTCATGGGAAGCCTCCAGGCCCACCTCGGCCGGGTCGGCGATGCTGTGCAGGATGGCGGCACGGTAGGCTTTGCGGGTAACGGTCATAACACACTCGTCAAATGGCTTGGCTGCGCCGGGAGGGCGGCAGCAACTGGGCAATGGGGCCGGCATTGGCGGCAGCATCGTGCTGGCCGAAGCAGGCGTTGTAGGTGGCGATGATTTCACCGGCGATGGACACGGCAATCTCGATGGGCAGCTTGCCCTTCACGTCGGGCAGGCCCATCGGGCAGCGCATGCGTGCCAGCACGGCATCGTCGTAGCCGCGTTTGCGCAGGCGATGCTCGAACTTGACCCGCTTGGTCTTCGAGCCGATCAGGCCGAACCAGGTGAAGTCGTTGCGCTTGAGAATGGCGGCGGTCAGTTCCAGGTCGAGCTGGTGGTTGTGGGTCATGACAATGCAGTAGCAGCCTGGCGGCAGGTCTGCGACTTCGTCGACCGGTTCTTCACTGACGACCTTGGTCACCCCGTTGGGGATGAATTCGGGGAATTCCTGTTCGCGCGAGTCGATCCAGCGCACCCGGCAGGGTAGCGCGGCGAGCAAGGGTACCAGAGCACGGCCGACATGGCCCGCGCCGAACACGGCGATGTGCGCCTGCACGGCGGCCATGGGCTCGAACAGCAGCACGGTAGCGCCGCCGCAGCACTGGCCCAGGCTGGCGCCGAGGCTGAAGCGCTCCAGGTGTGGGGTAGTGCGCTGCTCTTCGAGCATCTGCCGGGCGATGTGCAGGGCCTTGTATTCCAGGTGGCCGCCACCGATGGTGTCGAACAGGCCATTGGCGCTGACGACCATTTTCGAGCCGGCGTTACGCGGGGTGGAGCCGCGTTCTTCGATGATGGTCACCAGTACGCAGGCTTCCCCACGGGACTGGTGGTCGGCGAGGGCGTTGATCCATTGGTGCATGATGCAACCTCTCTATGTTGCGCCGCAGACTCTGTGGGAGCGGGGGTGTCGAGGCGTCGAACCGCCGCGAACACCGGCAGAGCCGGTGCCATTCACGGTGTTGCCTTCTTCGCGGGCGCGCCCGCTCCCACAGGGTTCCTCGCTGTCAGTGGGTGACGGTTTCCAGTTCTTGTTCGGCAGTCTGTTGCTGAGCCACCGCCTTGCGCATCTGCTCACAGCCCCACAGCACCCGCTCTGGTGTCGCCGGTGCGTCGATGCTCGGCTGTACCCGGTAATCGGCAAGGCTCGCCACGGCATCCTTGATCGCACACCAGGCGGCGATGCCGAGCATGAACGGCGGCTCGCCCACGGCCTTGGAATGGAACACGGTGTCTTCGGGGTTCTTGCGGTTTTCCACCAGCTTCACCCGCAGGTCCAGCGGCATGTCAGCCACCGCCGGGATCTTGTAGCTGGCCGGGCCATTGGTCATCAGCTTGCCCTTGGCGTTCCACACCAGTTCTTCGGTGGTCAGCCAGCCCATGCCCTGGATGAAACCGCCTTCCACCTGGCCGATGTCGATGGCCGGGTTCAGCGAGTCGCCCACGTCGTGCAGGATATCGGCGCGCAGCATCTTGTATTCGCCGGTCAGGGTATCGACGATCACTTCCACGCAGGCGGCGCCGAAAGCGAAGTAGTAGAACGGCCGGCCGCGCGCCTGGCTGCGGTCGTAGAAGATCTTCGGCGTGCGGTAGAAACCGGTGCTGGACAGCGACACCTGGGCGAAGTACGCCTGTTGCACCAGATGCTCGAAGCTGACGATCTGGTCGCGTACACGCACATGGCCATTGCGGAACTCGACGTCTTCCTCGGTCACGTTGTAATGCCGCGCCGCGAACTCGGTCAGGCGCTTCTTGAGGATTTCGGCAGCGTTCTGCGCCGCCTTGCCGTTCAGGTCGGCGCCACTGGAGGCTGCGGTCGGCGAGGTGTTGGGCACCTTGTCGGTGTTGGTGGCGGTAATCTGGATGCGGCTGAAATCGACCTGGAAGATCTGCGCCACCACCTGCGCTACCTTGGTGTTCAGGCCTTGGCCCATCTCGGTGCCACCGTGGTTCAGGTGAATGCTGCCGTCGGTATAGATGTGGATCAGTGCACCGGCCTGGTTGAGGAAGGTCGCGGTGAACGAGATGCCGAACTTGACTGGCGTCAGTGCCAGGCCTTTCTTCAACACTGGGCTGTTGGCGTTGAAGCGGCGGATCGACTCGCGTCGCTCGGCGTAGTCGCTGCTGGCTTCCAGGTCGGCGGTCATCTCATCGAGCATGTTGTGCTCGACGGTCTGGTAGTAGTGGGTGACGTTGCGCTCGGTTTTGCCGTAGTAGTTGGCCTTGCGCACCGCCAGTGGGTCGCGGCCCAGGTGACGGGCGATGTGGTCCATCACCTGTTCGATGGCAACCATGCCCTGCGGGCCGCCAAAGCCGCGGTAGGCGGTGTTGGAGGCAGTGTTGGTCTTGCAGCGGTGACCATGCACGGTGGCATCGCCCAGGTAGTAGGCGTTGTCGGAGTGGAACATGGCGCGGTCGACGATCGAACCGGACAGGTCGGGGGAGTAACCGCAGTTGCCGGCCAGGTCGAAGTTGATGCCGTGCAGGCGACCGTTGTCGTCAAAGCCCACGTCATATTCCACATAGAACGGGTGGCGCTTGCCGGTCATGGTGATGTCTTCGACACGCGGCAGGCGCATCTTGGTGGGCTGGCCGGTCAGGCGGGCCACCACGGCACACAGGCACGCCGGGCTGGCAGCCTGGGTTTCCTTGCCGCCAAAACCGCCACCCATGCGGCGCATGTCCAGCACCACCTTGTTCATCGGCACGTCGAGCACTTCGGCCACCAGCTTCTGCACTTCGGTGGGGTTTTGCGTGGAGCAGTAGACGATCATGCCGCCATCTTCGGTGGGCATCACCGAGGAAATCTGCGTTTCCAGGTAGAAGTGTTCCTGGCCGCCGATGTGCAGGGTGCCCTGAATGCGGTGCGGGGCGCTGGCCAGCGCGGCAGCGGAATCGCCGCGTTGGTGGGTGTGGCTGTCGAGCACGAAGTGCTTCTTGCGCAGTGCATCGACCACGTCCAGCACCGGCTCCAGGTCTTCATATTCGACGATGGCGGCCATGGCTGCACGGCGCGCGGTTTCCAGGTCGCGGGCTGCGACGGCGAGCACTGGCTGGCCGAAGAACTCGACCTTGTCGATGGCCAACAGCGGGTCGCCGGCCACCACCGGGCCGATGTCTTTCAGGCCGGGGATGTCTTCGTGGGTGATGGCGATGCGCACGCCTTCGAAGGCATAGCACGGCGTGGTGTCGATACGCAGGATACGCGCATGGGCACGGTCGGCGGTGCGTGCATAGACGTGCAACTGGTTGGGGAATTCCAGGCGGTCGTCGATGTACAGCGCCTCGCCGGACACATGCTTGTCGGCGCTGTCGTGCTTGACGCTGCGGCCGACCCCGGTGGTCAGTTCCTGGCTGAACAGCTCGGCCATCTCGGCCTGGCTTTTGGCTACGTGATGGTTAGACATAAGCGGTCACCCGGGTTTCGATGTACGGCGTTTGCTGTTCGATGAAGTACTTGCGCAGCAGGTTCTGTGCGGTCAGCAGGCGGTATTCCTTGCTGGCGCGGAAGTCGCTGAGCGGGGTGAAGTCCTCGGCCAAGGCCTGGCAGGCGCGCTCGATGGCAGCCTGGTCCCACGGCTTGCCACGCAGCGCCGCTTCGCAGGCACGGGCGCGTTTGGGGATGGCGGCCATGCCGCCGAAGGCGATGCGCACACCGCTGACCACGCCGTCTTCGATGCTCAGGTTGAACGCCCCGCACACGGCGGAGATGTCATCGTCCAGGCGTTTGGACACCTTATAAGCGCGGAACGCCCAGTCGCGGGTGGCACGCGGCACGATGATCTTCTCGATGAACTCGCTGTCCTGGCGGGCGGTAATGCGGTAATCGATGAAGTAGTCTTCCAGTGGCATTACCCGCTGACGCTCGCCTTGGCGCAGCACGACCTGCGCGTCCAGGGCGATCAGCAGGGGTGGCGAGTCGCCGATCGGCGAGGCGTTGCCGATGTTGCCTCCAAGGGTGCCCTGATTGCGGATCTGCAGCGAGGCAAACCGGTGCAGCAAGGCACCGAAGTCCGGGTACTCCTCGTTCAGCGCGCCGTAGCAGTCGGTGAGCGGGGTGGCAGCGCCGATTTCCAGGTGGCTGGCGGTTTTCTCGATGCGCTTGAGCTCGGCCACGTGGCCGACGTAGATCATCACCGGCAATGTCTTGTGGAACTGAGTCACTTCAAGCGCCAGGTCGGTACCGCCGGCCAGCAGGCGGGCTTCGGGGTGCGAGCTGTAAAGGTCGGCCAGATCGGCCACGGTCAGCGGCACCAGGCAGCGTTTGTCGCCGCTGTTCAGTTCGCCGGTCTGGGTCGGCGTAATGGCCTTGAGGCGGCTGATGGTTTGCGCCTGCTGGGCATCGAACTGGTCGCGGCAGGGCTGGCGGCAGCTCTGTTCGGCGGCGTCGAGGATCGGGCGGTAGCCGGTGCAACGGCACAGGTTGCCGGCCAGGGCTTCCTGGGCCTGGTGCAGGTCGGGGCCGCTGCTGTTCTTTTGCAGGGCGAACAGCGACATCACGAAACCGGGGGTGCAGAAGCCGCATTGCGAACCATGGCAATCGGCCATGGCTTGCTGCACGCTGTGCAGCTGGCCCTTATGCTTGAGGCCTTCAACGCTGATCAATTGCTTGCCGTGCAGCGACGAGACAAACGTCAGGCACGCGTTGAGGCTGCGATAACGCAGGCTGTCGTTGCCCAGGTCGTCCTGGGTCAGTTCGCCGACCACCACGGTGCAGGCGCCGCAGTCACCACTGGCGCAGCCCTCCTTGGTGCCGGGTTTGCCCAAGTGCTCGCGCAGGTACTGCAGCACCGTCATGTTCGGGTCCAGGGCGTGCTCGCTGCGCAACTCCTGGTTGACGAGAAACTGGATCACGGGGATGGCCTCGCAATGGTTTTATTGTTGTTGGGCGGACTCTAAGCAAGACCTGTCTAGCAGGTCAATATTTTTCTGACTCAAAGGTCAAGAAGTTGCTCATGCCTACGCCCGGCCGAACACATTGCCTATGGAACAAGCATAGATCGCGCCGGGCGCGCGGCTGTCTGGCAGGTCAAATAAACCGCCTGGCCCCTCTGCGCGATTACCGCCCAAGTACGCTACAATCCGCCCCTTGTGCCCAGTTCAATGATTTTGAAGGAAAACCATGACGTTCAAGGCCCCGGACAGCCTCTCCGAGCAGATTGCCGATTACCTGGCCGAACGCATCATCCGCGGCGAGCTGGCGCCAGGCGAGCGTATCCAGGAGCAGAAGGTTACCCAGGCGCTCAATGTCAGCCGTGGCTCGGTGCGCGAAGCGCTGCTGATCCTCGAGCGCCGCCACCTGGTGGCGATTTTGCCGCGCCGAGGTGCCCATGTAACCGAGCTGGACGAGCGCAGCGTGCGCAGCCTGTGTTCGTTGATGGGCGAGTTTTACATCCTGCTGGGCAACGCGGTTGCGCAAAAATGGCGCACCGAAGCCGACCTGCGCCCGTTTCTGGAGATTCAGCAGCGCCTGCAGCGTGCCCATGACCAGCTCGACATCAAGGCCTTCGTCGCCGACAGCTTTGCGGTCATGCGCGCGGCTTATCCGTTCGCCGACAACCCGTTCCTGCAGGAAACCGTGGAAAACCTCCAGCCCGCCATGAGCCGTGCCTACTACCTGTCGCTGGACCAGCGCCAGGCCAACATGATCGACTACCTCGACTTGTTCGCCCGCCTGCTCGAAGCCGTGGTCGCCCGCGACCTGCCGAGCATTCGCGAGGTGCTCACCGCCTACGGCCAGCGCAGCTGCGAACTGGTGCTGGCGGCGCTGGCCCGAGGCTGACCGATGCGCCTGAAGTGCATTCGCCTGGCCGGGTTCAAGTCGTTCGTCGACCCGACCACGGTCAACTTCCCCAGCAACATGGCGGCGGTGGTCGGCCCCAACGGCTGCGGCAAGTCCAACATCATCGATGCAGTGCGCTGGGTGATGGGCGAAAGTTCGGCGAAGAACCTGCGTGGCGAGTCGATGACCGACGTCATCTTCAACGGCTCCAGTGGCCGCAAACCGGTCAGCCAGGCCAGCATCGAACTGGTGTTCGACAACAGCGAAACCACCCTGGTCGGCGAGTACGCCGCCTACGCCGAGATTTCGATCCGCCGCAAGGTCACCCGCGACGGGCAGAACAGCTATTACCTCAACGGCACCAAGTGCCGCCGGCGCGACATTACCGATATCTTTCTGGGTACTGGCTTGGGGCCGCGCAGCTACTCGATCATCGAGCAGGGCATGATCTCCAAGCTGATCGAGGCCAAGCCTGAGGAACTGCGCAACTTTATCGAGGAAGCCGCCGGCATTTCCAAGTACAAGGAACGCCGCCGCGAAACCGAAAGCCGCATCCGCCGCACCCAGGAAAACCTGGCCCGGCTGACCGACCTGCGCGAAGAGCTGGAACGCCAGCTGGAGCGCCTGCACCGCCAGGCACAGGCGGCTGAGAAGTACCGTGAGTACAAGGCCCAGGAACGGCAGATGAAGGCACGCCTGTCGGCCTTGCGCTGGCGTGACCTGGATGAGCGGGTGCGCCAGCGTGAGTCGGTGATTGGCGACCAGGACGTGTCCCATGAGGCGCTGGTGGCCGAGCAGCGTAATGCCGATGCCAGCATCGAGCGCTTGCGCGACGGCCATCACGAACTGTCCGAGCGCTTCAATCAGGTGCAGGGCCGCTTCTATTCGGTGGCCGGTGATATTGCCCGGGTCGAGCAGAGCATCCAGCATGGCCAGCAGCGCCTGCGCCAGCTGCAGGACGACTTCAAGGAGGCCGAGCGCACGCGCCTGGAAACCGAGTCGCACCTGGGCCACGACCGCACCTTGCTGGCCACCCTTGGCGAAGAGCTGGCCATGCTCGAACCCGAGCAGGAGTCGACCTTGGCCGCTGCCGAAGAAGCCGCCGCCACGCTGGAAGAAGCCGAGTTGGGCATGCACGGCTGGCAGGAGCAGTGGGACAGCTTCAACAGCCGCTCCGCCGAGCCGCGCCGTCAGGCCGAGGTACAGCAGGCGCGCCTGCAGCAGCTGGAAGCCAGCCTGGAGCGTCTGGCCGAACGCCAGCGCAAGCTGGGCGAGGAGCGTGAGCAACTGGGTAGCGACCCGCAGGATGCCGCCATGCTCGAACTGGCTGAGCAGTTGGCCAGCAGCGAAATGCTGCTGGAAGAACTGCAACTTTCCGAAGAGCAGGTGGTCGAGCGACTGGAAGGCGTGCGCGAGCAGCTGCAACAGGCCACCCAGGCACAACAACAGGCGCAAGGTGACCTGCAGCGCCTGGGCGGCCGTTTGGCTTCGCTGGAGGCTTTGCAGCAGGCCGCGCTGGAGCCGGGTGCAGGTGCTGCTGACTGGCTGCAAGGCCAAGGCCTGGGGCAGCAGCCGCGCCTTGCAGAAGGCCTGCGGGTGGAGCCGGGTTGGGAGCTGGCTGTGGAGACGGTGCTTGGCGCCGACCTGCAAGCCGTACTGGTGGACGACTTCGGCAGGCTCGATTTTGCCGGCCTGGAGCAGGGCGAGTTGCGCTTGCTTCTGGCCAGCGCTGACAACGCATCCTTGCCCGACAGCCTGCTGGAAAAAGTTGAAGGCCCTATCGACCTGGCGCCTTGGCTTGGCCAGGTCAAACCGGTAGAAAATCTGGCCGAGGCGCTGGCCCGGCGCGCGTCCCTTGCTGAAGGGCAAAGCCTGGTCAGTCGTGACGGTTATTGGGTTGGCCGGCATTTCCTGCGGGTTCGTCGTGGTGGTGAGGCCGAAGGCGGGGTTTTGGCACGCGGCCAGGAAATCGAACGGTTAGGTCAAGAGCAGCTGGAGCAGGCGGCGGCGCTGGAGCAACTGGAACAGCAGCTGCAAACCCTGCGCGAGCAGCAGCTGGACCTGGACGAGCAGCGCGAACAACTGCGCCGCCGCAGCCAGGAAGAAAACCGCCTGCATGGCGAACTGAATGCCAGCCTGTCTGCCAGCCGTGCCCGTGCCGAACAGGTCGAGCTGCGGCGTCGACGTCTGCAGGAGGAGTTGGCTGAGCTGGAAGAGCAGCGTGCCCTGGAACATGAGCAACTGGGCGAATCACGCCTGCTGCTGCAAGAAGCCCTGGAGCTGATGGCCCAGGACACCGAGCAGCGCGAGCAGTTGATGGCGCGCCGCGACACGCTGCGTGAAAGCCTCGATCGGGTGCGCCAGGAAGCCCGTCAGCACAAGGACCACGCCCACCAGCTGGCCGTGCGCCTGGGCTCGCTGCGTGCCCAGTACGACTCCACCCGTCAGGCTCTGGAACGCCTGGAGCAGCAGGCCGCGCGCCTGACCGAGCGCCAGGAGCAACTGAGCCTGAACCTGGAGGAGGGCGAGGCCCCGCAGGAAGAGCTGCGCCTCAAGCTTGAGGAACTGCTGGAGCGGCGCATGAGCGTCGACGAGGAAATGCGCAAGGCCCGCCTGCACATGGACGAAGCCGACCGCGAACTGCGCGATGCCGAAAAACGCCGCACCCAGGCCGAGCAGCAAGCGCTGGTGTTGCGTGGCCAGCTGGAACAGTTGCGCCTTGAGTGCCAAGGTTTGGATGTGCGGCGCAAAACCTTGCAGGAGCAGCTGCTGGTCGATGGCTATGACCTGCAAGGCGTGCTCGCCACCCTTGAGGCCGAGGCCAGCGAGCAGGGTACCGAGCAGGAGCTGGAGCAGCTTGAAGCACGCATCCAGCGCTTGGGTGCGATCAACCTGGCGGCCATCGAAGAATACGAGCAGCAGTCCGAGCGCAAGCGCTACCTGGACGCGCAAGACGCTGACCTGGTCGAAGCCCTGGAGACCCTGGAAAACGTCATCCGCAAGATCGACAAGGAAACCCGTAACCGCTTCAAGGATACCTTTGATCAGATAAATGCCGGATTACAGGCACTTTTCCCAAAAGTTTTCGGGGGCGGCAGCGCTTATCTGGAACTGACGGGCGAAGATCTACTCGATACAGGGGTGACGATCATGGCACGGCCACCGGGCAAGAAGAACAGCACCATCCATCTGCTGTCCGGCGGCGAGAAAGCACTGACCGCTTTGGCGCTGGTGTTTGCCATTTTCAAGTTGAACCCCGCACCGTTCTGCATGCTCGACGAAGTCGACGCGCCGCTGGACGATGCCAACGTCGGGCGCTACGCCCGTCTGGTCAAGGAAATGAGTGAAAGCGTGCAGTTCATCTACATCACCCATAACAAGATTGCCATGGAGATGGCGGATCAATTGATGGGGGTGACCATGCATGAGCCCGGTTGTTCACGTCTTGTTGCAGTTGATGTGGAGGCGGCCATGGCCATGGTCGATGCGTGATACGCGACGATGGGGCACATTCTGTAGCGAAATGCCCCCGCCATGTGCGACAGACGGTGTAAAGTTGTCTTTGGTCGTGCTAGCTTAATGTCACTCGTTTTTTGCGTGGGTAAAACGCCTGTCAGAACATAGAGTTGGCGCCACGTGTTAAAGGGCTTTGAACCCTTTGTTTTCAAGCATATTTTTATAGAGGCACGGGATTACATGGAAATCGGTCTGCGCGAGTGGCTGATCGTCATCGGCATCATTGTCATTGCCGGGATTCTTTTCGACGGCTGGCGCCGCATGCGCGGCGGAAAAGGCAAGTTGAAATTCCGTCTGGATCGCAGTTACTCCAACCTGCCGGACGAAGAGGGCGGCAGTGCCGAAGTGCTCGGCCCGTCGCGGGTGCTGGATACCCACAAGGAGCCTGAGCTGGACGAAAGCGACCTGCCGTCGCTCAGCGCTTCTGCGCGAGATCGCGAGCGCGAGCCCAAGCCGGTCAAGGCCGGCAAGCGCGGCAAGCGTGCGGCCGCCGACCTGCAGCAGGGCGACCTGAACCTCAGTGCCGAGCCGCGTGAGCCGGATCTGTTCGCCGAAAGCGACGACGACTTTGCCGCCGAAAACACCCGCAATAGCGGTGCGGCGCCTGCCAGCAGCAGCGTGAAGGAGCTGCCGCCGGCCGAGGAAGTGCTGGTCATCAGCGTGATCTCCCGCGACGAGGGCGGCTTCAAGGGCCCGGCACTGCTGCAGAACATTCTGGAAAGCGGCCTGCGCTTCGGCGAAATGGACATCTTCCACCGCCACGAGAGCATGGCCGGCCACGGTGAAGTGCTGTTCTCCATGGCCAACGCGGTCAAGCCTGGCGTGTTCGACCTGGACGACATCGACCACTTCAGCACCCGTGCCGTCAGCTTCTTCCTCGGCTTGCCGGGCCCGCGTCATCCGAAGCAAGCCTTCGACGTGATGGTGGCTGCGGCACGCAAGCTGGCCCACGAACTGAACGGTGAGCTCAAGGACGACCAGCGCAGCGTGCTGACCGCCCAGACGATTGAGCACTACCGTCAGCGTATCGTCGAGTTCGAGCGCCGCGCGCTGACCCAGAAGCGCTGATGTGCCCAAGTGGGCAGACCTCTGTCCACCCTGTTTCAAGCGCAAGAGCAGCCAAGGGCTGCTCTTTTGCTATGCAAGAGAACCTGAAAATGACCGCCGAAACCCGTATCCACGAACTACGTGCCGAGCTCGACCAGCACAACTACCGCTACTACGTGCTCGATGAGCCCAGCGTGCCTGATGCCGAATACGACCGCCTGTTCAATGAGCTCAAGGCGCTTGAGGCTGAACACCCGCACCTGGTAACCCCCGACTCGCCCACCCAGCGCGTCGGCGGCGCTGCCTTGGCCGCGTTTAGCCAGGTGCGCCATGAAGTCCCTATGCTCAGCCTGGGTAACGCCTTCGAAGAAACCGACCTGCGTGAGTTCGGCCGCCGCGTTGTAGAAGGCCTCGATCAGCCCGGCGCGGTCGACTACAGCTGTGAACCCAAGCTCGACGGCCTGGCCGTGAGCCTGCTGTACCGCGATGGCCAGCTGGTGCAGGGCGCTACCCGTGGTGATGGCACCACCGGCGAAGACATCAGCGCCAACGTGCGCACGGTGCGCAACATCCCGCTCAAGCTGCAGGGTGAGGGCTGGCCGTCGGTGCTGGAGGTGCGCGGCGAGGTGTACATGAGCAAGGCCGGTTTCGACCGGCTCAATGCCGCCCAGGCCGAAGCCGGTGGCAAGACGTTCGCCAACCCGCGCAACGCCGCCGCCGGTAGCCTGCGCCAGCTGGATTCTAAAATCACCGCCAGCCGCCCGCTGGAGTTCTGCTGCTATGGCGTTGGTCAGGTGTCTGAAAGCATTGGCGACAGCCATATCGGCATCCTTGAGCAGCTTAAAGCCTGGGGGATGCCGATCAGTCGCGAGCTCAAGCATGCGGCAGGCATCGAAGAATGCCTGGCCTACTACCGCGATATCGGCGAGCGACGTAACAGCCTGCCGTATGAAATCGATGGTGTCGTGTTCAAGGTCAACAGCCTGGCCGCCCAGCGCGAGTTGGGCTTCCGTGCGCGTGAGCCACGCTGGGCGATTGCCCACAAGTTCCCGGCCATGGAAGAGCTGACCGAGGTGCTGGACGTCGAATTCCAGGTTGGTCGCACGGGGGCGGTAACGCCTGTAGCGCGCCTGAAGCCGGTCAAGGTTGCGGGTGTGACCGTGTCCAACGCCACCTTGCACAACATGGACGAAATCGCCCGCCTGGGCCTGCGCATCGGTGACACGGTAATCATCCGCCGTGCCGGTGACGTGATCCCACAGGTGATGCAGGTGGTGCTGGAGCGTCGCCCGGAAGATGCCCGCCCGGTCGAAGTGCCGAGTGCGTGCCCGGTGTGTGGCTCGCAGGTCGAGCGTACGCAACTGGTCAAACGCAGCAAGGGCAAAGAAACCACCAGCGAAGGCGCGGTGTACCGCTGCGTTGGCCGCCTGGCCTGTGGTGCCCAGCTCAAGCAGGCGATCATTCACTACGTGTCGCGCCGTGCCATGGACATTGATGGCCTGGGCGAGAAGAGTGTCGAGCAACTGGTGGACGAAGGCCTGATCGGCTCGCCGGCAGACCTGTACAAGCTGGAATTCGACCAGATCGTTGGCCTGGAAGGTTTCGCCGAAGTGTCCAGCAAGAAGCTGCTGGATGCCATCGAGGCCAGCAAGCGCCCGGCCTTGGCGCGCTTCATCTACGCCTTGGGCATTCCGGATGTAGGCGAAGAGACTGCCAAGGTGCTGGCCCGCTCGCTGGGCAGCCTGGCGCGCGTGCAGCAGGCATTGCCGCAGGTGCTCACCTACCTGCCGGACATCGGCCTGGAGGTTGCCTACGAGATCCACAACTTCTTTGAAGACGAGCACAACCAGAAGGTGATTGAGCAGCTTCTGGCCAGCGGCATGCAACTTCAGGACGAAGGCGAACTGGCTGCCGAATTCGCCGCCAGTACCACCCTCGCCGGCATGATTGCCAAGCTCGACATTGCCTCGGTCGGCCCGACCGGTGCCGAAAAGCTGGTGGCCAAGCTCGACACTCTGGACAAGATCATCGCCGCCGACGGCATCGACCTGCGCCAGGCCCTTGCGGCCAAGCAGGCGGATGCCGTGCGTGAGTTCTTCAAGGATGAAGCGAACCAGAAGCTGGCGCGGGACATCGAAGCGCAGTTGCTGGCGTTCGGCATGCACTGGACCAGCGAGAAGAAAGTGGCCGAAGGTTTGCCGCTGGCAGGCCAGACCTGGGTGCTCACCGGCACCCTGGAGCGCATGAGCCGCGACATCGCCAAGGACAAGCTGGAAAGCCTGGGGGCCAAGGTGGCAGGTTCGGTGTCTGGCAAGACCCATTGCGTGGTGGCCGGGCCAGGGGCGGGGTCCAAGCTGGCCAAGGCTGCCGAGCTGGGTGTGAAGGTGTTGGACGAAGATGCCTTCGTCACCTTCCTGGCCGGGCAGGGGATCACGGTTTAAAGACCGGTGCGAGTTTCTTGTGGGGGCGGGTTTACCCGCGAAGAGGCCGGGCCTGCCGCCCACTCCCGTCAAGTCATTGAGAAATGATGACTTTTTCTCCCGCTAGAGGTTGTATCTGCCCCCAAGACCGGTACAATGGCGCCACTCGCTGCTCAGCGAGGCATGTAGTGGTGGCCCCATCGGTCCCCCCGCATTGATTACCCGTCAACCTGGTCAGGCCCGGAAGGGAGCAGCCATAGCGGGAACATCGAGTGCCGGGGTGTGGCTGGTGGGGCCGCCTCCATTACGCAAGTCCTTGAATTCTCAAGGATTTCTTGCTCAAAAATCTCGAAGTGTGACAGCGTTTAGGTACACCTGAGTGGTGCACGGTGCTGAGCATTCTAGCCTCCTTCGACTCTGTCTCCAAGATTCTCTGTGCTTCGCCTAGGCACCGTATTGAACTGTCTTAACGCACCTGTTGATCTTCAGCGTCTAGCTTGCAGTGATTTGTAATTGCCATTGCGGTATCGGTGCTACTAGGATGTGGCATCTGAGCAAGGAGCGAGACATGGAATTCGTAGACCGACTGAATGCGTTATCCGCCAAAATCCGTCAGCAGGGACCAGCAATCGAAACGGAGGAGGCGACCAAGATCGCCTTCGTCATGCCCTTCATCAATTCCGTCTTAGGTTACGATGTCTTCGACCCATCTGAGGTTACGCCAGAGTACGTTTGCGACATTGGGACGAAGAAGGGCGAGAAAATTGACTACGCAATCAGGAAAAGTGGAGAAATCCAAATTCTGATCGAGTGCAAGAAGATTGGAGAGCCGCTGAATATCAATCATGCCAGTCAGCTTTTCAGGTATTTCCATGTCACCAATGCTCGGATTTCAATCCTGACCAATGGGCGGGTCTACAAGTTCTTCACTGACCTTGATGCACCGAACAAGATGGATGAAAAGCCATTTTTAGAGCTTGATCTGCTCGATCTCGATGAACATGTGCTTCCTGAACTTCAGAAGCTTACTAAGTCGGCCTTTGACGTCGATTCGATTATCAGTGCTGCTGGCGAATTGAAGTATGTAAGCCAGATCAAGAAGGAAATGGCAGCTCAGTTCAGTCAGCCTAGTGATGATTTCGTCAAGTTCTTCGCTGCTCGTGTTTATGACGGGATCATTACGCAAAAGGTTCGGGAGCAGTTTACTACGTTGACCCGGAAAGCTGCTGCTCAGTTTCTCGGGGATCAGGTGAATGATCGTTTAAAGTCTGCTATGAGCGGTGCTGTTGAGCCATCCTATGCAATGGTAGCAGTACAAGTAGATGCGGTAAGTGATAGCCCCGAAGAGCCTGCGGAAGATCGCGTGCAGACGACACTTGACGAGTTGGAGGGCTTTCATATCGTCAAGGCTATTGTAAGAGCAGTGGTTGATGCGAAGCGAATTGTTCATCGAGACACGCAAAGTTACTTCGGTATCCTGCTTGATGACAATAATCGTAAACCGATTTGCCGACTCCATTTCAATCGGAGTCAGAAGTACCTCGGTCTTTTCGATGGTGAGAAGAACGAGACTCGACATCCCATTCAGTCGCTTGATGATATCTATGCATTCGCAGAGCAGCTGAAAGGAACTGTCTCGTATTACCAGTGATCAATAGATTTGCCCGTGCGCTCACACAGAATGATTCCTCGGTTGGGGGCGTCAGTGTGGGCTTTTGGTTGGGCTGAAAGACTTAAGATTTAAAGTGATGTTAGTGAAATTTGGTGCCATGAAAGCATGAAGGAGTGGCTGGTGGAAAAGGTAATGTTGGCAGGTTCTATCGCATTGTTACTAGTTGGGTGCTCAGGGGGAACTGCCAATTGTAACGATAGCACAGTAAAACAGACGGCAATTTCAATTATAGAGTCTAATATTCAGAAGGCTCTGTGGGGGAAGGATCTTTACGACAAAGGCTTGGTTTCCAATTCGGAGATTTCAAGCGTGAAAACCACGTCTAATGACAAGGATCTTGACACCTATACATGTGCTGCGAATTTCGCATTTGACTTCAAGGGGAATCCTCAAAGTATCGCTGTGACGTACGAGTTATCCTACCTTGAGGATCAAGGGGATACTGAGGTTAGTGTTTATGGTGTTGATGCTGTAAAAACTAAGATGATGGCGCTTGCAATGTTCGGGCGGTAGTGCTTTTGGTATTAGGGTCGCATTGGCGGCGGCTTTAAGTTGCGGCTTCCTAACTTTCGGATGAGGCTCTAACAAAAGCTAGTGCGGCGTGCTAACAAGTTTAATGTGGTTGGGGTTGGCGAAATCCTACCCCTTGCCTAGAACTCTACCAAAAATGCCATGGCCAGAAGAAACTCCTTTATGACAGCAGCACGTTCTTGATCGCTGTAACGCTTCGCCTGTTTGGCGGTGGAGAATTCGCGAGCCATGTTTATGGCGTCTCCAACGGGTTGGCTAATCAGAAAATCAAATTAAACAGCACGACAATCATCACCGCGTCCAACGCAGCAATGGCTATGAAGAATGCGTCTAGGAATGGTGTAGGACTACCCATATCCACTGCACATCCGAGAACTCAATGGTCATCCACAAGAAAAGGATCGCAGCTAAGATCGCGGCTGATCCATAATAAAACTCATTCCTGTCTATGGTCGGGAGCATCATTTCCATTGACTCCGTTTCGATTGGTTAACGCGAGTGAAGCTTCCCAAGCTTAGCACCATATCCGACTTTGGTATTACATCCGCTAATCAAAATCCTGATCGAAACTCATGATTTCTGCTTTAGCTGCAGTTAACAATCATTCGTATAGCTGGTTTCAGTAGAGCTACTTCTGGTGCAAATTCATTTCCCGCCCCAAAATTTTTGGAGCACTTGGACATTAACTTGACTACTTGATCAGGAAATTAATGCTGGCGGTCTTGCCTGAGGTGCTAAGCCAAGTGCGAGTGAGCCAATAGGAAACGTTCTTGATTATAAAATAAGTTGGGGTGGTGAAGTGTTAGCCCCTGATCTGAGTGGCAGGGGCGTGGCTGGTGTCAGAGGTGTTACGCTGCCTTCACTCGTTGCACCGTAGATACTGCACATCCCACAATCTCAGCGGTCTTGCGGATGCTCTTTCCTGCATCGAGGCATTCTTTGATGCGGTTATGAAGGGCTAGATCGGTCTTGCGGCCCTTGTAAACCTCTCTGGCCTTGGCGTTCTCAATACCCTCAGCCTGACGGCGGCGACGGTCTTCATAGTCTTTACGTGCAACCACAGCGAGCATATCGAGCAGCATCCCGTTGACAGCGTTGATCATGCCTTTGGTGAAGTCGTCTTGACCTTGGGCGGGCTTCAATGCGGCATGGCTGGTGGCCAAGTCGAGAGATACAACGGTGACCTTCTTCGCTGCGATGATGGTTTTCAGGCTTGCCCAGTCATCAGGAGAAAGGCGAGAAAGTCTATCCACCTGTTCGATCAGCAGTACGTCTCCGTCATGACTGTCATCCAGCAAGCGAAACAGTTCAGGGCGGTGGAGCTTGGTCCCTGACTCGTTTTCGGTATAGAAGGCGGCGATCTTGTGACCGTTATCAGCAGCGAACTGAACCAGAGCACCTTTGGCACGGTTGGCGTCTTGGGTGTCGGTCGAAGCTCGAAGGTATGCACGGATGAACATGTTGACTGATGCCTTGTACCGTTTTGGTTGTGCCGATTTTATCTGTGCTCGTTAGGGTTGTCTATCGGTTTATTCGGTACACCCTTGTGGTGCCGTTTGCCTGTACTCGCTGACCTATACCCAAATCGGCTCGGTGAGTCGGTGCAGAATCAGTCTCGGCGAAGAATCTCCCACAGCACCTCTTTGCCAGCAGACGTAAGTGATGCATCGACGATTACGCCTTCTTCGTTACGGTTGCCTGACACTAAGCCTCTTCCGAGCAGCATTCCAAACGTCGAGGCTTTTTCCCCGGTGATTTCTGTTCGGCCTTCGTGTATTGCAATTAGTAATCGTTCTTCTGATACGAACATACGCATTGCGGCTCCTTCCTGTGAAAATGGATGATTTGATGACGTTCAGGTTACCAGCTTGCTGGACCTTAAAAGTATGCCTGTGGCTCAAGATCGCAGAGCGTCGATCCCTGATGCGATTGCTTCGGCATTGGTGTCGAGGGTGTGCATGATGCTCAATACATTGTCGTGCACGTTCGTTGATCCGCGTTGCTTGATCCAGAGAGACAGCTCCTCAAGGCCAGCACGTAGGGCAGTCTGGTTGAGGTGCAGTAGCTCCAGCGTATCAGCGGTGTTTGAACTGCGGTCATCGATGATGAGTTGTCCTGTGTAGGTTGGTTTGGCTTACTGGCTTGTCGTGATCGCGTTCTCAAGCTCTTGCACCAGCTCTGGGAGGCTGATTCCCAGCACCTTACATAAGTCTCGGAGCTGCACAATGTCTAGCCTACGTGTCCCGTTCTCCACATCACTCATAAAGGACTGAGGGCGATTCAGAGCCTTTGAGCAATCCACTTGGGTTAAGCCAGCTGCTTTTCTGTACTTCCTGAGCAAGTTCAAGAGGGCGGTGTGTTCAGGTCGATAGATCGTTTTGGTCATGGTCGATAGCTAGGTGAGCGTAGCCATCCAACCTATATCCGGTTTTCAGATATCTGAATTTGGGATAAATTTCACCTTGGCCTTGATCTTGGCTATCAGAATATGGAGATGACCGTGAACGAAAAACTGTTCGTATTGACCAGTCGCAAGAAGAAGACAAACCACATCCTGCACCTGATCCTTACCGTTCTGACTGGAGGGCTATGGTTGATCGTGTGGGGCATCACAATGCGAAGCAACGAGGGTCAGAACAAGAAGATCGATAGGGAAATCGACCAGATCATGCACTACAAGTCTGAGGGCTTGAGCGATGCTGCCACGCACCAGCAGATCAAGACAGACAAGCTGAATGCTGATGTGCTTCAAGGAAGGGTGATTTTCGTTGTGTTGGTGGTAGTGTTCCTATACTTCTACCTACGGTAGATGCTGCGCACCTTCAGCGGAGCGTCAAAGCAAATTCATTGATCAGCTGGGCGTTTGTACCGAAAGCGGCAAGCTTTCAGCTGATTGCACTGTATAGACCGTAGGTCAGGATCGTGGACACCTAACGGTGTAGAGGGAGTGAAACAACCAACACCCCCCAAACCTACTAATCCGTACTTTTTACAGCTTACGCTGTTCCTGTGCACAACCAGAAAAAAAGCGTAGCTTTTAATCTTGGGGCAATTGTTAATTGTTGCCCCTTGTAAACCGGCAGGTTTGAGTAAAATCTGAATTGGGCTGTAACCTGTACCGTAAGCGTTAGCTTACTTTGTTGGAGTTGTTGTTGATTGACAACTTCCTAGCCCTACCGTGTGTACGATCCGATCCTAACGGATTATTTTCCGACGTTAATTCGCTTCTCTCTCTCTTATCCGAGCGTAATTAAATCACGCCAGTCCTTGCATCAGTCCGGTGTTGTCTTGGTGATACGACTTGGAAAAGTCCACTTCGAACTGGAGTTGCTGATGCACTATAGGATTTCGTTCAAGGTAGAACTCCATCCCGTCGATGGCGAAACGGGCACACTGGCAGACTCTCCGTGCTTGTTGGTCGCTCATCGTGCGTAAACCCTCAAGGCGAATCAGGCTCTTTACGATCTCGGTGCTGATCTCATCAAGCATACAAGCCCGCAGTACATGGGAGGGACTTACGTTCATTTTCCCATTGCTGTCCTTGCCTACTGTCATGCAGGCGCCATGAACGTAATCGTCAATCCAGCTATGGCGTTCAGCATGGGCCACCTTGAGATGGCTAGCGTATGGATTGGGTGTTACTTTGGGCTTAGGTCCACGTTTACTGCGTTGTGCATCAAGGTCGACAACGCCATTCGGCAGGCGCTCCGGTTCTCCCTCGATAATGATCGTAGGTGGAGCAGGGTCAAGCTCATAGCTCGGTTGTATCGCTCGTGTCTTGCCAATCTGAGGTTGTTCGTAATCGTACGGAGTCGGGACGAGGTCGTGATTGGTGTAGCTGGCCAACACCTCACCAGTGGTCTTGTCGACGACGAAACTGTCAACGTTAGTGGTGCGGAGGTTGGTCAGGGCGGGACGAATGTCGATAGCTGGTGTGGCGTCGGGAAATAGTTTATTGCGGGCGAGCGTGGTCATCGTTTATCTCCTTGTGTCAGTTCAGTGCGATAGGCAGTACCTCTCGGGTTGTGCCGGTTTGGTTTGGTAAATCGCAGACAAGAAGAAGCCTCCTTGCAAGGCACCAGTTTTCATGGTGGTCGCGTGGAGGCTTCCAAATTTATGTCTACCTACTGGGTAGGTGGCGGATTATACACGCCTTGCGACGAACGGTCAAGGTGTGGCTTGACAAGCCATATTTCACCAAAAACCGGTATTCTTGGTGAGGAACGCGCTTCGCTTAGTCCAAACCATCCCCTCGCCCCGTAAACATTGGGTTTGGCGTGATAGGCGGCTGGATATCGTCGCACTTAAGGCAGGGTTTAGCCGAAGTTTTTGGTGGGTTATTCGAGGTTAATTGATGTGCTTCATGGCCTCGACCATGGCCTTGATTGGCGTCCTGCTGCCGTAGATGCCGAAGGTTACGGAGCTGTCTTCATGACCCACCATCCGCTTGATCAGTGAGTCCTGCACGCCAGCATCACGCAGGTCATCGATGAAGGTGTGGCGGAAGCTGTGGAAGGTTTTGCGTGGGTCTGTGATACCCAGTTTCGCCTTATAGCGGCCAAACCATTTCGATGGGGCATGGCCCAGTTTCCCTCGCACGGCTTCCAGTTCGGGGAACAGGCGATCAGCCCCATCTGTCCTCACCGATTCAGCGTACTGCAACAATCCCAGCTCAACCAGTGAAGGGTGCAGGGGAAGTACTCGGCGGCTGCTGGCATTCTTAAGGTTTTGGCCTTCACGGCTGTCATCGATGCGGATGCACTGGACGCCCTGTTGCTCAATGAAGTCATCAACTCGCAGTTGGCACAGTTCTTCCAATCGTGCCCCAGTGGTTCGCCCAAGGAGTGGCAGCCAGTAACGCCAAGGGTGCTTGCGGGCTTCCTTTCGCAGTGACTCACGGTTCAGCAGGGCATCTAGGTCGTGTCGTTCAAAAGATAGCCGGGCTTCCTTCGCTGATCCTGTCATCACTTTCATGCCCGTCAGTGGGTTGTCTGTGACGTACCCATTCGTTTTGCACCAGTTCAGGAAGGCAGTGAGCTTGCGTAGCCGATTGTTCACTGTGACAGCGGTAATGGTCTTGTAAGAACTTCCTGAGTCAACCACCTGCCTCAGTGTCTTTCCCTTGAACTCTGGTCGCAAGCTGAAGTATTGCGGGCAGAGGCTAAGCCGCTCTTTCAGCAGGCGTGCTTGGTGCCCGTCGAACGCGTCAGCTGGCATATCACCTAGCAGCTCGAAAAGGTCAGCCAAAGCTCGCTCGACTTCATCGGTGCTGACTTGTCGCCATGTACCTCCGCGTTTTCCTTCTTCTATATACAGTTTGGAGAGTGCGGCGAGGGTAGGGCTGTCGCTACTCCGTTTCGCTGAAGCCGCCGCAGTGGTCCGTGGAGTGGTTTGGATAGTGGGCGTGGGTGTTGAGTCCCGCCACTGCGAACACAACGCACGAAGCGTCTGAAGGTCTGTAAGAGGGTGCTCGCTAAGGTGGTGATGCAGCCGCTGCACCAGTGATGTGGCAATGAATAATGCGCTCTGGCGATGCCGTATGTTCAGACTCAAACGCAAAGTGGTACACCTCGGAAAGAGGTGCTTTGGTAGCTTGAGATTGAGGTAGTAGAGCGCCCCGCGCTTGATGATGTAGGCCATGGGTGTGACACCAAAGTGTTACAGCAAAGTGTGACAGTGCTGGCTACACCCCAAGATTTGAGCACCCATGCTGGGTGTGCGTAACGATAGAACTCTTGTTGCCTCATCAGCCTGAAACCCTTGCCCCATAAGGCCCGCATTGATTCCCGAGCATGCTTGCTTGCGATCTGGTCAGGCCCGGAAGGGAGCAGCCATAGCGGGAACATCGAGTGCCGGGGTGTGGCTGGTGGGGCCGCCTCCATTTTCGGGGTCAGAAAGCCTTAAGCTGCGGCGAACGCCTTCTTACTTGCCTGCTTATCGCTCAGTTCCCCTGCCGCAGACAGCTTCATCAGCCTTTGGAATTTCGGGCATGCCAAATGATCCTCTTCCGGGCATTGTGCTGCGTGCCGCAAGCCCTTGCTCATCGCCTGTAATCGCTTGATTCGCGCATCCAGCTCGTCCGCCTTGGCCATCAGCATCTGCCGGTTCACTTGCAGGTCCACCAGCATCACGCCCACTTCATCTAGCGAAAACCCCGCAGCCTGCCCCAGCGCGATCAGCGCCAGCTTGTCCGCCACATCAGCTGCAAACTGCCGCCGCTGGCCGCGCCCGGCGAGTGACTTGAGCAAACCTTTCTTCTCGTAGTAACGCAGTGTCGAGGCGGGTACGCCTGTGCGTTTGGCGACGTCGGCAATGTCCATTGAAGGCCCTTGACTTGAAGTTGACTTCAACTTCTATGCTGCGCGTCATGGTGATGACCGTCAATCTTCGAGGGCTTGTTCTATGACGATTACTGCGATGTTTTCTGCTGCCTTGCCGATTGGCATTGGTGCCACGGTGGTCATGGACCTGTGGGGGCTACTGCTGCGGCGCTTGGGTGTTGCCACGCTGAATTTCGCCATGGTCGGGCGTTGGGCGGGGCATTTGCTGAACGGTCGTGTACTGCATCAGGCGATTGCCAAAGCCGAACCCGTGCGAAATGAGTTGGCGTGGGGATGGGTGATCCATTACGCCATCGGTGTGCTGTTCGCAATGCTGCTGGTTGTGATCGTAGGGGAGGGCTGGTTGCTGTCGCCTACTTTGTTACCGGCAGCAGTTGTTGGCGTGGGTACGGTCGTGGCACCGTTGTGCTTCATGCAGCCGGCGATGGGCGCGGGGTTCTTTGCGTCTAGGACGCCGAAGCCTGCGCGTAACTGCCTGAAGAGCTTGGCTACGCATTTTGTGTTTGGCGTGGGGTTGTACTTGAGTGCAGGTTTGCTGGCTTTGGTGTGATGGCAGGGAGCTCGATCAGAGTGAGCGCACAATCAGCTACTGCCTGGGGGCAGGCGGATGCTGTCGCTTTGGCAGTTGAGCGGCGGTGGGGTTATAGGTGCTGAGCGTTGGCATGTGATTGCGTGATGGCTGCGGGGTGTTTGGCTTGGGTTGTTTGGCGCCTGTGAGATCGAGCGCCGCCCGCGCGGCGCATCGCGAGCTGCGCTCGCTCCTACGTTTGTTCCCAGCCAGTAACGCCTGTGGCACGTGCGCGCGACCGCCTGGTTTGTACGACATGATATCGCGCCATGCGCCAAGGCGTTCGCGCGCAAATCCCATAGGAAAAATTGGCCCGAAACAAACGTAGGAGCTCGCGATGCGCCGCGTGGGCGGCGCTCGGTCTCACAGGCAATAAAAAACCATCGGCGTACACCCGTCAGCCCTCCCCAGATCAAGGTTGAGCCACTGAATCCCCTGAAAGCCCTGCTCCCCCATACCGCTGCACAATCCGCTCGATCTCCCCCGACTGCTTCATCCTCACCAGCGCCCGCAGCAGCCCTTGGGTCGGTAACCCCGGATCGCTACGCACCATGCACCCCAGATCCTGTTCCTCCAGCACCGCCAGCACCTGCAACTGCTGATCAGCCGGCAACCCTTGGTTAAACCACTGCAACGACAGCTGGTTACTGACCGCATGCCGATAGCGCCCAGCCTGTAACTTCTGCAGCACCAGCAATTGGCTGCGGCTGTCTTCACGGCGCAACTGGCCCTGATCCAGCAGCGGTTGCAGGGTCGAGTAGGTGTAGCCCAGCACCGTGCCAATAGCTTGGGGCGGCAGTTGTTCCGGGGGCATGGGGCTGCTGTCGCCCACACGGCCTACCAGTACGTCACGCTGGTGTATCAGCGGGATACTCCAGACAAAATCCCCGGGGCGGTCATTGAACCACTGGGTGCTGACATAGCAGCGTACATCGATATCGCCGTTGTTCATGGCCTCCTGCAGGCGAAGGCGGGCCATGACGTGATACTGGGGGCGTACGCCCACTTCCCTGGCCAGCGCTTGTATCAGGTCATACACCAGGCCTTCCACCGGCTGGTCGCCTTCGATGCGGACCAGCGGCATGCTCCAGCTCTCTGCAACGGAGAAGCGCAGCACGGGCTGTTCAGCCAGGCTGTGCATGGGCCAGAGCAGCAGTAGGGCCAGCAAACTTCGCAAAGGCGTATCCTCCCTGAACAACGCACCTGCCTCAAAGCTTAGACGATTCGCGTAGGGTGCAATTTTGCCCCCGCTCCGCTAGCATTAGCGCTCTTCCGCTCTATCAGGCAACGATGGTTTTTCGATGAGTTATCAGGTTCTTGCACGTAAATGGCGTCCGCGCTCGTTCCGCGAAATGGTCGGCCAGGCCCATGTGCTCAAGGCCTTGATCAATGCCTTGGACAACCAGCGCCTGCACCACGCCTACCTGTTCACCGGTACCCGCGGTGTGGGCAAGACGACCATCGCCCGTATCATCGCCAAGTGCCTTAACTGCGAAACCGGCATCACCTCCACGCCGTGCGGCACCTGTTCGGTGTGCCGGGAGATCGACGAAGGCCGTTTCGTCGACCTGATCGAAATCGACGCCGCCAGCCGTACCAAGGTCGAAGACACCCGCGAACTGCTCGACAACGTGCAGTACGCCCCGAGCCGTGGGCGTTTCAAGGTCTACCTGATCGACGAAGTGCACATGCTCTCGACGCACTCCTTCAATGCCTTGCTCAAGACGCTGGAAGAGCCGCCGCCCTACGTCAAGTTCATCCTCGCCACCACCGACCCGCAGAAACTGCCGGCCACCATCCTGTCGCGCTGCCTGCAGTTCTCGCTGAAGAACATGAGCCCGGAGCGTGTGGTGGAGCACCTCAGCCACGTACTGGCTGCCGAAAACGTGCCGTTCGAACCGGATGCCCTGTGGCTGCTGGGCCGCGCGGCCGATGGTTCGATGCGTGACGCCATGAGCCTGACCGACCAGGCCATCGCCTTTGGCGAAGGCAAAGTGCTGGCCGCTGATGTGCGGGCGATGCTTGGCAGCCTGGATCATGGTCAGGTCTATGGCGTGCTGCAGGCCTTGCTGGAAGGTGATGCCCGGGCCTTGCTAGAGGCCGTGCGCAACCTCGCCGAACAGGGCCCGGACTGGGCCGGCGTGCTGGCTGAAATGCTCAATGTGCTGCACCGCGTGGCCATTGCCCAGGCGCTGCCCGAGGCCGTGGACAACGGCCAGGGCGATCGCGAGCGGGTGCTGGCGCTGGCTCAGGCGCTGCCGGCCGAAGACGTGCAGTTCTATTACCAGATGGGCCTGATCGGCCGCCGAGACCTGCCGTTGGCCCCGGACCCGCGTGGCGGCTTCGAAATGGTGCTGCTGCGCATGCTGGCGTTCCGCCCGGCCGATACCGACGACGCACCGAAACCGGTGCTAAAGCCAGTGGGGATCAGCCAGGCCACAGCTGATTCTGCAAAACCAGTGGCAGCGCCTGTAGTTGCCGTGGCGCCGCCAACGGTTGTGGTAGAACCTGCTGCGCCACCCGTTCAGGCCCCCGCGCCAGTCGAGCCGCCGCCTCAGCCTGCGGCCGAACCTGCTGCGGCCGTTGAGCCTGAGCCTGTTCCTGTGGTTGAGCCCGAACCCGAGTCCGAGCCAGCGGTAGAGGTGATCGACCTGCCATGGGAAGAGCCCGCAGCACCGCCGGCAGCGGTGGTGGCGCAACCTGAGCCAGTGCCCGCACCTGCGCCCGCAGTTCCAATCCAGCAGGCCGCCCCGGCCCATGATGATGAACCGCCTTTCGACCCGTCCGCCTACTCCGCCGTAGGCATGGACCGGGACGATGAGCCTCCCCTGGACGAAGACTATTACGGCGGTGAAAGTGACCCGGTCGGTTTCAGTTACCTGGACGAACTGGCCGAGCACATCCAGGAGGAAGCGCCCAAGCCGGTAGCCCAGCCGCTGCCAGCGGCCAAGCCGGCCACCGGCCTGGCCCTGCAATGGCTCGAATTATTCCCGCAGTTGCCTGTGTCCGGGATGACAGGCAACATCGCGGCAAACTGTACGCTGATCAGTGCAGAAGGCGACGACTGGCTGCTGCACCTGGATCCAGGTCAAGGCGCGCTGTTCAACACTACCCAGCAGCGACGCCTGAACGAAGCGCTCAACCAGCACCTGGGGCGCACGCTGAACCTGCGCATCGAGCTGATCCTGCCCGAGCAGGAGACTCCGGCCCAGGCCGCCGCGCGCAAGCGCGCCGAACGCCAGCAGGACGCGGTCACCTCGATCGAGCAGGATCCGTTGATCCAGCAGATGATCAAGTTGTTCGGTGCCAAGGTGCGGCAGGATACTATTGAGCCTGTAGAGGCCCTGGCCAATCAGGGCCAGTAACGGATAACCATGCGGCCGGCCCTGCGCCGGGCCGCATCACATGACCCAATCGAGGTATACCCCCATGATGAAAGGTGGCATGGCCGGCCTGATGAAGCAGGCCCAGCAGATGCAGGAAAAGATGCAGAAGATGCAGGAAGAGCTGGCCAACGCTGAAGTCACCGGCCAGTCCGGTGGTGGCCTGGTGAGCGTGGTGATGACCGGTCGTCACGACGTCAAGCGTGTCAGCATCGACCAGAGCCTGATGTCGACCGACGAGGACGACAAAGAAGTGCTGGAAGACCTGATCGCCGCCGCGCTGAACGACGCGGTGCGCAAGGTTGAGCAGAGCAGCCAGGAAAAGATGGGCGGCATGACGGCTGGCATGCAACTGCCGCCGGGCTTCAAGATGCCGTTCTAAGGGCATTGCGATACCGAAAACCGCCGCTGAATCCAGCGGCGGTTTTTTTTTGCAAAGATTTCAGCCAGGGCGCGGTCTACTGATTTGACGCCACTGCCCCCGCTGGGTATAAACCGCCTCTTATTGAATTGTCAGGCCTTTCTCATGAGCTTCAGCCCCCTCATCCGCCAACTGATCGACGGCCTGCGTATTCTGCCCGGTGTCGGCCAGAAAACCGCCCAGCGCATGGCCCTGCAACTGCTCGAGCGCGACCGCAGTGGCGGGCTGCGCCTGGCCCAAGCGTTGACCCAGGCCATGGAAGGTGTTGGCCATTGCCGTCAGTGCCGTACCCTGACCGAGCAGGAGCTGTGCCCGCAATGCGCCGACACGCGCCGTGATGACACCCAGCTGTGCGTGGTCGAGGGGCCGACCGATGTGTATGCCGTGGAGCAGACCGGCTACCGTGGCCGTTACTTCGTGCTCAAGGGCCACCTGTCGCCGCTGGACGGCCTGGGGCCGGAGGCGATTGGCATTCCGCAACTGATGGCGCGTATCGAGGAACAGGGCACCTTTACCGAGGTGATCCTGGCGACCAACCCGACGGTGGAAGGGGAGGCGACAGCGCATTACATTGCGCAGTTGCTGGCTGAGAAGGGGTTGGTGGCTTCGCGGATTGCCCATGGCGTGCCGCTGGGTGGCGAGCTGGAGATGGTGGATGGCGGGACATTGGCCCATGCCTTTGCGGGGCGGCGGCCGATTTCGCTCTGATTTGAAATTGCCGGGGCTGCAAAGCAGCCCCGGAAGCCAACTCAGTATTCGCTGAGGGAAAACTCGGTCAGGCAGAAGGTAGGCACCCCAGCCGCCTGCAACCGGCGCGACCCGTCCAGCTCTGGCAAGTCAATGATCGCCGCCGCCTCGAACACCTGCGCCCCGGTACGACGTACCAGGTTGGCCGCCGCCAGCAGCGTTCCGCCCGTGGCAATCAGGTCATCGAAGATCAACACCGAATCACCTTCGCACAGGCTGTCGGCGTGCACTTCCAGGAAGGCCTCGCCGTACTCAGTCTGGTAGCCCTCGCTCAGCACGTCAGCCGGCAGTTTGCCTTGCTTGCGGAACAGGATCAGCGGCTTGTTCAGCTGGTGGGCGATGATCGAACCAATCAGAAAGCCCCGCGCATCCATGGCACCAATGTGGCTGAACTCGGCCTCGACATAGCGCTCGATGAACTGGTCGGCCACATAGCGCAGCCCGCGCGGCGACTGGAACAGCGGGGTAATGTCGCGGAAGATCACGCCTGGCTTGGGGAAGTCCACTACCGGGCGGATGAGGGCTTTGAGGTCGAAGGTGTCGCTGTGCATTGTTGCGGGCATCCTGGGAAAACGAATGCCCAAGTATACCCGCTAAACGCTGGCCTCAGGCCTCGATTGCACCACCGGCCAGCGCACACAGCTGGATCGGGTCGAGAATGTGCACTTCCTTGCCTTCGGCGCGGATCAGGCCATTCTGCTGGAACCGGGTGAACACCCGCGAAACGGTTTCCACCGCCAGGCCCAGATAATTACCAATTTCGTTGCGCGACATGCTCAGGCGGAACTGGTTGGCCGAATAGCCGCGGGCGCGGAAGCGTGCCGACAGGTTGACCAGGAAGGTGGCAATGCGCTCGTCGGCGGTTTTTTTCGACAGCAGCAGCATCATTTGCTGGTCGTCGCGGATTTCCCGGCTCATCACCCGCATCAGCTGGCGGCGTAGCTGCGGCAGCTGTACCGACAGCTCGTCGAGGCGCTCGAAGGGAATCTCGCACACGGAAGTGGTTTCCTGAGCCTGCGCCGATACCGGGTAGGCCTCGGTGTCCATGCCCGACAGCCCGACCAGCTCGCTGGGCAGGTGGAAGCCGGTAATCTGCTCTTCGCCGCTGTCGCTGAGGCTGAAGGTTTTCAGGGCGCCGGAACGTACCGCGTAGACCGAGCCGAAATTGTCACCCTGGCGGAACAGGAACTCGCCTTTTTTCAGCGGGCGGCCGCGTTTGACGATTTCATCCAGTGCATCCATGTCTTCCAGGTTCAGCGAAAGAGGCAGGCACAGGGGGGCCAGGCTGCAGTCCTTGCAGTGGGCCTGGTTGTGTGGGCGCAGTTTGACTGGCTCGGACATTTGAATCGATCCTTGTGGGAAAGCACACATAAGTCGTAAGGGTAACCTACGACACAGGGTGTAGGCCAGTGTGCGCGTTTTTGGTGCGCACTGGCGAAACCCCGGCAGGTGCCCTGCCGGGAGTCCTTGTGTGCCCATAGTGTGCCCGGCAAGGAAACTTGTCCATGCGGTTGAACGCCTCGGTTTTCAGATCACCTGCGAGAAGCGCTGGCGGTTTTGCATGGCCAGGTAGGCGTCGAACACCATGCACACCGAGCGTGCCAGCAAGCGGCCCGCCGGCAAGATGCGGATGCCTTTGTCGTCCAGGCTGATCAGGCCGTCGCGCTGCAAGGTCAGCAGCTCGGGCCAGAGGTCGTTGAAGTAGCCGCGAAAATCGATAGTGAAGGCCTGTTCGATCGGCTCGAAGTCCAGCTCGAAATGGCAGATCAGCTGCTGGATCACGGCCCGGCGGATACGGTCGTCGTGGTTGCACAGCAGGCCGCGCTGGGTGGCCAGCTGGGCGTTGGACAGGCTGTCCTGATAGGTGTTGAGGTCGCTGCTGTTCTGGCAGTACAGGTCGCCGATCTGGCTGATGGCCGACACGCCCAGGCCAATCAGGTCGCAGTGCCCGTGGGTGGTGTAGCCTTGGAAGTTGCGCTGCAGGGTGCCTTCCTCCTGGGCAATGGCCAGCTCGTCGTCGGGCAGGGCGAAGTGGTCCATGCCGATGTAGCGGTAACCGGCGGCGGTCAGTTGGTCGATGGTGGCGTGCAGCATCTCCAGCTTGGCCGCCGCGCTGGGCAGGTCGTTGTTGTCAATGCGCCGCTGCGGCATGAAGCGCTCGGGCAGGTGGGCGTAGTTGAACACCGACAGCCGGTCGGGCTGCAAGCGGATCACCTCTTCGACGGTGCGGGCAAAGCCTTCCGGGGTTTGCTTGGGCAGGCCGTAGATCAGGTCGAGGTTGACCGAGCGGAACTGCAACGTGCGTGCGGCTTCGATCAAGGTGCGGGTTTGCTCAAGGCTTTGCAAGCGGTTGACCGCACGCTGCACGGCAGGGTCCAGGTCCTGCACGCCCAGGCTGACACGGTTGAAACCCAGCTCGCGCAGCAGGCCCATGGTCGACCAGTCGGCTTCGCGGGGGTCGATTTCGATGCCGTAGTCGCCAGAGTCGTCGTCCAGCAGGTGGAAGTGCTGGCGCAGGGTGGCCATCAGCTGGCGCAGTTCCACATGGCTGAGAAAGGTCGGCGTGCCGCCGCCGAAATGCAGCTGTTCAACACGTTGTTTAGGGGCCAGGTGGCAGGCGATTAGCTGGATTTCCTGCTCCAGGCGCTGCAAATAGGGCGCAGCGCGGGCGCGGTCCTTGGTGATGACCTTGTTGCAGGCGCAGTAGTAGCAGATGTTGGCGCAGAACGGCACATGCACGTACAGCGACAGCGGGCGCACGGCTCGACGGCTCTCGCGCAGGGCATGGAGCAGGTCGAACGAGCCCACCTCGCTGTGCAGTTGCACGGCGGTCGGGTAAGAGGTGTAGCGTGGTCCGGCCAGATCGTAGCGGCGGATCAGGTCGGTATCCCAACGTAGGTCGTCGAGCATGAGGGCGGTCCCCGGAAAGAGCAGCAGTGCACCGGAGTCTATGGCCGTCTGTAGGAAACTGTGTTGATTTGTATCAAGGGCATCGGGGCGTCAAAGCGGCCCCATCAATGCCCCATCAGCCAATGCTGGTGCGGCCCGGGCAAGGTCCACACCCCAAACAGCATCACCAACACCCCGCCAGCCACCCGCACACTGCGCCGTCTCAACAAAGCGTTTACCCGCTCTGCTGCCAACCCGGTAGCCAGCAGCACTGGCCACGTCCCCACCCCGAATGCCAGCATCAACGCCGCGCTATACCCGGCGTTGCCCTGGCTGGCCGCCCACAACAGGGTGCTGTACACCAACCCGCACGGCAGCCACCCCCACAGCGCGCCCAGCAACAATGCCCGGGGCAGGCTGGATACCGGTAGCAAGCGCGAAGCGACCGGCTGGATGTGCCGCCACAGCCCCCGGCCCAGCGCTTCGATGCGGGTCAGCCCGCTCCACCAGCCGGCCAGGTACAGCCCCATGGCAATCAGCAGCAGTGCCGCCAGCACCCGCAGTGCCAGTGCTGCCGGGCTGCTGGCCACGGCCCAGCCAGCCAGGCCCAGCAGCAGGCCGGCACAGGCATAGCTGGTAATGCGCCCGAGGTTGTACGCCAGCAGCAGGCGCAAACGCCGGCCACGCTGTTCGGGCGGGATGGCCAGGGTCAGTGCGCCCATCAGGCCGCCGCACATGCCCAGGCAATGGCCGCCGCCAAGCAGGCCAAGGACCAGTGCCGAGCCCAGCAGGGGAAGCAGGTCAGGCACGGGGCGGTGGTTCCTTGTCGGTGTCGGCCGGGGCGTCGTCAGGTTTTACCGCCGCCTGGTGGCGCGGGTCCTGGTCGTCGAAGAGGATACTATGGGCGGGGCCTTCAAGGTCGTCGTACTGGCCGCTGTCCACCGCCCAGAAGAAGATGTACACGGCCACGCCCACCAGCAGCAAAGCGGCGGGAATCATGACATAGAGGGCGGGCATGGCGACTTCCTCCCGGGCAGGGGTGTTTCGGTGTTCGGCAAGGCCGCTGCCGGGTGCATGCGGGTCAGGCGCAGGGCATTGAGCACCACGATCAGCGAGCTGACCGACATGCCGATGGCGGCCCAAACCGGGGTAATCCAGCCGAGCGCGGCAAACGGCAACATCAGGCCATTATACAGCGATGCCCATAGCAGGTTTTCGAGGATGTTGCGGCGGGTGCGGCGGGCCAGGTCGAAGGCCTGCACCAGTGCCTGAAGGCGGTTGGACAGCAGCACCGCATCGGCGCTGGTCTTGGCAAGATCCGTGGCACTGCCCATGGCGATGCTGATATCGGCGGCGGCCAGTACTGGCACGTCGTTGACCCCGTCACCCAGCATCAGCACCTTGCTTCCGGCTGCCTGCAACGCTTTCAGCCGGTCCAGCTTGTCGTCCGGGCGCAGGCCGCCAATGGCCTGGTCTATACCCAGCTGCGCGGCCACTTCGGCGACCATCGGCGAGCTGTCGCCCGACAGCAGCAGCGTACGCCAGCCCCGGGCCTTGCAGGCGGCGAGCAGGGCAGGCGCATCGTCGCGCAGTCGGTCGTCCAGGCCGAGCCAGGCCAGCGGCCCCTGGCGGTCACCCAGCAGCAACCACTGGCCGCGCGGTTCCGGCACGCCGGGGATCTCCGCGCCGCTCAGGGCACAGACGAAGGTGGCCTGGCCAATGCGCAGGCGCTGGCCGTCCACCAGGCCTTCCAGGCCCAGGCCGGGTACGGTCTGCACATCATCCGCGGGTGTGGCGGTGCGGCCAAAGGCGCGGGCGATGGGGTGTTCGGAGCGGTTTTCCAGCGCGGCTGCCAGGGCCAGGCAGCGGTCGGCGGGCAGGCTGCCGAGTGGGCGGATGCTGCGCAGGGTAAGGCGGCCTTCGGTCAGTGTGCCGGTCTTGTCGAAAATCACCGTGTCGATCTGGTTCAGGCCTTCCAGCACATGGCCACGGGTGACCAGCAGGCCGAGCTTGTGCAGGGTGCCGGTGGCGGCGGTCAGCGCCGTTGGCGTGGCCAGGGACAACGCGCAGGGACAGGTGGCTACCAGCATCGCCAGCACGATCCAGAACGCCCGTGCTGGGTCCAGATACCACCACCACAAGCCAATGGCCACGGCGGCCAGCAGCGAGAACAGCAGGAACCACTGCGAGGCCCGGTCGGCGATTTCGGCCAGGCGTGGTTTTTCGGTTTGCGCGCGTTCCAGCAGGCGCACGATGGCCGACAGCCGCGAATCGTGGCCCAGTGCTTCAACCTCCACGTTCAGCGTGCTTTCGACGTTCAGCGTGCCGCCGGTGACCCGTTCGCCCACCCGGCGCGGTTGTGGCAGGTATTCGCCGGTCAGCAGCGATTCATCCACACTGGAGCGGCCTTCGACAATGCGCCCGTCGGCGGGGATCACGGCGCCCGGCAGTACTTGCACCGTGTCGCCGCATTGCAGTTCGCTGAGCAGGATGCGTTCGCTGCGGCCGAGGGCGTCCAGGCGCAGGCACGAGGCCGGCAGCAGGTTGACCAGTTGCGCGGTGGCGGCGGCAGTGCGTTCGCGGGCGCGGCGCTCCAGGTAGCGGCCCGTGAGCAGGAACAGGGCGAACATGCCCACGGTGTCGAAATACAGCTCGCCACTGCCGGTGATGGCGGTCCAGATGCCGGCGCCGAAGGCCAGGCCAATGGCCAGCGATACCGAAACGTCCATGGTCAGGTGGCGGGTGCGCAGGTCGCGTGCTGCGCCTTTGAAGAACGGTGCGCAGCTGTAGAACACGATGGGGATGGTGAGGAACAGCGCCACCCAGCGCAGGATGGTGTGCAGTTCAGGCGACAGGTCGATGTTGAATTCCGGCCAGGTGGCCATGGTTGCCATCATCGCCTGGAACCACAGCAGCCCGGCCACGCCCAGGCGGCGCAGGGCGCTGCGGTTTTCGCGGGCCAGCTGTTCGGCGGCCTGGTCGGGTTGGTAGGGGTGGGCGGCGTAGCCAATCTGGCGCAGCTCGGCCAGCAGGCGCGAGAGCGGCTGTTGCTTGTCGTCCCAGTTCAGCAGCAGACGGTGGTTGGACAGGTTCAGGCGGACTTCGGCGACGCCGGGCAGGTTGCGCAGGTGCTTTTCGATCAGCCAGCCGCAGGCGGCGCAGCTGATGCCTTCGACCAGCAGCGTGGTTTCGGCCAGCTCGCCCTGGTGGCGCACGAAGCTTTGCTGCACGTCGCTACGGTCGTACAGGGCCAGCTCGTCTTGCAGCTGTTTGGGCAAGGCTTCGGGGTTGGCGCTGTTGTCGCTGCGGTGCTGGTAGTAGTGCTCCAGGCCACCGGCAACGATCGACTCGGCCACCGCCTGGCAACCGGGGCAGCAGAACTGCCGAGGCTGGCCAAGGACCACGGCGGTGAAGCGGCTGCCAGCGGGGACGGGCAGGGCGCAGTGGTAGCAGGGGGTGGGCTGGGTCATCACATCATTGCCTTACACATTTCGCGAGCGATACACATTACCTGTGGGAGCGGGCTTGCCCGCGAAGCAGGCGACGCGGTGGATGGCACGGGCTTCGTCCGTGTTCGCGGGCAAGCCCGCTTCCACAGTGATCGCGCCAACTTCTAGTTTTTGTGCAAGACAGTTACTCCCACAAGGGGCGGTGGTGGTGCAGTTATTGGTGTTCAGCACCTTGCAGCGCTTCGTCACCCAGCTGCAAGGTCACCCCATGCTCCACTTTTTCCTCTTCGAACAAGCGCCACACCTGGCCACCTTCGCTCCCCAGCAGCTCAACAAAGCGCCGCCCCTCCACCTTGTCCTCCAGTTGCCCCACATAACGCCCTGCTTCAACCCGGCTCAGCAGCACTCTGCGGTCTTTCTCTGGCTGGGTAGGCGAAATCAGGTTCAGCTCCAGGCTCTGCGGGCCGCTGTTGCCGGTCAGGCGCAGGTCCACTTCGCCGGTGAGCTCGTCCAGGTGCACGCTGGCCTTCAGCCCCAACTGCTGCGCCAGCAGTTCACGGTCCAGCGAGCGGTTGATGCCCTTGCCGGCCTCGTAGTAGTTGTCGTTCACCAGGTTGTCCGGGTTGTTCACGGCGATACTGACCATGGTCAGGCTCAGGCACACCGAGGTGGTGAGGATGCCGATGATGATCCAGGGCCAGAGGTGCTTGTACCAGGGGCTGGCGGCGGTGGCGACAGGCATTGTGCGTTATCTCTCTTAGCGGATCTGTGGGCCGATGAAACGGCTCTTGGCTTCAACCTGGGCGTCACTGTCGTCGGCGCTTTTAAGGATGAAGGTGATTTCGTTGGTGGTCGAGGGCAGCTTCTCGGGGGCCACCGACAGCTGCACCGGAAGGCTGACGATATCACCGGCAGCCACGCGGATCTCGCGCTGGCCTTCAAGCTTGAGGTCTGGCAGGCCGGCGGCGTCCAGTACGTAGACGTGGTCGCGCTGGTCCTTGTTCATCACCTTCAGGCTGTACACGTTCTCGATCCTGCCCTGGGCGTTCTCGCGGTACAGCACGCGGTCTTTGCTGACGTCGAAGCCGACCAGCGAGCGGGTGGCGAAGGCGGTGGCCAGGCCGATGATCATCACCAGCAGCACCACGGCATAGCCGATCAGGCGCGGGCGCAGCATGTGGGTCTTCTGCCCGGACAGGTTGTGTTCAGTGGTGTAGCTGATAAGCCCTTTGGGGTAGTTCATCTTGTCCATGATGCCGTCACAGGCGTCGATGCACGCGGCGCAGCCAATGCACTCGATCTGCAGGCCGTCACGGATGTCGATGCCGGTAGGGCAGACCTGGACGCACATGGTGCAGTCGATGCAGTCGCCCAGCCCCTGTGCCTTGTAGTCGGCATCCTTTTTACGCGGGCCGCGGGTTTCGCCGCGGCGCGGGTCGTAGGAAACGATCAGTGTGTCCTTGTCGAACATCACGCTCTGGAAGCGGGCGTAGGGGCACATGTAAACGCACACCTGTTCGCGCAGCCAGCCGGCGTTGCCGTAGGTGGCGAGGGTGAAGAACCCGACCCAGAAGTAGGCCCAGCCATCGGCCTGGCCTGTGAAGAATTCGATGACCAGTTCGCGGATGGGCGAGAAATAGCCCACAAAGGTCATGCCGGTGACGAAACCGATCAGCAGCCACAGGCTGTGCTTGGCGAATTTGCGCAGGAACTTGTTGCCGCTCATGGGGGCTTTGTCGAGCTTCATGCGCTGGTTGCGGTCGCCTTCGGTGACTTTTTCGCACCACATGAAAATCCATGTCCACACGCTTTGCGGGCAGGTGTAGCCGCACCACACCCGGCCGGCGAACACGGTGATGAAGAACAGGCCGAAGGCGGCGACGATCAGGATGCCCGACAGTAGGATGAAGTCCTGCGGCCAGATGGTGGCGCCGAAAATGTAGAACTTGCGCTCGGGCAGGTTCCACCATACGGCCTGGTGACCACCCCAGTTCAGCCATACGGTGCCGAAGTAGAGCAGGAACAACACGGCACCACCGACCATGCGCAGGCGGCGGAACAGGCCGGTGAAGGCGCGGGTGTAGATCTTTTCCCGGGAGGCGTAGAGGTCGACGGAATCCTTCCCTTTGCTGGCAGGCGGGGTGACGTCATGTACCGGAATTTGCTTGCTCATCATCAAGTCCCACGGCAGTGGAGAAACGCCGCGGCCAGTGCGTGCCGGCCGCAGTCTCGCGCAATCTGCTAGCGCTCTACGGCCCATGATACGCCGCTGATGGCGGTATGGGGTCGCACTGCGACCTTTAGTCGCGTTGGGTTTGTGGTGTGAATCGTGTTATGGCGGGTGTCAATTGATCCAGGTCAGTCTGGCGGTGGAAAACCTTTGTCAGTGCTGGCCTCTTCGCGGGCTTGCCCGCGAAGAGGCCAGGCCTGCTTACTCGGTCTTGGCCGGCGCCTGGTCCTGATGCGACAGGCTGTACACATAAGCCGCCAGCAAGTGCACCTTGTCATTACCCTGCAACTGTTCCTGCGCCGGCATCTGCCCCTGGCGACCATAACGGATGGTCTGTTGCAGCTGGGCAAAGCTGGACCCGTAGATGAACGCCTGCGGGTGGGTCAGGTTCGGTGCGCCCATGGCCGGTGTGCCTTTGCCTTCCGGCCCGTGGCAGGCCACGCAGTTGGCTGCGAAGATCTTCTGACCGTTCTCGGCATCGGCCTTGACGCCTTCCGGCAGGGTGCGGCCATCCAGCTTGCTGACCACGAACGCCGCCACGTCGGCCACGCCCTGATCACCGATCACCTCGGCCCAGGCCGGCATCACGCCGTGGCGGCCGCCCATGATGGTGGTCTTGATGGTGTCGGGCTCACCGCCCCAGCGCCAGTCGTTGTCGGTGAGGTTAGGGAAGCCGAAGGCACCCTTGGCGTCGGAACCGTGGCACACCGAGCAGTTGGAGGCGAACAGCCGTGCGCCCATTTTCAGCGCCTGCGGGTCCTTGGCCACGTCCTCGATGGGCATGGCGGCGAACTTGGCGAAGATCGGCCCGAAGCGGGCGTCGGCCTTGGCCATTTCCTTTTCCCACTCGTGCACACCGGTCCAGCCCGGCTGGCCGTTGGAAAACTCGGTCTGCTTTTCGTTGTCCAGGTACGAGTAGCCCGGCAGCACGCCTTTCCAGTTGCCCAGGCCCGGGTACAGCACCAGGTAGCCAAGGGCGAAGATGATGGTGCCGACGAACAGCCAGAACCACCATTTCGGCAGTGGGTTGTCGTACTCCTCGATGCCATCGAAGGCATGCCCGACGGTTTCGTCGGTCACTTCTTCGCGCTGCCCCTTGCGGGTGGACAGCAGCAGCCAGGTCAACGAGAAGATGGTGCCCAGGGTCAGGACGGTAACGTACAGACTCCAGAAGGTTGTCATTGTTGTTTGCTCCCAGAAGCTTTTGCTTGCTCGACGTGCCGGGTGGCCTCGGGGTCATCCGCGAAGGGCAGTTGGGTTGCTTCGTCGAAGTCCTTTTTACGCCGTGGGTTGAACACCCACAGCGCCAGGCCCACGAAGGCCACCATCACCACGACGGTGCCCAGGCCGCGAATCATCCCGATATCCATCAGCGTCACCGTTTGCTTTTGATGATGGTGCCAAGACCCTGCAGGTACGCGACGATAGCGTCCATTTCGGTCTTGCCCTTGACCGCGTCACGCGCGCCGGCTATGTCGGCGTCGGTGTACGGGGTGCCGAGTGTGCGCAGCACTTCCAGTTTTTTCGCGGTGTCCTTGCCGTCGAGCTTGTTCTCGACCAGCCACGGGTAGGACGGCATCTTTGACTCCGGTACCACGTTGCGCGGGTTGTACAGGTGCGCGCGGTGCCAGTCATCGGAGTAGCGGCCACCCACGCGGGCCAGGTCCGGCCCGGTACGCTTGGAGCCCCACAGGAACGGGTGGTCCCACACGCTTTCGCCGGCTACCGAGTAGTGGCCGTAGCGCTCGGTTTCGGCGCGGAACGGGCGGATCATCTGCGAGTGGCAGCCCACGCAACCTTCGCGGATGTAGATGTCGCGGCCTTCCACTTCCAGCGCGGTGCGCGGCTTCATGCCTTCAACGGGTTTGTTGGTGACGTCCTGGAAAAACAGCGGGACGATCTGGGTCAGGCCACCGACGCTCACGGCGATGACCATGAAGAAGGCCAGCAGGCCTATGTTCTTCTCGACGGCTTCATGCTTCATCAGTGCGCTCCCACAACGACGATCTTGGCGGCTTCCTCGGCCTGTGCCGGGTTGGCGGCACGTACGGTACGGAACACGTTGTAGGCCATCAGCAGCATGCCGCTGGCGAAGAACGCACCGCCCAGGGCGCGGACGATATAGCCAGGGTGGCTGGCCTGCAGGGCTTCGACGAAGGAGTAGGTGAGGGTGCCGTCATCGTTGATGGCGCGCCACATCAGGCCTTGGGTGATGCCGTTGACCCACATCGAGGCGATGTACAGCACGGTACCGATGGTGGCGAGCCAGAAGTGCGCGTTGATCAGGCCGATGCTGTGCATCTGCTCGCGGCCGTAGAGTTTCGGGATCATGTGGTACACGGCACCGATCGAGATCATGGCCACCCAGCCGAGGGCGCCGGCGTGGACGTGGCCGATGGTCCAGTCGGTGTAGTGCGACAGTGAGTTCACGGTCTTGATGGCCATCATCGGGCCTTCGAAGGTGGACATGCCGTAGAACGCCAGCGAAACGACCAAAAAGCGCAGGATCGGGTCGGTGCGCAGTTTGTGCCAGGCGCCCGACAGGGTCATCATGCCGTTGATCATGCCGCCCCAGCTTGGCGCCAGCAGGATGATCGACATCACCATGCCCAGCGACTGTGCCCAGTCAGGCAGGGCGGTGTAGTGCAGGTGGTGAGGGCCGGCCCAGATGTACAGGGTGATCAGCGCCCAGAAGTGGACGATCGACAGGCGATACGAGTAGATCGGCCGCTCGGCCTGCTTGGGCACGAAGTAGTACATCATCCCCAGGAAGCCGGTGGTGAGGAAGAAGCCCACGGCGTTGTGGCCGTACCACCACTGGATCATCGCGTCGGTGGCGCCGGAGTACGCCGAGTACGACTTGAACAGGCTCACTGGCAGCGAGATGTGGTTGACGATGTGCAGCATCGCGGTCACCACGATGAAGGCGCCGTAGAACCAGTTGCCGACATAGATGTGCTTGGTCTTGCGCTTGACGATGGTGCCGAAGAACACCAACCCGTAGGTCACCCAGACGATGGCCAGCAGGATCGCCAGCGGCCATTCGAGCTCGGCGTACTCCTTGGTGGTGGTATAGCCCATCGGCAGGGTGATCAGCGCGCCGACGATCACCGCCTGCCAACCCCAGAAGGTGAAGGCCGCCATGCTGTCGGAGATCAGCCGGGTCTGGCAGGTGCGCTGCACCACGTAGTAGCTGGTGCCGAACAGCGCGCAGCCCCCGAAGGCGAAGATCACCAGGTTGGTGTGCAGCGGGCGCAGGCGGCCGAAGCTGGTCCAGGGCAGGTCCAGATTCAGTTGCGGCCATACCAGCTGCGAGGCGATGAAGACGCCGAGGCCCATGCCAAGGATCCCCCAGACCACCGTCATGATGGCGAACTGGCGGACGACCTTATAGTTATAAGCAGTCGGACTGATTGCTGTGCTCATGCTAAGGTTCCACGGTTTTAATGTTCTTGTTGGTCGAAAAATCGGCGCCAGTATTGATAACCATCAGGGTTACCGCAACGCAACTTTGGTACGCCGACCCGTGTCCGAGCCCGTTCGCTGATGTCCCGCAGCGATCGGGTCCGGACGATTGTACACAAATAAATATTTGTAATGTGTACCGTTTTCCATCTTTTTCTGATCGATCGGTCAGGCTTTTTATCGGGACGGCGACAGGCTATGCGCCGCGTCTGCATCGGTCCTTTCGGAGCGAAGCCCACTGAGGCAACAAGCTTAGTTCTGTTCGGAGGGGGTGCAAGGAGGGGGTAGGGTGGGGGTAAGGCTTTCGTGTTGTGGTGGGGCGGATATCGAGCGCCGCCCGCGCGGCGCATCGCGAGCTGCGCTCGCTCCTACGTTTGCTTCGGGCCAGTAACGCCTGTTACAGGCGCGCGCGACCGCCTTGTTTGTACGACCCGATATTACGCCATGCGCCAAGGCGTTCGCGCGCAAATCCCCCAGGAATAATTGGCCCGAAACAGACGTAGGAGCGAGCGCAGCTCGCGATGCGCCGCGCGGGCGGCGCTCGGTCTCACAGGCGCCGAATCCCTCTCGGCGAACTCATTTGGCGGTCACAGTTTCAGCAGCGCCATCCTGCGACAGGCTATACACATAAGCCGCCAGCAGGTGCACCTTGTCGTTGCCCTGGATCTCGGCCTGCGCCGGCATCTGCCCTTGGCGACCATAACGAATGGTCTGCTGCAACTGGGCAAAGCTCGACCCATAGATGAACGCCTGCGGGTGGGTCAGGTCTGGCGCGCCCATGGCGGGAGTGCCTTTGCCTTCCGGTCCGTGGCAGGCCACGCAGTTGCCGGCGAAGATCTCCTTGCCCTTGGCCGGGTCGGCCTTGGCGCCTTCCGGCAGGGTGCGGCCGTCCATGCTGGTCAGCACGTACGCGGCCACATCGGCCACACCCTGCTCGCCGATCACCTCGGCCCAGGCCGGCATCACACCATGGCGGCCGTTCATGATCGACGCCTTGATGGTTTCCGCATCGCCGCCCCAGCGCCAGTCCTTGTCGGTGAGGTTGGGGAAGCCGAAGGCACCCTTGGCGTCCGAGCCATGGCACACCGAGCAGTTGGAGGCAAACAGGCGGCCACCCATTTTCAGCGCTTGCGGGTCTTTGGCGACTTCTTCCACGGGCATGGCAGCGTACTTGGCGAAGATCGGGCCGAATTTGGCATCGGCCCTGTCCATTTCCTTCTGCCATTCGTTGGCGCCAGTCCAGCCGTTTTCATAACCCGGCAAGATGCCTTTCCAGTTGCCCAGGCCCGGGTAGAGGATCAGGTAGCCGACCGAGAACACCAAGGTGCCGACGAACAGCCAGAACCACCACTTGGGCAGCGGGTTGTCGTACTCCTCGATGCCGTCGAAGCTGTGGCCCATGGTCTGGTCGGTGGTGTTCTTGCTCTCGCCCTTGCGGGTGGCGAGCAACAGCCAGGTCAGGCCAATCAGGCTACCGATGGTTAGTACGCTGATGTACGTACTCCAGAAGGTGGTCATTGCCCGTTACTCCTTTTTGCAGCAGGTTCCTGCCCGGCAGGGGGCAGGCGGTCGTCGACGAAGGGCAGCAGGCGCGCTTCGGCGAAATCACGGTCGCGGCGGCGGTTGAATACCCACAGCGAGAGGCCGATGAAGGCGATCATCACCACCAGGGTGCCCAGGCCGCGGATCATGCCGATGTCCAGTTCCATCGCACTCACCTCTTGTTCTTGATCGCGGTGCCGAGCACCTGCAGGTAGGCGACCAGCGCGTCCATCTCGGTCTTGCCCTTGACCGCGTCGCGGGCGCCGGCAATGTCGTCGTCGGAGTACGGCACGCCCAGGGTGCGCAGGGTGCGCATCTTGGTGTCGGTGTGGCTGTTGTCGACCTGCTGGGCGACCAGCCACGGGTACGACGGCATCTTCGACTCCGGTACCACGTTGCGGGGGTTGTACAGGTGCGCGCGGTGCCAGTCGTCCGAGTAGCGGCCGCCCACGCGGGCCAGGTCTGGCCCGGTGCGCTTGGAGCCCCACAGGAACGGGTGGTCCCATACGCTTTCACCGGCTACCGAGTAGTGGCCGTAGCGCTCGGTTTCGGCGCGGAACGGGCGGATCATCTGCGAGTGGCAGCCCACGCAGCCTTCGCGGATGTAGATATCGCGGCCTTCCAGCTGCAGCGCGGTGTAGGGCTTCATGCCTTCCACCGGCTTGTTGGTGACGTCCTGGAAGAACAGCGGGACGATCTGGGTCAGGCCGCCGATGCTGACGGCGAACACCATCAGCAGGGCCATCAGGCCGACGTTTTTCTCGATGACTTCATGTTTCATCAGGCGTTTCTCCTCAAGCCAACTGGGCGTTCGCAGGGGCGACATCAAGCGCTGGCGAACGCACGGTGCGCCAGGTGTTCCAGGCCATCAGGAACATGCCGCTGAGGAAGATCGCGCCGCCGACGAAGCGCACGACAAAGCCTGGGTGGCTGGCCACCAGGGTTTCCACGAACGAGTACGTGAGCGTGCCGTCGCTGTTGACCGCGCGCCACATCAGGCCCTGGGCGATGCCGTTGACCCACATCGAGGCGATGTACAGCACGGTGCCGATGGTGGCCAGCCAGAAGTGCGCGTTGATCAGGCCGAGGCTGTACATGCGCTCTTTGCCGAACACTTTCGGGATGGTGTGGTACAGCGCGCCGATCGAGATCATCGCCACCCAGCCGAGGGCGCCGGCGTGCACGTGGCCGATGGTCCAGTCGGTGTAGTGGGACAGGGCGTTGACCGTCTTGATGGCCATCATCGGGCCTTCGAAGGTGGACATGCCGTAGAACGCCAGGGACACCACCAAAAAGCGCAGGATCGGGTCGCTGCGCAGTTTGTGCCAGGCGCCCGACAGGGTCATCATGCCGTTGATCATGCCGCCCCAGCTCGGTGCCAGCAGGATCAGCGACATCACCATGCCCAGCGATTGCGCCCAGTCGGGCAGGGCGGTGTAGTGCAGGTGGTGCGGGCCGGCCCAGATGTACAGTGTGATCAGCGCCCAGAAGTGCACGATCGACAGGCGATAGGAATACACCGGGCGTTCGGCCTGCTTGGGCACGTAGTAGTACATCATCCCCAGGAAGCCCGCAGTCAGGAAGAAGCCTACCGCGTTGTGGCCGTACCACCACTGCACCATGGCATCGGTAGCGCCGGCGTATACCGAATACGACTTGGTCAGGCTGACTGGCAGTTCCAGGTTGTTGACGATGTGCAGCAGCGCCACGGTCAGGATGAAGGCCCCGAAGAACCAGTTACCCACGTAGATGTGTTTGGTGTTGCGCTTCATCAGCGTGCCGAAGAACACGATGGCGTAGGCCACCCAGACGATGGTGATCAGGATGTCGATCGGCCATTCCAGTTCGGCGTATTCCTTGGAGCTGGTGTAGCCCAGCGGCAGGCTGATGGCCGCCAGCAGGATCACCAGTTGCCAGCCCCAGAAGGTGAACGCGGCCAGGCCCGGTGCGAACAGGGTGGTCTGGCAGGTGCGTTGCACCGAATAATAGGAGGTGGCGAACAGCGCGCAGCCGCCGAAAGCGAAGATCACCGCATTGGTATGCAGGGGGCGCAGGCGGCCGAAGCTGGTCCAGGGGAGGTCGAAGTTGAGGGAAGGCCAGGCGAGCTGGGCGGCGATGAAGACGCCGAGCCCCATCCCGACGATTCCCCACACCACCGTCATGATGGCGAATTGGCGGACCACCTTGTAGTTATAGGCGGTACTGCTGGTTGTGTTCATGTATGGGTTCCCATCCACGGTTATTTGGCAGGCTTTACAGCGAGGCAAGCATGATTAATGGGCAAAGTGCCGGTATTGACGGGGATCAATGGGCGAAGGTCGGAAATGTCCCAGGCTTGCGCTGCGATCCTCCACAGGTTCAGGGTAAGGACGGCTACAAGGGCTGCCTGATCCTGGCCCACGGCGCAGGTGCGCCGATGGACAGCGGGTTCATGGACGAAATGGCGCAAAGGCTTGCGGCGCTTGGGGTGGCGGTCGTGCGCTTCGAGTTTCCGTACATGGCCGAGCGCAGGGTTACCGGTGGCAAGCGGCCGCCGAACCCGCAGAAGGTGTTACTGGAATGCTGGCGCGAGGTGTACCGGCAGGTGCGACCTTTGGTCGCGGGCAGGTTGGCGGTGGGTGGCAAGTCCATGGGCGGGCGCATGGCCAGCCTGCTGGCCGACGAACTGGGTGCGGATGCACTGGTGTGCCTGGGCTATCCCTTTTACGCGGTGGGTAAACCTGAGAAGCCGCGCGTGGAGCACCTGACCGGGTTGAAAACACCGACGTTGATCGTGCAGGGCGAGCGCGATGCGCTGGGCAACCGTGAGGCGGTGGCAGGGTATGCGTTGCCGCCGTCGATCGAAGTGAGCTGGCTAGTGGCGGGGGACCATGACCTGAAGCCGTTGAAGGCTTCGGGGTTCAGCCATGAGCAGCATTTGCAGACGGCGGCTGAAAAGGTTGCGGCATTCCTGAAGGGTTAGTGCTGGATTCTTCGCGGGCGAGCCCGCGAAGAGGCCGGAACGGGCTACCGCTTAGTCGCGGTACTCGCACAGGTAAGCGGTATCCACTTTCACCTGCAGCTGGAACTTGCTGTCAGCCGGTACATTGAACTTGTCGCCCGCCTTGAAGGTTTCCCAGTTGTCGCTGCCTGGCAGCTTCACGGTCAGCGCACCCGACACCACATGCATGATCTCGCGTTTGGCGGTACCGAACTCGTATTCGCCCGGGGCCATCACGCCGACAGTGGCCGGGCCTTCTTCGCCCGTGAATGCGATCGACTTGACGGTGCCGTTGAAGTACTCGTTGACCTGGAACATGGGCGACTCCTGAACAGGGTGATGAAAAATGGCTGGCCAGTATGCCCAAGCCCATTGCCTGCGTCATCTGCTTTCAGGGGCCATTGGCGGGGAGCGTCAGCGGCAGCAACCGCGCCGTATTGCGCGCGTCTTCCAGCGCCCTGTGCTGCTGCCCGCAAAAGTGCATGCCGGCCAGTTGCAAGGCCCCGTTCAAACCCGTGGGGCGTTGCAGGTGACGGGCTTTGGCAAACCGTTGTTTGAGGTTGATGTGCGGCAGGGTGCGCAGCAGGCTGTCGAGCCCGTGCTGCTGCCATTCCTGGTGCAGTTGCTGGCGGTCGTAGTCGCCCCAGCTGACCCAGGCCTGAAGCTGCCCACGGTGGTGCCCGAGCCAGCGCTCGAAGCTTGCCCACACCTCGTGAAACGGTGCGGCGCCGTCCACGCTGGCCTGGCTGATGTGCGTCAGCTCACGGCAGAACGGGGTAAGCTGCGGACGCCGCCGTGGCCGCACAAAACGCTGGAAGTGGTCAACCTCGCGGCCTTCGCGGGTGACCAGGCTTGCGCCGATTTCAATGATTTCCATCTCTGTGACCGGCCACCCACCATCGTCGGTGGTGGCTTCCAGGTCGATCACCAACCAATGGCCCATACCAGGCTCCCTTGCAGATCCTGCTAGAGCGTAGCCAATGTCGGGGCATACGGCACCCTATGGCATTTTGCCGCCTGCTTTGGCACAAAGATGGGAACCGGCAGTTGTGCCGTCAAGGGAAAACGCCTAGCTTAGACGGACCCAGGCATGAACCGTGATGAGTGTCCGTCTTGACTCCAGCGCCCGGCCTCAAGGCCCTGTCCTCCCTGATGCTGCTGGCCGTGTACTGGCTGGCGGTGCCGGCATGGGCCGCAGATGCCGTCGAGGTGAAGATCGGCGCTGCGCACTTCCCGCCTTACACGGTGCGCCCCGAACAGGGGGCCGACACCGGCCTGCTGCCGCAATTGGTCGACGCGCTCAACCGCTTGCAACAGGCTTACCACTTCGTCCTGGTGCCCACGTCCATCCAGCGGCGTTTTGGTGACTTCCAGCAGGGCCGCACCGACATGGCCATTTTCGAGAACCCGCAATGGGGCTGGGAGCAGATTGCCCACCAGACCGTGGACATGGGCCTGGAAGATGCCGAAGTGTTCGTCGCCCGCCAGGCCAATGGCCGTGACCCGCATTACTTCGACGACCTGCGCGGCAAACGCCTGGCCTTGTTCAACGGCTACCATTACGCGTTCGCCCGCTTCAACCCCGACCCGGACTACCTGCGCAAGGCGTACAACGCGACCCTGACCTACTCCCATGACAGCAACCTGCTGATGGTGCAGGCCGGCCGCGCCGACATCGCCCTGGTCACGCGCTCCTACCTCAGTGACTTCATGGCGCGCAACCCGGCCAGCAAGGCGCAGCTTGTGCCCTCGCAGCGCATTGATCAGGTGTATCACCACTACGCCTTGCTGCGCCCGGGGGCGCCTATCGGCCAGCAGTCGTTCGCCGGCCTGCTGCGAGACCTGCGTGACAGCGGTGAGCTGGCCCGGATCTTCGAGCCTTACCGTATCACCGTCTTGGCCCCGAAAGACTAAATTCACGCGCCACGGCAACGTTCTCAGCAGTGAGCCTTTTCTTCATTTTCGTGAGTCAAGCCCATGCCGTTCGATGCCGCTTCGCAGCCCCCGTCACCGCCACGCTGGCGCCACCTCAGTGCCGAGGAGGGGGGCGGCTGGCTGAGCCTTACCCTTGAAGGCCAACCGTTGATCCAGGTGCGCCTGGAGGCCGGTGCCGCCTTGCATGTTCACCTGGACCGTCTTTGCCCCGAGCGCCCGTACCAGGCCTTGTGGGCTGCCTGCTACTGGTTGCTGTCTCGAGACACGGCCTGCCAGCGCCTGGTCTGGCACTTGCCCGAGCCACAGCCTCAGGCGCTGGCCTGTGGTTTGCTGCGGGTGGGCGAGCAGCCTGGCCAATACCTGTGCGAGCGGGCGTTGTTCTGGCAGTTGCCACAGCCTTGGCTGGGGGAGTCGATGGCGGCGGTGTACCCGCAGCAGATGCAGATCAGCAACGGCAAACGCCACCCACGCCGCGCACCCAAGCCGCGTGGTGAGGTGTACCGGCGCTTCGATGCGCGCCTGGGAAGCTGGGTGTCGTTGCGCACCCTTGAGATCGAGCACGACCTGGAGCGTTTCAACCGCTGGCAGAACAACCCACGGGTAGAGGCGTTCTGGCAGGAGGGCGGTACGCTGGCGCAGCACCGCGAATACCTGGACAAACTCGAAGCCGACCCGCACACCCTGACGCTGATCGGCTGCTTCGATGATGAGCCGTTTGCCTACTTCGAGGCGTACTGGGCCAAGGAAGACCGTATTGCACCGTTCTACCCGGCCGATGATTACGACCGTGGCATCCACATGCTGGTAGGGGAAGAGAGCCATCGCGGGCCACACAAGGTCGCCAGCTGGCTGTCGGCGCTGGTGCACTACCTGTTTCTGGATGACCCGCGTACCCAACGGGTGGTGGCCGAGCCGCGTGCCGACAACGGCAAGATGATCGGCTACATGCAGGACCAGTGCTTCCATTGCGACAAGGAGTTCGACTTCCCGCACAAGCGGGCGGCGTTGATGATTCTGGGGCGGGAGCGCTTCTTCGATCGCTGCAGATTGGCTTGAGGGTCATGGGGCCGCTTAGCGGCCCCATAAGATCAACCTTGGCGATTGGCCGTCTTGCGGCAATGCACCAGTGCATCACGGATCATGAAGTTGACCAGTGTCGGCGACACGCCCAGCTCCTTGGCGATGTCCTTCTGCGGCACGCCGTGCAAGCGGTACATCTCGAAGGCGTAGCGGGTGCGCTGCGGCAGCTCGTTCAGTGCCTCGGCAATGTCATCCAGCGCAGCGAGGTTGATGTGCGTGGCTTCGGGCGAGGCGTTCTGGATGACCACATTCAGGCCTTCCTCCTCGCTGCCGGAGTATTTCAGCTCCATCGCCTGCTTGCGGTAATGGTCGATCGCCAGGTTGCGCACGATCTGGAACAGGTAGCTGAGCTGCGCCTTGAACGACGATGTGATCTGCGGGGCGGCGCTGAGCCGGAAGAAGGCGTCCTGCACCACATCTTCGGCGCGCGAGCGGCAGCCGGTAATGCGCGCAGCGATCTTGACCAGGATGCTGCGGTTGTCGACGAAGGCCTGCAGTAATGGTGAATCGCACTTACTTGTGGATAGTTGTTCCGCCATGGAAATCACCTTGTCACAGAGGGGAAAGGAGGCACCCAAGGCTGGGAAGCTTCCTACGACGTGCGACAAGCTATTCAGAATGATAATGATTGTCAAATGCGAAACGTAATTAGTATCTGTATTTTTCAGTTCTAAGGCCGCGCGTCTCTGTCTCAGGAATAACTGGCCCGAAACAAATGTGGGAGGCGGCTTGCCGGCGATGCGCCGCGCGGGCGGCGCTCGATCTCCCAGGCGTCACACCTCTCAAGACATGACCCGTTAATTTCTGCCCCTGCCCATCCGTTCCCCTGTGTACATCCTTGGTCGCCATTCGCTGCCCGCCCACGTTCGCGCCGCAGCCGGCCCGCCCCACCCAGACACTGGCAGGAACACCCCATGACGGACGCCTTCGAACTCCCGCTCTCGCTGGTCCAGGCCCTGGCGCAACGCGCCGCCCAGACCCCGGACAAGGTCGCCTTGCGCTTTCTGGCCGACGCCCCCGGCGAGCAGGCCGTGCTCAGCTATCGGGACCTCGACCAGCGCGCCCGCACCATCGCCGCCGCCTTGCAGGCCCGTGCCGGCTTCGGCGACCGTGCGGTGCTGTTGTTCCCCAGCGGCCCGGACTACGTGGCAGCGTTCTTCGGCTGCCTGTATGCCGGCGTGATCGCGGTACCGGCGTATCCGCCAGAGTCCGCGCGCCAGCACCACCAGGAGCGTTTGCTGTCGATCATCGATGACGCCGAGCCACGTCTGTTGCTGACCGTGGCGGCACTGCACGGCAACCTGCAGGGCCTGGAAGCCCTGGCAGCGGACAACGGCCCTGAGCTGCTGGCAGTGGATAGCCTGGACCCGGCGTTGGCCGCGAACTGGCGCGAACCTACGCTGAAAGGCGATGACATCGCCTTCCTGCAATACACCTCCGGCTCCACCGCGTTGCCCAAGGGCGTGCAAGTCAGCCATGGCAACCTGGTGGCCAACGAGCAGTTGATTCGCCAAGGCTTCGGCATCGATCTCAACCCCGACGACGTGATCGTCAGCTGGTTGCCGCTGTACCACGACATGGGCCTGATCGGCGGCCTGTTGCAACCCATCTTCAGCGGAGTGCCGTGTGTGCTGATGTCGCCGGGCTACTTCCTGGCCCGGCCACTGCGCTGGTTGCAGGCCATCAGCGAGTACGGCGGCACCATCAGCGGTGGCCCCGACTTTGCCTACCGCCTGTGCAGCGAACGGGTCAGCGAGGCCGCGTTGGCCGGGCTAGACCTTAGCCGCTGGCGCGTGGCCTATTCCGGCTCCGAACCGATCCGCCAGGATAGCCTGGCCACCTTCGCCGACAAGTTCCAGGCCTGCGGTTTCGATGCGTCCAGTTTCTTCGCCAGCTACGGCCTGGCCGAAGCCACCCTGTTCGTCAGCGGCAGCCGCCGCGGCCAGGGTATCGCCGCGCTGGAGCTGGACGCCGAAGCCTTCGCCGCCAACCGTGCCCAGCCGGGCCAGGGCAGCGTGCTGATGAGCTGCGGCTACCCGCAGCCTGGGCACGCCGTGCGCATTGTCGAGCCGCAGCAGCTGCAGGTACTGGGCGACAACCAGGTGGGTGAAATCTGGGCGGGTGGCCCAAGCATCGCCTTGGGTTACTGGCGCAACCCCGAAGCCAGCGCACGCACTTTTGTCGAAATGGACGGCCAGACCTGGCTGCGCACCGGCGACCTGGGCTTCATGCGCGAGGGCGAGGTGTTCGTCACCGGGCGCCTGAAAGACATGCTGATCGTGCGTGGGCAGAACCTCTACCCGCAGGACCTGGAGAAAGCCCTCGAGCGTGAAGTTGAAGTATTGCGCAAAGGGCGGGTGGCCGTGTTCGCCGTCGAGCATCAGGGCGAGGAGGGCATCGGCGTGGCGGTGGAGATAAGCCGCAACGTGCAAAAGGCAATCAAGCCTCAAGACCTGATCAAGACCCTGCGCCAGGTAATCGCCGATGCCTGCCGCCAGGCCCCGGCCGTGGTCCTGCTGCTGAACCCCGGCGCGCTGCCCAAGACCTCCAGCGGCAAGCTGCAGCGCTCGGCCTGCCGCCTGCGCATGGGCGATGGCAGCCTGGACTGCTATGCCCGCTTCCCGGATGTGAGCGAAGCCGCTACGGGCGCGGGTGCTGCCGATGAACTGCAGGCACGCATCGCTGCGGTGTGGCGCGACATCCTCAAGGTCGAGGCGATTGCGGCCGACGACCACTTCCTGCTGCTGGGCGGCAACTCCATCGCCGCCACCCAGGCCACCGCCCGACTGGCCGATGAGCTGGGTATCAACCTGAGCCTGCGCACCCTGTTCGAAGCGCCGGTGCTGGCCGATTACAGTAGCGCTGTGGCGTCGGTCATCGCGCAGGGCGCTGCCGAAACCGCCACTATCGCAACGCTGGAACGCGGCCAGGCCTTGCCCCAGTCGCTGGCGCAAAACCGCTTATGGCTGATGTGGCAGTTGGCGCCACAATCGGCGGCCTACAACATTCCGGCCGGCCTGCAGCTGCGTGGCGAGCTGGACGAAAGCGCGCTGGAGGCTGCCTTTCAGGCGCTGGTGGCACGCCACGAATCCCTGCGCACCGTCTTCAGTGAAGAAGACGGCCAGGCCCTGCAGCGCATCCTGGCGCAACAGCCGTTCAGCCTGCACCGCCTGGACCTCGAAGGCCAGTCCGCCGAGCAGGTCAGCGCCCAGCGTGAAGCCGAAGCCCGCCAGCCGTTCGACCTGACCCAGGGCCCGCTTCTGCGCGTGACCCTGGCCCGGCTGGACGATGAAGACCACCAGCTGTGGGTGACCTTGCACCACATCGTCGCCGACGGCTGGTCGCTGAACATCTTGCTGGATGAATTCGCCAGGCTGTACGCCGCCTGCTGCCAGGGCCTGGAGGCCAACCTGGCGCCGCTGACCCTGGGTTACGCCGACTATGGCACCTGGCAGCGACAATGGCTGGCCGACGGTGAAGCCGAACGCCAATTGCAGTACTGGAAGGTACAGTTGGGCGGCGACCTGCCGGCGCTTGACCTGTGCACCGACCACCCCCGCGCCAGCCAGCGCGAGCACAGTGCTTCACGTTTCAATCTGAAGGTGCCGGCCAAGCTCACCGAAGCACTCAAAGGCCTGGCCCGCGAACAGCAGGCCAGCCTGTTCATGGTCCTGCTGGCCGGCTGGCAGGCGCTGCTGCACCGCTACAGTGGCCAGGCCGACATCCGCGTCGGCGTGCCCAACGCCAACCGCCCGCGCCTGGAAACCCAAGGCCTGGTCGGCTTCTTCATCAACACCCAGGTGCTGCGCGCACAGCTCGATGGCCGCCTGCCGTTCACGCAGCTGCTGGCCCAGGTGCGCCAAGCCACCCTGGAGGCCCAGGCCAACCAGGACTTGCCGTTCGAACAGCTGGTCGAAGCCCTGCCCGAAGCGCGCGAACAAGGCCTGTTCCAGGTCATGTTCAACCACCAGCAGCGCGACCTGTCGGCCTTGCGCCGCCTGCCGGGTCTGTTGGCCGAGGAGCTGCCGTGGCACAGCCGCGAAGCCAAATTCGACTTGCAGCTGCACAGTGAAGAAGACCACCAGGGCCGCCTGAGCCTGGCCTTCGACTATGCGGGCGAGCTGTTCGACACCAGCACCGTCAAACGCCTGGCCCATCACTTGCTGACGCTGCTGGAGCAAGTGAGTGCCGCGCCACAGCGGGCCTTGGGTGAGGTGCAATTGCTGGACGAGGCTGGCCGAGCGCAGCTGCTGAGCTGGGGCCAGGCGCCGGCCATCGCGCCGCAACGGCTGCTGGTCGAGCAGCTTAACGAACAGGCCCGCCTGACCCCGCAGCGCACAGCGCTGGTCTGGGACGGCGGCAGCCTCGACTACGCCGAACTGCACCAGCAGGCCAACCGCCTGGCCCATTACCTGCGTGACAAAGGCGTCGGCCCCGACACCTGCGTCGCCATTGCCATCGAGCGTTCGCCGCAGTTGCTGGTTGGCCTGCTGGCCATCCTCAAGGCGGGCGGCGCCTACGTGCCGCTGGATGTCGATTACCCGACCGAACGCCTGGCCTACATGCTCACCGACTGCAACGCCGGCCTGCTGCTGAGCCACAGCAGCCTGCTGGGCAAGTTGCCGCAGGTCGACGGCGTCAGCGCCATCGCCCTCGACCAGTTGCACCTGGACAGCTGGCCCAGCCACGCGCCAGGCCTGCAGCTGCACGGCGACAACCTGGCCTACGTGATCTACACCTCCGGCTCCACCGGCCAGCCCAAAGGCGTGGGCAACACCCATGCGGCACTGGCCGAACGCTTGCAGTGGATGCAGGCCACCTATGCGCTGAATGACAGCGACGTGCTGATGCAGAAGGCGCCGATCAGCTTCGATGTATCGGTATGGGAATGCTTCTGGCCGCTGGTCACCGGTTGCAAGCTGATACTGGCCGGCCCCGGCGAGCACCGCGACCCGCAGCGCATCGCTGCGCTGGTACAGGCCCATGGTGTGACCACGCTGCACTTCGTGCCGCCGCTGTTGCAAGTGTTTGTCCAGGAGCCGCAGGTGGCCGCCTGCAACAGCCTGCGCCGCGTGTTCTCGGGCGGCGAAGCGCTGTCCGCCGCCTTGCGCGACCGCGTATTGCAAGTGCTGCCACAGGTGCAACTGCACAACCGCTATGGCCCGACCGAAACCGCCATCAACGTCACCCACTGGCACTGCCAGGTGGCCGATGGCGAGCGCTCGCCCATCGGCCGCCCGTTGGGCAATGTGCTGTGCCGCGTGCTGGACGATGAGCTGGAACTGACGGCCCCCGGCGTACCGGGCGAGCTGTACCTCGGTGGCGCAGGCCTGGCCCGTGGCTATCTGGGCCGCCCCGGCCTTACCGCCGAACGCTTCGTGCCCCAGGCCGACGGCAATGGCGAACGCCTGTACCGCAGCGGCGACCGCGCCCGCTGGCAGGTTCAGCTTGAGGCCCTGGAGTACCTCGGTCGCCTCGACCAGCAGGTGAAGGTGCGCGGCTTCCGTGTCGAGCCGGAGGAAGTACAGGCCTGCCTGCTGGCCCAGGCCGGTGTCGATCAGGCACTGGTACTGATTCACAAGGATGCTGTCGGCGCGCAACTGGTCGGCTACTACAGCGGCAGTGCCCAACCCGCCGGGTTGCTGGCGGTGCTGGCTGAACAACTGCCCGCCTACATGGTGCCGGCGCAACTCATCCCGCTGGCACAGATGCCACTGGGCCCCAGCGGCAAAGTCGACCGCAAGGCGCTGCCGGCCCCGGTGTGGCAGCAACGCGAACACGTCGAGCCAAAAACCGAGCTGCAACAGCAGGTCGCTGCCATTTGGCGTGAGGTGCTGAACCTGCCGCGTGTCGGCCTGCAGGACGACTTTTTCGCCCTGGGCGGGCATTCGCTGCTGGCCACCCAGATCGTCTCGCGCAGCCGCCAGGCTTGTGACGTCGAACTGCCACTCAAGGCCTTGTTCGAAGCCAGCGAGCTGGGCGCGTTCTGTGCCGAGATCGCACGCATCCGCGCCGCCGGCGAGCGCAACCTGCAAGGCGAAATCGCCCGTGTCGACCGCAGCCGGGCCGTGCCGTTGTCGTATTCGCAGCAGCGCATGTGGTTCCTCTGGCAAATGGAGCCGGACAGCCCGGCCTACAACGTCGGCGGCATGGCGCGCCTGCGCGGCACCCTGCATGTAGACGCCTTCGAGCGTGCACTGCAGGCGCTGATCGTGCGCCATGAAACCCTGCGCACCACGTTCCCCAGCATCGACGGTGTGCCGTACCAGTGCGTGGCCGAAGACAGCGGCCTGCAGCTGGACTGGCAAGACTTCAGCGCCTTGCCCGCCGATACCCGCCAGCAACGCCTGCAACAACTGGCCGACGACCAGGCGCACCAGCCGTTCGACCTGGAGCGTGGCCCGCTGCTGCGCGCCTGCCTGGTCAAGGCCGAGGAGCGTGAGCACTTCTTCGTGCTGACCCTGCACCACATCGTCACCGAAGGCTGGGCCATGGACATTTTCGCCCGCGAACTGGGCGAGCTGTACGAGGCCTTTGTCGATGACCGCGAATCGCCGCTGGCGCCGCTGCCGGTGCAATACCTGGACTACAGCGTGTGGCAACGGCAGTGGCTGGAAAGCGGCGAGGGTGCCCGCCAGCTGGATTACTGGAAGGCCCGTCTGGGCGACGAACACCCGGTGCTGGCATTGCCCGCCGACCGCCCGCGCCCGGCCGTGCAGAGCCACCGTGGCGAGCTGTACCGCTTCGAGCTCGACCCAGCATTGGTCGCTCGCGTGCATGCCTTCAACAGCCAGCGCGGCCTGACCCTGTTCATGACCATGACCGCCACCCTGGCCGCCTTGCTGCACCGCTACAGTGGCCAGCGAGACCTGCGCATCGGCGCGCCGGTGGCCAACCGCATTCGCCCGGAAAGCGAAGGCCTGATCGGCGCCTTCCTCAACACCCAGGTGCTGCGTTGCGAGCTGGACGGGCAGATGACCGCCAGCGACCTGCTGGAGCAGATGCGCCAGGCCGCCATCGAAGGCCAGTCGCACCAGGACCTGCCGTTCGACCAGCTGGTCGAGGCCTTGCAGCCACCGCGCAGCAGTGCCTACAACCCGCTGTTCCAGGTGATGTGCAACGTGCAGCGCTGGGCCTTCCAGCAAAGCCGCACGCTGGCCGGCATGCAGGTGGATTACCTGGTCAACGACGCCAGCGCCACCAAGTTCGACCTGTACCTGGAAGTGACCGACCTCGACGGCCGCCTGGGCTGCTGCCTGACCTACAGCCGCGACCTGTTCGAAGAGCCACGCATCGCACGCATGGCCGAGCACTGGCAACAACTGTTGGTCGGTCTGCTGGACAACCCGCAACAGCGCCTGTGCGAGCTGCCGATGCTGAGCAGCGCCGAGCAGCAGGTGTTGGTGGGCCAGTTGCAGGGTGAGCAGGACTTCGACCTTGACCACACGCTGCATGGCCTGTTCGCCACCCAGGCGGCCCGCACGCCACAGGCGGGTGCGCTGACCTTCGCCGGCCAGCACATGACCTACGCCGAGCTCGACCAGCAGGCCAACCGCCTGGCCCGCGCCCTGCGTGAGCGTGGTGTCGGCCCGCAGGTACGCGTGGGCCTGGCGCTGGAACGCTCGCTGGAAATGGTCGTCGGCCTGCTGGCCATCCTCAAGGCGGGGGGCGCCTATGTGCCGCTGGACCCAGAGTACCCGCTCGACCGCCTGCGCTACATGATCGAGGACAGCCGCATTGGCTTGCTGATCAGCCAGCGCGAGCTGCTGCAAACCCTGGGCGACCTGCCCGAAGGCGTGGCCCGCTGGAGCCTGGAAGACGATGCCGCCAGCCTTTCGGCCTACAGCGATGCACCGCTAAACAACCTCAGCCTGCCGCAGCACCAGGCCTACCTGATCTACACCTCCGGCTCCACCGGCAAGCCCAAGGGCGTGGTGGTCAGCCACGGCGAATTCGCCATGCATTGCCAGGCGGTGATCGCCGCATTCGGCATGCGCAGCGATGACTGCGAGCTGCATTTCTATTCGATCAACTTCGACGCGGCCAGCGAGCGCCTGTGGGTGCCGCTGCTATGCGGTGCCCGCGTGGTGCTGCGCGCTCAGGGGCAGTGGGGCGCCGAAGAGATCTGCCAGCTGGTACGTGATCAGCAGGTAAGCATTCTGGGCTTTACCCCCAGCTATGGCAGCCAGTTGGCCCAATACCTGGGCGGGCAAGGCGAACAACTGCCGGTGCGCCTGGTGATTACCGGTGGCGAAGCGCTGACTGGCGAGCACCTGCAGCGTATTCGCCAGGCCTTTGCGCCGCAGCAGTTCTTCAACGCCTACGGCCCGACCGAAACCGTGGTCATGCCGCTGGCCTGCCTGGCGCCAGAAACGCTGCAGGCAGAGCTGGGCAGCGTGCCGATCGGCCGCGTCATCGGTAGCCGCACGGCCTACATCCTCGACGAAGATCTGGCCTTGCTGCCACAGGGCGGCATTGGCGAACTGTATGTCGGCGGTGCCGGCTTGGCCCAGGGCTACCACGACCGCCCGGGCCTCAGCGCCGAGCGCTTCGTCGCCGACCCGTTCAGCACTGAAGGCGGGCGCCTGTACCGCACCGGCGACCTGGTGCGCCTGGGCACGGATGGCCTGGTGGAATACGTCGGCCGTGCCGACCAGCAGGTGAAGATTCGCGGCTTCCGCATCGAGTTGGGCGAAATCGAAAGCCGCCTGCAGGCGCATGCCGACGTCGAAGAGGCTGTGGTGCTGGCCCTCGACCTGCCTGGTGGCAAGCAGCTGGTGGGTTACCTGGTGTGCAAGCAGGCCGCTGCCGGTAGCGAGGCGCAAAGCCTGTTGCGCGAAGGAGTAAAGGCTGATGCCCGCCAGCACCTGCCGGACTACATGGTGCCTGCGCACCTGGTGCTGCTCGAAAGCCTGCCGCTGATGGGTAACGGCAAGCTCGACCGCCGTGCCTTGCCGCTGCCCGATCTGGAGCAGGCCCGCCAGCAATCCCAAGCCCCCGGCAACGAAGTGGAGGCGCAACTCGCGCAGATCTGGCGCGATGTGCTCAATGTTGCCCAGGTTGGCGTGCAAGACAACTTCTTCGAACTGGGCGGCGACTCGATCCTGTCGATTCAGGTGGTCAGCCGGGCCCGTCAGGCCGGCTTGCAATTCACCCCGCGCGACCTTTTCCAGCACCAGACCATCCAGATCTTGGCTGAGGTGGTTCAGCGCAGCGAAGCTGCCAGCACCATCGAACAGGGCGAGCGCCAGGGCCAGGTCGGCCTGACGCCGATCCAGCACTGGTTCTTCGACAGCGAGGTGCCGCAGCCGCAGCACTGGAACCAGGCGGTGTTGCTGGAAGCGCGTCAGCCGCTGGATGAGGCTGCGCTGGCGCAGGCCTTGGCCGCACTGGTCCAGCACCACGACAGCTTGCGCCTGCGCTTCAGCGAGGCCCATGGCCGCTGGCAGGCCGAGTATGCCCAGCCAGCCGCCGAGCAACTGCTGTGGACCGCCACTGTCGCCGACTTCGCCGATTGCCAGGCGCTATACACCGATTTGCAGCGTAGCCTCGACCTGCAACAGGGCCCGCTGCTGCGTGCCTTGCTGGTGCGTGACGGGCAGGGCAGCCAGCGCCTGTTGCTGGCGATTCATCACCTAGTGGTCGATGGCGTGTCCTGGCGGGTGCTGCTTGAAGACCTGCAGGCGTTGTACCGTGGCCAGCCGCTGCCGGCCAAGACCCACGCCATGGGCGACTGGGCCGCGCGCCTGGCCAGCTACGCGGGCAGCGATTCGCTGCGTGACGAACTGGGCTGGTGGCAAGGCCAGTTGGGTGGCGTGCGCCGCGAGTTGCCGTGCGATCACCCGCAAGGTGGCAACCTGCACCGCCACGCCCGCACCCTGCCCATCGGCCTGGATGTGGAGCAGACTCGGCAACTGCTGCAACAGGCTCCGGCGGCCTACCACACTCAGGTCAACGACCTGCTGCTGACGGCGCTGGCGCGAACCTTGTGCCGCTGGAGCGGCGATGAGGAGGTGCTGGTGCAGCTCGAAGGCCATGGCCGTGACGGGTTGTTCGAAGACATGGACCTGACCCGCAGCGTCGGCTGGTTCACCAACGCGTATCCGCTCAGCCTGCGCCCACAGCCAGGCGAGGACGATGCGGCGCGGGCCGGTTCGATCAAGCGCATCAAGGAACAACTGCGCCAGGTGCCGCACAAAGGCCTGGGCTATGGCGTGCTGCGCTACCTGGCCGACCCGCAAGTGCGCGAGCCGATGGCGGCCTTGCCGCAGGCGCGCATCACCTTCAACTACCTGGGCCAGTTCGACCAGCAGTTCGACCGCGCGGCGCTGTTCCAGCCGCTGGAAGCCCCGGCCGGCTTGGCGCATGACCTCGATGCTCCGCTGCCCAACGGGTTGAGCGTCGATGGCCAGGTGTATGGCGGTGCCTTGCAACTGCGCTGGAAGTTCAGTGCCGAGCGCTACGACGAGCGCACCATCGCTGCCTTGGCCGAAGCCTACCGCCAGGAACTGCTGGCGTTGGTCGCCCATTGCCTGGCCGATGGCAACGGCAGCTTCACTCCGTCGGACTTCCCGCTGGCACACCTTAGCCAGGAGCAGATCGATGCGCTGCCCGTGCCAGCGGCACAGATCGAAGACGTCTACCCGCTGACGCCAATGCAGGAAGGCATGCTGCTGCACACCCTGCTGGAGCCCGGCACGGGCCTGTACTACATGCAGGACCGCTACCGCATCAACAGCGCCCTGGACCCCGCGCGTTTCGCCCAGGCCTGGCAGGCCGTGGTGGCGCGCCATGAAGCGTTGCGCGCATCGTTCAGCTGGAACAGTGGCGAGGCGATGCTGCAGATCATCCACAAGCCGGGCAGCCTGGCGGTGGACTATCAGGACTGGCGCGGTCTCGCGGACGATGCTCAGGAGCAGCGCCTGCAAGCCCTGCACAAGCAGGAGCGTGAGGCCGGGTTCGCCCTGCTCAGTGAGGCGCCGTTCCACCTGCGCCTGGTGCGCGTGGCCGACGAGCGCTACTGGTTCATGATGAGCAACCACCACATCCTGATCGATGCCTGGTGCCGCTCGCTGTTGATGAACGACTTCTTCGAGGTGTACCAGGCCCTTGGCGAAGGCCGTCAGGCCCAGCTACCGGTGCCGCCACGTTACCGCGACTACATCGGCTGGCTGCAACGCCAGGGCCTGGACGACGCACGCGCCTGGTGGCAGGCGAACCTGGCCGGTTTCGAGCGCGCCACTGCCATCCTGAGTGACCGCCCGCTGCGCCATGACCAAGCCGGCAGCGGCATGGTGGTGGGTGATTGCTACACCCGCCTTGACGTCAGTGATGGCGTGCGCCTGCGCGAACTGGCCCAGGCCCACCAGCTCACCGTCAACACCTTCGCCCAGGCGGCCTGGGCCTTGGTGCTGGCGCGTTACAGCGGCGACCGCGATGTGGCCTTTGGCGTGACCGTGGCCGGGCGCCCGGTGAGCATGCCGCAGATGCAGCGCACCGTCGGCCTGTTCATCAACAGCGTTGCCTTACGCGTGCAGTTGCCGGTAGCCGGTGAGCGCCGCAGTGTGCGCCAGTGGCTGCAAGGCCTGCTGCAAAGCAACATGGAGCTGCGCGAGTACGAATACCTGCCGCTGGTGGCGATTCAGGAGTGCAGCGAGCTGCCTAAAGGCCAGCCGCTGTTCGACAGCCTGTTCGTGTTCGAGAACGCCCCGGTGGAAACCGCCGTGCTCGATCATGCCCAGCACCTGAATGCCAGTTCCGATTCGGGCCGTACCCACACCAACTTTCCGCTGACGGCGGTGTGCTACCCGGGCGACGACCTTGGCCTGCACCTGTCGTTCGACCAGCGCTACTTCGACTTCCCAACCGTCGAGCGCTTGCTGGCCGAGTTCAAGCGCCTGCTGCTGGCGCTGGTGCAAGGCTTCGACGGCGAGGTCAGCGAACTGCCGCTGCTGGGTGCAGAAGAACAGCGCTTCCTGCTGGAGGACTGCAACCGCACTGAGCGGGCTTATCCGCTGGAGCAGAGCTACATCGCGCAGTTCGAAGCACAGGTGGCTGCGCACCCGGAACGTACCGTCGCCCGCTGCCTGGAAGCGTCTTACGACTACGCCGGGCTGAACTTGGCGGCCAACCGCCTGGGCCACGCCTTGGTCGCGGCAGGCGTGAAGGTGGACCAGCCGGTGGCACTGCTGGCCGAGCGCGGTTTGCCGCTGTTGGGCATGATCGTCGGCAGCTTCAAGGCCGGTGCGGGCTACCTGCCACTGGACCCGGGCCTGCCGGCGGCGCGCCTGCAAAGCATCATCCAGCTCAGTCGTACCCCGGTGCTGGTGTGTAGCGCGGCCTGTGCCGAGCAAGGCCGGCAGTTGCTGGGCGAACTGGAGGCTGCGCTACGGCCACAGTTGCTGGTGTGGGAAGACATCCAGGCAAGCCCGGTTGCCAGCCATAACCCTGGCATTCACAGTGGCCCGGACAACCTGGCCTATGTGATCTACACCTCAGGCTCCACCGGCCTGCCAAAAGGGGTGATGGTGGAGCAGCGCGGCATGCTCAACAACCAGCTGAGCAAGGTGCCGTACCTGGCGCTGAGCGAGCAGGACGTGATCGCCCAGACTGCCTCGCAGAGCTTCGATATTTCGGTGTGGCAGTTCCTCGCTGCACCGTTGTTCGGGGCCAAGGTGGAGATTGTGCCGAACGCCATCGCCCATGACCCGCAGGGCCTGCTGGCACATGTGCAGGCGACCGGCATCACCGTGCTGGAAAGCGTGCCATCGCTGATTCAAGGCATGCTGGCCAACGACCACCAGGCCCTCGACGGCCTGCGCTGGATGCTGCCGACCGGCGAAGCCATGCCGCCGGAGCTGGCGGCGCAGTGGCTGCAACGCTACCCGCACATTGGCCTGGTCAATGCCTACGGGCCGGCAGAATGTTCCGATGACGTGGCGTTCTTCCGTGTCGATGCTGCGTCAACCCAAGGCAGCTACCTGCCTATCGGCACACCGACCGACAACAACCGCCTGTACCTGTTCGGCGAAGACCAGGCGCTGGTGCCGCTGGGTGCGGTGGGCGAGCTGTGTGTTGCAGGGACTGGCGTGGGCCGTGGTTATGTCGGCGACCCGGTGCGCACGGCCTTGGCGTTCATTCCTCATCCTTTCGGATCGCCGGGCGAGCGCCTGTACCGCACCGGCGATCTGGCTCGGCAGCGCCCGGACGGTGTGCTGGAATACGTCGGGCGCATCGACCACCAGGTGAAGATTCGCGGTTACCGCATCGAGCTGGGCGAGATCGAAGCGCGCCTGCACGAACAGGCAGAAATCCGCGACGCTGCGGTGGGCGTGCAGGAAGGCGTCAATGGCAAGCATCTGGTCGGTTACCTCGTGGCCCACCAGGGTATCGTCGCTGACGCCGGGTTGCTGGAGCAGGTAAAGCAACGCCTGCGTGCCGAGTTGCCGGAATACATGGTGCCGCTGCACTGGGGCTGGTTCGACCACCTTCCGCACAACGCCAATGGCAAGCTCGACCGCAAGGCGTTGCCAGCCATCGACATCGGCGGCCAGCACAGCCAGGCCTATCAGGCGCCGCGCAACGCGCTGGAGGAAGTGTTGGCCGGTATCTGGGCCGATGTGCTCAAGGCCGAACGGGTGGGGGTGCACGACAACTTCTTCGAGTTGGGCGGGCATTCGTTGCTGGCCACGCAAATTGCCTCGCGGGTGCAGAAACAGCTGCAACTGAACGTGCCACTGCGGGCGATGTTCGAGTGCAGCACGGTGGAGGAGCTGGCCGAGTATGTGCAGGGGCTTCAGGGCAGTGCGCTGGATGACGACAAGGTCGACCGGCTTAGTGACCTGATGGCTGAGCTTGAGGGGCTCTAAAGTGATTGGCTAGCCTGTACCGGCCTCTTCGCGGGCACGCCCGCGAAGAGGCCGGTACAGGCAACCGCCGATCAGCGCTTACCGAGAATCTTCCCAAGCATCTCTGGCCGAGGTGCCCCTTGCTGGCTCTGCAAATTGCCCTGTTCATCCTGATAGAAAATCGCCGGGGTTGCCTGCAACCCCATCTCTTCCATCAATGCCATGTTCGCCGCCAGCTTCTGCTGCACGGCCTCCGGCACCTGCTCCAGTGCCTTCAGCTTGCTGGCCTTGCCGGCTTTTTCATGCGCTTGCAATGCCTTGGCCGGGTCTTTCGCCGCCAGCAGGGCTGCCGATTTGCCCGGGCTGTCCTCGCGGATGATGCCGACCATGATGTGGCGCAACTGCACCTTGCCCGATTCCACCCAGGGCCGTGCCTGTTCCCAGAACATATTGCAGTACGGGCAGTTGGGGTCGCTGAACAGGTACACCTTGCGTGGCGCATCGGCCTTGCCGTCGGCAATCCACGCGGTTTTCTCCATCTTCGCCCAGATTTCCTTGCTCATCGGCGCATACACCAGCTTTTCCAGCGGTTCGGCGCTCAGGTCCTTGCCTTGTTCGTCGAACAGGCTGCCGACCAGCACATGCTTGCCGTCGGGGGTGAGGTACAGGGCCAGGGCGTTGTTCTGGTACTCGGCGGCGTAACCGCGCAGGCCGTTGGGCGCATCGAAGCTGCCTTTGATCACAGCGCCCTTGGCTTGCAGTTGCTGAACGGCCTTGGGCAGCTCTTCGGCCTGCAAGGCGGGGGCGGCCAGCAGGGCCAGGGACAGGGGCAGCAGGGCAGTCAGTCGCATGTCAGTTTCCTTGTGCGGCAGGGGCGGGCGCGGTGGCCCGGTCGAAAGGCTCCAGGGCGTGGCGCAGGCTGGCCCGGGACAGCTCGCCCAGGTGGCTGCCAACCAGCCGCCCGTCGGCGTCGTAGAACAGGGTGGTGGGCAGGGCCATGGAACCGACGCGCTGGGCCAGCAGGCCGGTGCCGTCGAACAGCACGTGGGTCAGGCTCAGGCCGGTGGTGGCAAGGAAGGTGCTGACGTTTTCCGGGGTCTCGCCCTGGTTGACGAACAGGAAGGTCACGTGCGGATAGTCGCTTTGCGCCTGTTGCAGCACCGGCATTTCCCGGCGGCAGGGCGGGCACCAGGTGGCCCAGATGTTGATCACCAGCGGCTTGCCACGGTAGCTGTGCAAGGCGACGGATTGGCCGCCAGCGTTGCGCAGGCTCAGTTCCGGCAGCTCGGTGCCTTTGCTGTACAGGTGCCCGCCCAGGCTGGCCAGGCCCCAGAACAACGCACCACTGAACAGCGCCCAACCGAGCGGGCGGCGCAGGCCCGGTTGGCGCCAGCCTTGCCACAGGGCAGCGAGGACGATACCGGCCAGGCCCGACCAGAACAGGAAGCCACCGTCGCGAATGTCGATGATCTGCAACGGCTCATCGCGGTACATCGGCCAGTAGGCCAGCACGAAGCCTGCGCGGGCAGCCAGCACGCCGATCAGGAACAGGTTGAACAGTGCCGACTCCGGGCTTTCGCCACCGCGCCGGGCGACCCACCAGCCGACCACGCAGGCAATCCCCAGGGCGGCGAGCATCAGCAGGTGGTTGAGGGCCATGGTCAGTGGCCCGAGGGTTACGGTCAGCATCAGCCTTGGCTCCTGGTCTGGGCCCAGTGTTGCTGGAACACAGCGGCGTCGACTTCACCGGTGATACGCCGCGCTCGGCGCTCGTCGCCCTCCGGGCCGATCCAGATGATGCTGGGCGGGCCGGGTACCTGGTAGCGTTGCAGCAGGGCTTTGCTGGCTGGCGTGTCGGCGGTCACGTCCAAGCGCAGCAAGTGCACGCCGGCCAGGCCGGCCTGCACGTCGTTGCGGGCGAACACCTGCTTTTCCATGACCTTGCACGACACGCACCAGTCGGCGTAGTAGTCGAGCATCACCCACTGGCCACGGGCCTTTGCCGCTTCCAGTTCACGTTGCAGGTCTTCGGGGCGGCTCACCGTGACGAAGCTGTCCTCGGCATGCTGACCAGCAACTGGCGCACCACCACCGGCGAACGGTTGCAGCGGCTGCCAGAGATCGTCGCCACCTGCTGCGGCGCCTACCAGCAACAAGCCGCCCCACAGGGCACCCAACAGTGGCACAGCGCGCAATGCTGGCAGACGCTGCAGGGCCGGCCAGCTGGCCCAGGCCAAGGCGATGAGCCAGGCGCCACTCAGCGCCAGCAGCAGGGTGGCGGGCAGCAGGCTGCGCACGGTGTACAGCGCCATGGCCAGGAACACGAAGCCGAACACGCCCTTGACCCGCTCCATCCAGGCGCCCGGACGCGGCAGGTAGCGGTTGCCCAGGGTCACCAGCAACAGCAGCGGTACGCCCATGCCCAGGCCAAGGCTGAACAGCACCAGCGCGCCTTGCAACACGTCGCCGCTTTGGGCGATGTACAGCAGCGCCCCGGCCAGTGGCGCGGTCATGCACGGGCCAAGCAGCAGGCCGGACAACGCCCCCAGCAGTGCAGCGCCATACAGGTTGCCGCCACGGGTGCCTTGCCCGGCGCGGTCCAGGCGGTCGCGCAGGGCGGCGGGCAATTGTAGTTCGAAGGCGCCGAACATCGGCAGGGCCAGCAACACGAACAGCCCCGCCAGGCTGCCCAGCAGCCAGGGTTGCTGCAGCCAGGCTTGCAGGCTGGCCCCCAGCAGCGCGGCAACCACGCCCAGGGCGGCGTACACCAGCGCCATGCTTAGTACATACACCCCGGCCAGCAGCCAGCCGCGCCGGGCGCTAGCGCCGTTGCCCAGTACCAGCCCGGCAAGAATCGGCAGCATTGGCAGCGAGCAGGGGGTAAAGGCCAGCAGCAGGCCAAGGCCGAAGAACGCCAGCAGGCTCCAGGCCAGGTGGTCCTGTTGCAGGCCGCTGGCCAGCGCCTGGTCGCCGGCTTGCTCGGCGGCAGGCGCCACACCGCCACCCAGGTCGATTTGCGTGGTTTGCGGCGGGTAGCACAGGCCGGCGTCGGCACAGCCCTGCCAGCCCAGGCGCAATTGCCCCTGGGCATTGGCGGGCAGCAGCAGCTCAAGCTGGTCGCGGTACACCGCGCTGTCACCAAAGAACTCGTCATGGTGGTTGAGCGCCGGCGGCAGCTGCGGGTGCTGGTCGGCGGGCAAACCGTCGAACTTCAGGCGCTTCTGGTACAGGTAGTAGCCCGGCTTGATCTGGAAGTACAGGCGCATCTGGCCATCGGCCTGGCGGTCGTGGGTGAGCACGAAGGCTTGGTTGACCGGTAAAAAGTCAGGTTTGACGTCGAACGGGTTGGCCTGCAAGGGGCCGGCCAGCAACAGTGTCAGGAAGAGCAGGAAAACGCGCATGTCTTCGCCTTGGTAGATCCAGGAATGGGGTCATGCTGGCTGGAGTCGATTAACCCAAGGTTAACCCCTTTTCAACGGATTCGAATTGTGGCCCCCTGTATGTCGGTCCTGAATCCCTGCGATTCGTCGCGCTGAAGGCGGAGCAAACGTGCAGCATTGTGAACGAAAGGGGGTATGCCGGGCGTTGCAGTGGCTTGGCAAGCGCCAGAAGGTCACGCCGTGAGCGTCATGGCGCTGGTGTTGGCGGCTGGCAGCAGCACGCGCTTCGGTTCCGACAAGCGCCGGGCAACCCTGGCCGATGGCCGCAGCCTGTTGGCGCACAGCGTGGAGCGGGCCAGGGCGGTGTTCGACGAGGTGCGTGTGGTCTTGCGTGAGGGGGAGCGTGGGGAGGATTTCGGGTTGCCTGCCGGTTGCCGGGTAATCGGCAGCCCTGATGCCGCGTCCGGTATGGGGCATAGCCTGGCTGTCGGGGCACGGTCGCTTCACGACAGCCAGGCACAGGCGGTAGCGATTTTGCTGGGTGATATGCCATGTATCGACCCGGCAACCCTGCGCCGCCTGGCCGAGGCCGCCAATGCGTCCCGTATCGTGCTGCCACGCCACGCAGGGCAGCAGGGGCACCCGGTGATCTTCGGGCGGGATTTCTGGCCGGCGCTGGGGCAACTGCATGGCGATGGAGGGGCGCGCTCGGTGGTGCATGCCCACCGGGGTAGCTGTGTGGTGGTCGAGGTGGAAGATGCAGGGGTATTGCTGGATGTCGACACGCCGCAGGGCCTCGCTTGGTTCATAATCCCACCTTAATCCGCCCAAGGTGCAATGCCAGCCACACCACTCCGGGAGCCCCACCATGCACGTTCTGCTCTGCGAGGACGACGACCTGATCGCCGCCGGCATCTGCGCCGGCCTTACCGCCCAGGGCCTGACCGTTGACCGGGTGGGTAACGCCGCCGGTGCGCGGGCGATGCTGCAGGCCGCGCAGTTCGATGTGATGATTCTCGACCTCGGCCTGCCCGACGAAGACGGCCTGAAACTGCTGCGCCGCCTGCGTCAGCAGGGCGAAACACTGCCGGTACTGGTGCTCACTGCCCGTGATGCCGTCACCGACCGCGTCGATGGCCTGCAGGCCGGTGCCGACGACTACCTGCTCAAACCCTTCGACCTGCGCGAGCTGGCCGCTCGTCTGCACACGCTGCTGCGGCGGGTGGCGGGGCGGGCGGTGAATGTGATCGAACACGGCCCGTTGCGTTACGACCCCAGCAGCTGCGAGGCGACCCTGGCCGGGCGGCCGGTCGACTTGTCCCGCCGGGAGCAGGCCCTGCTCCAGGCATTGCTGCAGAACCCCGGGCGGGTGTTGTCCAGCGAACAACTGAAAGACTGTGTGTACGGCTTTAGCGACGAAGTCGAGAGCAACGCCCTGAACGTGCATATCCACCACCTGCGGCGCAAGCTGGGCAACGGCATCGTCGAGACTGTGCGTGGCCTGGGTTACCGCCTGGGCCCGGCGCAGGCGCCGGAAGAGGCCGCATCATGAGCCTGCGGGTACGCCTTAGCCTGATCCTGGGCAGTGCTTTTGTGATCATCTGGGTGCTGGCCGCTGCGTGGATGCTGCGTGACCTGCGCCAGCAGATGATGTTTTCCCTCGACCAGCGCCTGGTGGCGTCGGCGCGTATGGTCGCCGGGCTGATCGACCAGTTGCCGCAGCCGCTCACCGCCAAGGGCGGGGAGGCGCACATTTCTGCCGACCAGTTCAGCGTGCCGGACGGCATGGCCTGCCAGGTCAGCTCGCTGCGTGGCGAGATCCTTGCCAGCAACCACAAGCACGATGGCGCCATGGACGATGAGCGCAGTGGCTTCCGTGACCAGACGATCGACGGTGCACTGTGGCGTACCTTCACCTACAACCATGGTGATGTGCGCATCACCACGGCTGACCGGCACATGGAGCGTGAGGCGCTGAACCAGTCGATTCTGCTGGCGGCATCTGCACCGGTGCTGATGGCCCTGCTCGGCAGCCTGGGGTTGTTGTGGATTGGCCTGGGCAAAGGCCTCGAGCCGCTCAACCGCATGCGCGATGCGCTACGGCGAAGGCGTGCCGATAGCGTCGAGCCACTGCAGGTGGCAGGCATGCCCAGCGAATTGCAGCCGTTGCTGGAAACCCAGAACCAGCTGTTCCTGCGCATTGCCCAGACCCTCGAGCGCGAGCGGCGCCTGACCGACGATGCCGCCCATGAGCTGCGCAGCCCGCTGACCGCGATCAAGACCCACCTGCAAGTGGCGCGCATGACCGACGGTACCGTGCGCGAGCAGGCGCTGGAGCATGCCGAACAAGGGGCCGACCGCATGCATCGCACGCTGGAACAGTTGCTGATGCTGGCGCGGGTGGAAGGCAGCCTGTCGTTCGAAGATGGCGTGCAGTGCAGCGCCGAACAGGTGGCCCGGCAGGCGGTGCAGGACGCCGGTGGCGGCGATAACCGGCGCATCGTGCTGCGTTTGCCTGAAGAAGCGACGCAGATCTACCTGGGCATGCCGGCCCCCTTGGCGGTGGCCGCGCTGCGCAACCTGCTGGACAACGCCCTGCGCCATGGTGGCGACGAGGCAGTGGAGCTGGAGGTGCAGATGGCCGACGGGCAGGTGGGGTTCATGGTGCGCGACCATGGGCCGGGGATTGCCGACGCCGACCTTGAGCACCTGACCGAGCGCTTTTGGCGTAATGGACAGAGTGGTGGGTGCGGGTTGGGGTTGGCAATTGTGCAGGCGATCGTGCAGCGGTGTGCCGGCAGCTTGCGCTTCGACAGCCGTAGCGATGGGTTGCGGGTGCTCTTGCAAGTACCGGCGCGCTCGGCCGGTTGATCTTCACTGCCTGTGCTGGCCCTTTCGCGGTTTTACCCGCGAAAGGGCCGGCGCGGGCTAAGTAAAATTCAGTAACAACCGCTAAATCCTCCCGGCACTCAAGCGTTTTCCAAGCGATAACTGCCCATTCGCTTGTTTGCGAGGATTCACCCATGTCCACCGCTTCCAGCCTTGTCCAGGTTGCACCGGTCAGCGCGTCGCAACCTTTGTACGAATTTACCGAATCGCCCCTGCTGCAACGCCAGCAACAACAGGAGTCCAACGCCCGAAGCTACCCACGGCGCATTCCGCTGGCGCTAAAGCGCGCCCGTGGCATCTACGTGGAGGATGTCGAAGGCCGCCAGTTCATCGACTGCCTGGCCGGCGCCGGCACGTTGGCGTTGGGCCATAACCACCCGGTGGTGGTCGAGGCGATCCAGCGGGTACTGGCCGATGAGTTGCCTCTGCATACCCTGGACCTGACCACGCCGGTCAAGGACCGCTTCGTCCAGGACCTGTTCGGCATCCTGCCCGAGGCGCTATGCCGCGAGGCCAAGGTGCAGTTCTGTGGCCCGACTGGCACCGATGCGGTAGAGGCAGCGCTGAAACTGGTCCGCACGGCCACCGGTCGTAGCACCGTGCTGGCGTTCCAGGGCGCTTACCATGGCATGAGCCTGGGGGCGTTGAGCCTGATGGGCAGCCATGGGCCGAAGCAGCCTTTGGGGGCCTTGCTCGGCAATGGCGCGCAGTTCATGCCGTACCCTTACGACTACCGCTGCCCGTTCGGCCTGGGTGGCGAAGCCGGGGTGAAGGCCAACCTGCATTACCTGGAAAACCTGCTGCTCGACCCGGAAAGCGGTGTGCCGCTGCCGGCGGCAGTGATCCTGGAGGTGGTGCAGGGTGAGGGCGGGGTGATTCCGGCCGATATCGAATGGCTCAAGGGCGTTCGCCGCATCACCGAGCAGGCCGGTGTGGCGCTGATCGTCGACGAGATCCAGAGCGGTTTTGCCCGTACCGGGCGTATGTTCGCCTTCGAGCATGCCGGCATCGTACCGGACGTAGTCACCTTGTCCAAGGCCATTGGCGGCAGCCTGCCGCTGGCGGTGGTGGTGTACCGCGACTGGCTGGACACCTGGAAGCCGGGCGCGCACGCCGGCACCTTCCGGGGCAACCAGATGGCCATGGCGGCGGGTTCGGCGGTAATCAACTACCTGGTGGAACACCGCCTGGCCGACCACGCCGAGGCCATGGGGCTGCGCTTGCGCAGGCACCTGCAGCAGTTGCAGCGCGATTACCCGCAGCTGGGCGACATTCGCGGGCGTGGGTTGATGCTCGGCGTGGAGTTGGTGGACCCGCAAGGTAAGCGGGATGCGCTTGGCCAGCCGCTGGCCAACCGCGATCTGGCGGCCAAGGTGCAGCGAGAGTGCCTGAAGCGTGGGCTCATTCTGGAGCTGGGTGGGCGGCATGGCGCCGTGGTGCGTTTCCTGCCGCCGTTGATCATCAGCGGCGAGCAGGTCGATGAAGTGGCGCAGCGTTTTGCCGAGGCGTTCATCGCGGCAGTCTGACCGATAGCCGGGGGCGCACAACGCCCTCGGCTGTCTCACGTCAATCAAAGGTTCGGCCGGCCCGCCAATACCCCATCAACGTCAGGCATTCTCGCTGCAATCCACGTTCCTTGATCAGGTACCGGCGTATCTCCATCACCGTCGCCGATTCCCCCGCCACCCAGGCGTGAAACTCGCTGCTGTCGCTACTGGCCTGTTCCCACAGGATGCGAGTCTCAATATCCACGTCTTCCAGCTTCGCCCGTGGTGCGGCGTGCCCAAGCGGCAGGCTGGCCAGCTCGCGCACGGCGTGCTGCATGGCTTGGCCATGTGCGCAGCTCAGCCGTTCGCGCGGCAGCCAGCGCAGCGCCGTGGCATCGCCATGGCGCAGGCTCAGGCAATCCGCCTCCAGCGGCACCTCGATGAATGCTTGCACCGCCAGCTCGGGCTGGGTGTCAGCCAGTTGCTCCAGGATGCCGGCAATCGCCGGCAGTGCGGTTTCGTCACCTACCAGCAGCACATTGCGCACACCTTGCGGTGGCTTCCATTCATAACCGCCGGGGTCGCCGTCATAGGCCAGGTTGGGCGCGACTATCTGCAAACGGTCACCCACCTGCGCGTGGGTGGCCCAGGCCGAGGCGGGGCCGTTGACACCATGCAGCACGAAGTCGATATCCACCTCCAGCGCCTCACGGCGCAAGGCACGGATGGTGTAGGTGCGCATCGGCGGGCGCTGGGTCGGTGGCAGGGCACTGTGCGCGGCCTTCCAGTGCAGGTCGTTGTTCAGGCTGGGCGGTGAGCCGTCGGGGGCGGGAAACAGCAGCTTGACCCGTTGGTCTGGGGCCAGGGTGGTCATTTCAGCAACCTCCGGGCCGGTGAATACCAGCCGGGTGAGCGAAGGGCTGAGCGCGATCCGCCGCTTCAGCTGGACATTGAAGATTCGATAGCTGGGGCGTTTGCCGGGGAGCGCTTGAGTGACCCGCTTGCGCAGGTTGTTGGCCAGGGTGGAGAGCATCGCGAGGGCCGCCTTCTGGAGGATGGGTATGACGTTCAGACGAGTCGCCCACCCGGTGATTTAAGCGCGCAGCCTGGGCTGCCGGCGGTGGCCGGGGCTTTGGCTAAATCAGCTCGCGGCTGTTTCGTCTTTGAGGGATGACTGGGCCCTGTGGTCCCGCTTCCTATCGCTAAGGACGCATTGCATGAATGCCGAAAACTCGTTGAAACTCGCTCGCCGCTTTATCGAACTGCCGCCGGAGAAACGCCGTTTGTTCCTGGCCGGGCTAAAGGCAGAGGGCGTCGATTTTTCCTTGTTTCCGATCCCTGCCGATGTTGCCTGCGATGACCGCGATGGGTTGTCCTACGCCCAGCGGCGTATGTCGTTTCTCTGGCAGCTGGACCCCCAGGGCGCTGCCTACAACCTGCCCATGGCTGTGCGCCTGAAGGGCAAGCTCGACCGCCAGGCCCTGCAGCAAGCGTTCGATCGCCTGGTTGCGCGCCACGAGAGCCTGCGTACGCGCCTGCGTACCCAGGGTGAGCATCTGTACCAGGAGGTCCTCGCTGCCGAGGCCGTTGCCATCGTCGAGCACGACCTCACCGCCCTGGCAGCGGCGCAACGCGAGGCCCGTGTCGCGTCACTGGCCGAAGGCCAGGCGCAGGCACCTTTCAACCTGCTGCAAGGGCCGCTGTTGCGCGTGAACCTGCTGCAACTGGCTACCGACGAGCACGTGCTGCTGCTCACCCTGCACCACATCGTGGCCGATGGCTGGTCGCTGAACGTGCTGATCGATGAGTTCGTGCGCTTGTACGATGCTGCCTGTCAGGGCAGCGAAGCGACCCTGCCGGCGCTGCCCATCCAGTACCGCGATTATGCGCTGTGGCAACGCAGCTGGCTGGAAGCCGGTGAGCAGGCGCGACAGCTGAGCTACTGGCGCGAGAAACTGGGCGATGATCATGCCGTGCTTGAGCTGCCGCTCGACCATCCCCGTGTCGGCGCACCGAGCCATCGCGGTGCGCGGCGCGAGTTGCAGGTCGACCCCGCGCTTGCCGAGCGTCTCAGGGCGTTGGCCAGCGCCCAAGGGGTTACCCTGTTCATGGTGCTGCTGGCATCGTTCAAGCTGCTGCTGCAACGCTACAGTGGCCAGCGCGCCATCCGCGTCGGCGTTCCGGTCGCCAACCGCCACCGTACCGAAGTAGAAGGCTTGATCGGTTGCTTCATCAACACCCAGGTGCTGCATACCGATATCGACCCGCTCATGGATGTGAGCCAGCTACTCGGCCGGGTCAAAGACACCGCCCTGGGCGCCCAGGCGCACCAGGACCTGCCGTTCGAGCGCCTGGTCGAGGCGCTCGAACTGGATCGCAGCAGCGCGCAAAGCCCGTTGTTCCAGGTGCTGTTCAACCACCAGGCGGCCATCGCCGACGCCGGTCAGGTCCGCCTTGGCAGTGGGCTGACGCTGGAAAAAGTCGCCCTGGACAAGCACAGCGCTCGCTTCGACCTTTCCCTGGACACCTATGAAAGCGCCGGGCGTCTGCACGCGGTGTTCACCTATGCGCTGGATGTCTTCGAAGAAGCCACGATCATCGGTTTCGGCGAGGACTGGTTGCGACTGCTCGACGGGCTGACCCAATCGCCCTCCACTGCGGTCGGCGAGCTGCCCTTGGCGACCCAGGCGGTACAGCCGCTGGAACCGCAAGCTGCCGGGGCGCAAACGCCCGGCCTGTGCGTTCATCACCTGATCGAAACGGCCGCCAACCTCAACCTGCAAGGCCTTGCAGCGAGCGGCGACGCCGGTCGAATCAGCTATGCCACCTTGCAGGCACGCTCGGATGCCCTGGCCCACGCACTGCTGGCGCGTGGCGTACAGCTGGATCAGCGGGTCGGCGTGGTGGCCGACCGATCCTGCGAGATGCTCATCGGCATCCTGGCCGTGCTCAAGGCCGGTGCCGCCTACCTGCCGCTGGACCCTGACCAGCCCCAGGCGCGCATCGACTTCATGCTTGCCGACAGCGAGGTCAAATGGGTAGTGGGCCGAGCGAGGCAGATCAGCTTGCCTGAAGGCGTCACAGCGATTGACGTGGCGGGCGACTACCCGTCAGCGTCGGCGCCCAAGGTGGCGGTCCATGCCGACAACCTTGCCTATGTCATCTACACCTCCGGCACCACCGGCAAGCCCAAGGGCGTCGCGGTCAGCCATGGCGCCTTGGTCAACTACGTGCACGGCGTCAGCCAACGCCTGCCCATGGACCAGATCGCCAACCTGGCGATGGTCACCACGCCGACGGCCGACCTTGGCCACACCATGCTGTTCGGTGCACTGTGCTACGGCAAGACCCTGCACATGCTGCCCAAGGAGACCGTGCTCGATGCCCAGGTCTTCGCCGCCTACCTGCAGGCGCATGCCATCGATGCACTGAAGATCGTCCCCTCGCACTTGCAGGCCATGCTCGCCGCAGGTGCCGAAGCCTTGCCACGGCGCTGCCTGGTGGTCGGGGGCGAAGCGTGTACTGCGGCGCTTCTGGGCCGCATCAAGGCCTTGGCGCCCGACCTCGAGGTGATCAACCACTATGGTCCCACCGAGACAACGGTCGGCGTCCTTACCCATGCCCTGCAGGATCGACCGGTGCTCGGCCAGCCGCTGGAAAACCTGCGCGCCCATGCGCTGGACAGCTGCCTTCAGCCCGTGCCCGGCAAGGCCAGGGGGGAGCTCTATATCGCCGGTGCAGGGCTTGCGCGTGGCTACCTGGGCCAGGCGGCGCTGACCGCCGAGCGCTTCGTGCCCGACCCCTGCGGCACCGAGGGTGCGAGGATGTACCGTACCGGCGACTGGGTACGCCTGAACGCTGACGGCGAATGCATGTTTGCCGGGCGCATCGATGGCCAGGTGAAGATTCGCGGTTACCGCGTCGAACTGGCCGAGATCGATGCCTGTCTGCGGCAGTTGCCGGGAATCGAAAGCGCCGTTGTGCGCGTGGTTGGCGAAGACGCCGATCGGCAGCTGGCCGCCTACCTGGTCCCGCAGCACTGGGCTGCGCAGGACGAAGCCCGTCAAGCAGTCGTCGACGGTGTCCGGGCCGCGTTGAAGCTCGCCCTGCCTGAGCATCTGGTGCCGCATTACCTGATGCTGCTGGAGCATCTGCCGGTAACCCTCAACGGCAAGGTCGACGTCAAGGCATTGCCTGAGCCGGTCGCCGTCACAGCCCTTTACCGGGCTCCCGAGACCGCACTGCAGATGCAGGTCGCGGCCATTTGGGCCGACGTGTTGCAACAATCCCGGGTCGGCCTCGACGACAATTTCTTCGCCTTGGGTGGCCATTCGCTGCTGGCCACTCAGGTGGTCTCGCGGATCAGGCAGCAACTGCGCCTGGACGTGGCCTTGCGGGTGCTGTTCGACACTGCCGACCTGTCCGGTTTCGTCGAGGCGCTGCAGGGGCTGGAGCAGGTCGCCGGGGGCGAGATCCAGGTGCTGGACCGGACGGTGCCGCTGCAGGTTTCGCACGCCCAGTATCGCCAGTGGATGTTCTGGAAGCTGCACCCGCAAAGCACCGCCTACAACACCCCCCTGGCCATCCGCTTGCAAGGCCAGGTGGACCGGGCCGCGTTGCAGGCCGCGTTCGATGCGCTGGTGATGCGCCATGAATCCCTGCGCACGGTCTTCGAAGAGCATGACGGCATCCCCCGGCAGCGCATACTGCCCGCAGCGTCGCCGTGCATCGAGTACCATGACCTCAGCACTGCCGACGGCCGGGCGCTGCAGCAGTGCCTACAGGACGAGGCGCTTACGCCCTTCGACCTCGAGCAGGGGCCACTGATTCGGGTCAAGCTGTTCCAGGGTGGCTCGCACGAGCAGGTGCTGACCGTGCTGTTGCACCACATCGTCTCGGACGGCTGGTCCATGAGCGTCATGGTCCGCGAGCTGGCTGCCGTCTACAACGCCCACACCACCGGGCAGTCGCTCGAGCGCCAGGCGCTGGCGGTGCAGTACGCCGATTACGCCGCCTGGCAGCGCGAACGCCTGGCCTCGGGCGAGCTGCAGGCCCAGCTGGCATTCTGGAAAACCACGCTGGAAGACGATTTTTCAGTCCTCGAACTGCCTGCCGACCGTATTCGCCCTCAGGTCCAGAGCTATCGCGGCGGGCGCGTGGATATACTCCTGCCTGCCGCGCTCACCGCCGATCTGCAGCGTCTGGCGGTTGCTGCCAATGCCACGCTGTTCCATGTGTTCCTGGCCTCGTTCGCACTGCTGCTGTCGCGCTACAGCGGGCGCGAAACGCTCAACATCGGCATGCCGGTGACCAACCGTAATCGCCTTGAGCTGGAAGGGCTGATCGGTTTCTTCGTCAACACACTGGTCGCTCGCGTGGCGGTCGATCCGTTGCAGTCCTTCAGGCACTTGTTGCTGGCGGTCAAAGAGACCACCCTGCAGGCTCAGGCGAACAAGGACATCCCCTTCGATGTGCTGGTGGAAGCGCTCAAACCCGAGCGGGGGTTGGGCCACAACCCACTGTTCCAGGTCATGTACAACCACCTGAGCGACCTTGGCGAGCGGGTCTCCGGCGACAGCGTGCAAGGGTTGCGTGTCGAGGAGGTCGACCTGGTCGAACACACCACGCAGTTCGACCTGTCGCTGGACACCCTCGAACGCAGCGATGGTGTGATCGCTTCCTTTGGCTATGCATCGGACCTGTTCGACGTCGAGCGTATCGAACGCCTGGCATCGGTCTGGGTCAACCTGCTGGGCGCCCTGGCCAAGGACGCGGCATTGCCGGTGGCCGAGCTGCCTTTGCTGTCGGCTGCCCAGCACACGCTGGCACTCGAAGCCGTCGACCAGGCCCCCTTGCGTTTCGCCGAAGGCCTCGGTGTGCATCAGCTGTTCGAGGCGCAGGTTCTGCGCGCACCGGAGGCTACGGCGCTGGTCCTCGATGATCAGGCACTGACGTATCAGGCACTCAACCGCCGCGCCAACCAGTTGGCCCACAAGCTGCGCGAGCTTGGCGTGGGGCCTGAGGTACGTGTTGGCATCGCCGTGGAACGCAGCCTGGACATGGTGGTAGGCCTGCTTGGCATTCTCAAGGCCGGTGGTGCCTACGTGCCGCTCGACCCGCAATACCCGCAGGAGCGCCTGCGCTTCATGATGCAGGACAGCGGTGTTCACCTGCTCCTGACCCAGCCCCACCTGGTACCGATGCTGCCGGTTTCCACAACGGTGACCTGCCTTGAAATGCAGGCGGGTGAGCAGTGGCTGGGCAACTACAGTACGGCCAACCCGGTGAGCCTGACCGTCCCCGACAACCTGGCCTATGTGATCTACACCTCCGGGTCCACCGGCAAGCCCAAAGGTGTGGCCATCGCTCATCGGGAGCTGTCGGTGTTCTGCAGCGTGGCGGCTGACTATTCGCGGCTCGATGCCAGTGATCGGGTGCTGCAGTTCGCCACGGTCAACTTCGACGGCTTTGTCGAGCAGCTTTACCCGGCCTTGTGTTGCGGTGCCCGGGTCGTCATGCGCGGCTCGCAGCTGTGGGACATCGAAACCCTCAAGCAGGCCATCGTCACCCACGGCATCACCGTGGCGGACCTGACCACCGCCTACTGGCGCATGCTGGCGGCGGAAAAGCTGCCCGCCGGCGCCTGCGCATCGCTGCGTCAGGTGCACGTGGGCGGTGAAGCCATGCCGATGGAAAGCCTTGGCGACTGGTACGCCAGCGGATTGCAGCAGGCACGTCTGCTCAATACCTATGGGCCTACCGAGGCGACCGTGGTAACCACTGTTCAGGACTGTGCAGGCTTGAAGCCGGGTGCCGGTGGCAAGGCCATCGTGCCGATCGGGCGGGCGGTGGGCGGCAGGGTGACCTATGTCTGTGACGATGGCCTTGTCCTGGCCCCGGCCGGTTGGGTGAACGAACTGCTGATCGGTGGTCGCGGCTGCCTCGCCCGTGGCTATTTCAACCGCCCGGCGCTGACCGCCGAGCGTTTCATTCCCGACCCGTTCGACCCGGTCGGCGGCGGCCGTCTGTACCGTACCGGTGATCTGGCAAGCGCGCGTGTCGAGGGTGTTCTCGACTATGTCGGTCGCATCGACCATCAAGTCAAGATTCGCGGCCTGCGCATCGAACTGGGCGAGATCGAAGCGCGACTGCAAGAGCATGCCAGGGTGCGTGAAGCACAGGTCATCGACATCGACGGGCCCACCGGCAAGCAACTGGTCGCCTATCTGGTAATCGAGGGCGGTGTTGAGCCGCAGGATGCGCTGCGTGAAAACCTCTCAAGCCACCTCAAGGCTGCATTGCCGGACTACATGGTTCCGGCGCACCTGATGTTCCTCGGCCAATTGCCGCTGACGCCGAACGGCAAGCTGGACCGCAAGGCACTGCCAAGGCCTGACCTGAGCCTCGACCAGCCTGCCTACGTGCCCGCTCGCAGCGAACGCGAAAAACAGATTGCAGCCATCTGGGCCCAGGTCCTCAAGGTTGAACGCATCGGCCTGACCGACCATTTCTTCGAACTGGGCGGGCATTCGTTGCTGGCTACCCAGGTCACCTCGCGCATTCGCCAGGTACTGGGCCTGGAAATACCCCTGCGCACGCTTTTCGAAGCCCCGGTGCTGGCTGATTTCGTTGCCTTGACAGGGCAGGGCACGCACGCGCCTGCCCTGGCGTTGCAGCCGGTCGACCGCACGCAGCCGTTGGCCTTGTCTTATGCCCAGCAGCGGCAGTGGTTCTTCTGGCAGATGGCCCCTGAAAGTACCGCCTACAACATGGCCACGGTCCTGCGACTGCGCGGCGAGCTGGATGTCGAGGCACTGCGCCTGAGTTTCGAAGCGCTGATCGCGCGGCACGAGACCCTGCGTACCACCTTCCGCCAGGCCGGTGACCAAGCCCTGCAGGTGATCCACCCGGCGCAGCCGTTCAGCCTGGCCTGCGAAGGGGTCGAACCGTGCGAGGGAGACGAACAGGCCGCGCTGCTCAAGCGCCTGGTCGAGGCAGAGACGCAACGCCCCTTCGATTTGGAGCACGGGCCGTTGTTGCGCGTGAAACTGTTGCGCGTGACCGAGGATGACCATGTCCTCGTACTGACCTTGCACCATATCGTCTCCGATGGCTGGTCGATGCCGGTGATGGTCGATGAACTGGTGCAGTTGTACCAAGGGCTGCGCAACGGGCAGGCGGCGCAGTTGCCTGCGCTGCCTGTCCAGTACGCCGACTACGCCGTATGGCAGCGCCAGTGGATGGAGGCCGGTGAGCGTGAGCGCCAGCTGGCCTACTGGAAGGCCCAGCTGGGCGACCGGCAGCCGGTGCTCGAACTGCCCGGTGATCGCCCGCGCCCGGCCAACCAGGACTTCGCCGGCGCCAGTTTCGCCATCGACCTGGACCGCGACCTCGTGCACGCGCTCAAGGCATTGGCCCAGCAGCAGGGCGTCAGCCTGTTCATGCTGCTGTTGGCCAGCTTCCAGACCCTGTTGCACCGCTATTCGGGGCAGGACGACATTCGCGTTGGGGTGCCGATCGCTAACCGTAACCGCCTGGAAACCGAGCGCCTGATTGGCTTCTTCGTCAATACCCAGGTGCTCAAGGCCGAGTTCGACCTGCACACCACCTTCAGCCAGCTGCTTGAGCAAACGCGTCAGACGGCCCTGGCGGCCCAGGCTCATCAGGATCTGCCGTTCGAGCAGTTGGTCGAGGCGCTGCACCCTGAGCGGAGCCTGAGCCACAGCCCGCTGTTCCAGGCGCTCTACAATCACCAGACCGAACAGCGGGGGCAGGTGCGCAGCCTGCCCGGGCTGGAAGTTCAAGGCATGGCCTGGGAGCGCTATACCGCACAGTTCGACCTCACCCTTGATACCTTCGAGCATGCCGAGGGGCTGGGCGCTTCGCTGGTCTACGCCACCGCGCTGTTCGACCGCCCGCGCATCGAGGCGCTGGCGCAGCATTGGTGCAACCTGCTGGCCGACATCGTGCGTCAACCCCATCAGCGTGTCGCCGAACTGGCGATGCTGGGCAGGCAGGAGCGTGAGCAACTGTTGGCAAGGTGGGACCAGACTGGCGACGACCATCCGGACGACCGTTTCGTCCATCAACTGTTCGCAGACCAGGTTGCCCGCACCCCCGAAGCCATCGCGATCCGCTTCGACGATCAACGCCTGAGCTACCGCCAACTCGATGCGCAGGCCAATCGCCTGGCGCACCGCTTGATCGAGCAAGGCGTCGGCCCGGAGGTCAGGGTGGTCATCGCCATGCGCCGCTCCACCGAGATCATGGTGGCGTTCATGGCGGTGCTCAAGGCCGGTGGCGTGTATGTACCGCTGGACATCGCCTATCCGCAGGACCGCCTGCGCTACATGATGCAGGACTGCGCTGCGGCCTTGGTGCTGACGCAGAGCGATGTGCTGGGCACGCTGCCAATCCCGCACGGGTTGCCGACGCTGGCGGTGGACCTGCCGGCCACCTGGCAACAAGGCCCGGACACGGCGCCCGAGGTGGCGCTGTCAAAGCACAACCTTGCCTATGTGATCTACACCTCGGGTTCGACCGGCATGCCCAAGGGTGTCGCAGTGGCGCACGGGCCTCTGGCCTCGCACATTCTGGCCAACGGTGAACGCTATGAAACCGGCCCGCAGGATTGCGAGTTGCACTTCATGTCCTTCGCCTTCGATGGCGCCCATGAGGCCTGGATGCACCTGCTGATCAACGGCGCCAGTGTGCTGGTGCGTGACGACAGCCTGTGGCTGCCCGAGCAGGCCTACGCCGAGATGCACCGGCATGGCGTGACCATTGCCGTGTTCCCGCCGGTCTATCTGCAACAGCTGGCCGAGCATGCCCTGCGGGTGGGCAACCCGCCACCGGTGCGCATTTATTGCTTCGGTGGTGATGCCGTACCGCAAGCTGGATACGAGCTGGCCTGGCAGGCCCTGCGCCCGCAATACATCTTCAACGGCTACGGGCCGACCGAAACGGTGGTCACACCGTTGCTCTGGAGCGCGTCGCCAGGCGATACCTGCGGCGCGGCCTACGCGCCTATCGGCCGCCTGGTCGGGCGCCGCCGCAGTTATGTCCTCGATGCCAGCCTCAACCTGGTGCCGTTGGGGCACAGTGGCGAACTGTTCCTTGGCGGGCTCTGCCTGGCGCGTGGCTATCTCGACCGCCCAGGCCTGACCGCCGAGCGCTTCGTCCCCGACCCGTTCGCCGCGAACGGCGAGCGCGTCTACCGCAGCGGTGACCTGACCCGCACACGCGCCGACGGTCTGGTTGACTACCTGGGGCGCATCGACCATCAGGTCAAGATCCGCGGTTTCCGTATCGAGCTTGGCGAGATCGAGGCGCGGTTGCAGGATCACCCGGCGGTGCGCGAAAGTGTGGTCATCGACATCCAGGGCCCAGGCGGCAAGCAGCTCGCCGCGTATTTGGTCAGTGCGGATGTGCAGCTTGACGACCTGCCGGGGCAAAGCCTGCTGCGCAGCGAACTGCGCGATCACCTCAAGGCGACCTTGCCGGACTACATGGTGCCCACGCACCTGGTGTTCCTCGACACGTTGCCGCTCACGCCCAATGGCAAGCTGGACCGCAAGGGCCTGCCAGCGCCTGACGTCACTCAGCTGCAGCAAGTGTACGTGGCACCTCGAAACGCGCTGGAGCAGACCATCGCCGGGATCTGGGCGGATGTTCTGAAAGTCGACAAGGTGGGGCTGTCCGACAACTTCTTCGAACTGGGTGGCGATTCCATCATGTCGATCCAGGTGGTCAGCCGCGCGCGTCAGGCGGGTATCCACTTCACCCCCAAAGAGCTGTTCCAGCACCAGACCGTCCAAGGACTGGCCTCGGTCGCCAGGCAAGGGGACGAAGGCGGATTGCTGATCGAGCAGAAGGCTGCCACTGGCCAGACCCTGCTGCTGCCGATCCAGCAATCGTTCTTCGAGCAGGACATTGCCCAGCGCCACCACTGGAACCAGGCGCTGTTGCTCAAGGCAGGTCAGGCGTTCGACAGCCAGGCACTGGAGCAAGCGCTTCAGGCCCTGGTGATCCACCATGACGCGCTGCGCCTGCGCTTCGATTGTGCAGCGGGTGAATGGACGGCTCGTTACGGTTCGCCAGAGCCACAGCAAGGTCTGCTGTGGCAGGCTACTGTGGCGGATGCCGAGGCGCTTGAAGCGTTGTGCAATGACGTCCAGGGTAGCCTTGACCTGCAGCGCGGCCCGTTGCTGCGGGCATTGCTGGCAACCCTCGCGGATGGCAGCCAGCGCGTGTTGCTGGCGATCCATCACCTGGTGGTGGACGGGGTGTCCTGGCGCGTGCTGCTGGAAGACCTGCAAACCGCCTACCGCCAGTTGCACGCCGGCCAGCCAGTCGACCTGCCAGCCAAGACCAGCGCGACCCAGGCGTGGGCTGCGCACTTGCAGCGCTACGCTCGCAGCGAAACGCTGCAGGCGCAGCTGGCTTACTGGCAGGCGCAACTCGGCCAGGCTGATGCCGACCTGCCTTGCGACAACCCGGGTGGCTCGTTGCATGGCATGCATGTCGGCACCGCCCGCACCCGTCTTGACTCGGCCAGTACCCGGCAACTGCTGCAACAGGCACCTGCTGCCTACCGTACGCAGATCAACGACTTGCTGCTGACCGCACTGGCCCGCGTCATCGCACGCTGGACCCAGCGCAGCGACGTGCTCGTGCAACTGGAGGGGCATGGCCGCGAAGCGTTGTTCGATACCATTGATCTGACGCGGACCGTGGGTTGGTTCACCAGCGTGTTCCCGGTGCGACTGAGCCCAGAGCAGACGCTTGATGCGTCGATCAAGCGGATCAAGGAACAGCTACGGTCGATCCCGGACAAAGGCATTGGCTACGGTGCCCTGCGCTACCTGGGCGATGAGCAGGCCCGCGCGGCGCTCGCGCAGTTGCCGAACCCCCGCATCACCTTCAACTACCTGGGGCAGTTCGACGGCAGCTTCGCGCCGGGCTCGGACGCCGATGCGTCGGCGTTCCTGGTGCCTGCTGGCGAAAGCGCCGGCGCCAGCCAGAGCAGCGAAGCGCCGCTGGACAACTGGTTGTCGATCAATGGCCAGGTCTATGCCGGTGAGCTGAACCTTGAGTGGACCTTCAGCCGCGACATGTTCAACGTTGACACGGTGCAGCGCCTGGCCGACCAGTTCGCTGCCGAGCTCAAGGCGATTGTCGAGCATTGCCTGGCGGATACCCACGCAGGTTTGACGCCTTCGGATGTTCCGCTGGCCGGGCTGACCCAGGCCCAACTGGACAGCCTGCCTGTTCCGGCGGCGCAGATCGAAGATCTTTATCCCCTTGCGCCCATGCAGCAGGGCATGCTGTTCCACAGCCTGTTCGAGCAAGGCGGGGGGCATTACATCAACCAGATGCGCGTCGACGTCAAAGGGCTCGACGTGCCACGCTTCAGGCTCGCCTGGCAGGCCGCTGTCGATCGCCATGAGGTGCTCAGGGCCAACTTCGTGACCTGCTTCCAGCACCCGCTGCAGGTCATTCGCAGGCAGCTCGAATTGCCGTTCACGTACCTGGACTGGGCCGGCATCGCCGAGCAGGGTGCGGCTCTGGACAGCTGGGCCGAAGCGGATCTGCGCAAGGGCTTCGACCTGCAGCATGACCCCCTGCTGCGCCTGGCGGTTATCCGCACCAGTGAAGCATCGTGCCATCTGGTCTTCACCAGCCATCACATTCTGATGGATGGCTGGAGCAATGCACAGTTGCTCGCGGAGGTGCTCCAGGCGTATGCCGGGGTGCCGAACGGTGGGCTGCCGGGCCGCTATCGCGATTACATCGAATGGTTGCAGCGCCAGGATGCCCGGCAAGCTCAGGCTTTCTGGCAGCAGCAGGTGCATGACCTGAACGAGCCTACGCGCCTGGCACTGGCCATGCGTCAGGACAAGGCCCGCCTGGGTACCAGCTACGGTGAACACCAGCAGCGCTTGAGCGAGCAGCAGACGCAGTCGCTGGCTGCTTTTGCCCGGCAGCAGCGGGTGACCGTCAATACCTTGGTGCAAGCGGCGTGGCTGCTGCTTCTGCAGCGTTACACCGGGCAATCGTGCGTGAGCTTCGGTGCGACGGTATCCGGTCGCCCGGCGGAGCTGCGCGGTGTGGAGCAACAGCTGGGGCTGTTCATCAACACGCTGCCGGTGGTCGCCAACCCGCGTCCGCAGCAGCGGGTGGCAGAATGGGTGCAGCAACTGCAGGCGCAGAACCTGGCGCTGCGCGAATACGAACACAGCCCCTTGTACGACATCCAGCGCTGGGCCGGATCGGGTGGGGAAGGGCTGTTCGATACCTTGCTGGTGTTCGAGAACTACCCGGTCGGCGATGCGCTGCAGCAGAGCGCACCCGCCGGGCTCGTGTTCGGCAACGTGCACGGGCATGAACAGTCGAGCGTGCCGCTGACCTTGGCGATTGGCGCAGGTACGCACCTGTCGGTGCACTACAGCTACGACCGCCAGTGTTTCACGCAAGAAAGCATCGCGCAGATCGCCCGCCACTTCGGCACGCTGTTGCAGGCGCTGGTCAGTGGTGCAGATCAGAGGCTGGGTGACCTGGCAATGACGACCGAGGACGAGGACCTGCAAGACCTCGCTCATCGACACGGTGATGCCTTGTTGCTTTCGGACGCGCCTTGTGTACACCTGTTGATCGAAGCGCAGGCCGCTCGCACGCCGAATGCCACCGCGCTGATTTTCGGCGACCAACACCTGACCTATCAGCAGCTCAACCGGCGTGCCAACCAGTTGGCGCACCACCTTCGCGAACGCGGGGTGGGCCCGGATGTACTGGTAGGGGTTGCACTCGAGCGCAGCCTGGAGATGGTGATCGGTCTGCTTGCGATCTTGAAGGCAGGCGGTGCGTATGTGCCGCTGGACCCTCTCTACCCCCGTGATCGCCTGGCCTACATGATGCAGGACAGTCAGGCTCGTCTGTTGCTGTCCCAGGCTTCGCTGGCGGATCGCTTGCCGCAGGGCGGGACGGCCGAAGTCTTGCTGCTTGACCGGTTGCAGCTGCGAGACGACGCTGATGGGCATCTGGACAATGTCACCGCGCCGGGCAACCTGGCACTGTGCATCTACACCTCGGGATCCACAGGGCTGCCCAAAGGTGTGCTGATCGAGCACCGCAATGTCACGGCGCTGATCGGCTGGGCGCGCACGGTCTACACCACGCAGGACCTGCAAGGCGTGCTGGCATCGACGTCCATCTGTTTCGACCTGTCGGTATGGGAGCTGTTTGTCACGCTGGCTGCGGGTGGCTACGCGGTGCTCGCGCAGAATGCGCTGGAACTGCCCTACCTGGCGGCACGAGAACGCGTACGCCTGGTCAATACCGTGCCCTCGGCCATCAAGGCGCTGCTCGACGCCGGTTCGCTGCCTGCGAGCGTGCGCATTGTCAACCTGGCAGGCGAACCCTTGCGGCAGCCAGTGGTGGACAGGCTCTATGCACTGGGCCACGTGGAGCATGTCTACGACCTGTACGGGCCGTCCGAAGACACCACCTATTCCACCTGGACCCGCCGTGAGTCCGGTGGGCGAGCCAATATTGGCCGGCCTATCGCGAACACGACAGCGTACACGCTGGACATCAATGGTAAATCCATGCCGTCCGGGGTTGCGGGCGAGCTCTGCCTTACCGGTGCCGGTCTTGCCCGGGGCTACCTGGGGCGTGCGGCACTGACCGCGGAGAAATTCCTGCCTGATCCTTTCGACACTTCCGAGCATGGCGGAGGCCGTCTGTACCGGACCGGTGATCTGGCGTCCTATCGCAACGACGGCATGATCGAGTACATCGGGCGTATCGATCATCAGGTGAAGATCCGTGGTTTCCGCATCGAGCTGGGCGAGATCGAACTCAAGCTGCTTGCGCATCCCGCCATTCGCGAAGCGGTGGTGATCGATAGCGAAGGCCCGGGTGGGCGGCAACTGGTCGCGTACCTTGTGGCTGATGCGTGCATGCAGTCGCTTCGCGACACCCTGCGTGAGTATCTGAAGGCCATGCTCCCGGAATACATGGTCCCGGCGCACTTCGTCGCGCTGGACGCTCTGCCACTGACCCCCAATGGCAAGTTGGACCGCAAAGCCCTGCCTGCACCGGATGCAAACACGCTTCAGGAAGGTTTCGTGGCGCCTTGCAGCGAACTTGAAGTGCAGGTGGCAGCGATCTGGGCCGATGTGCTGAAGCTTGAAAGGGTCGGCATGAACGACAACTTCTTCGAGCTGGGCGGGCATTCGCTGCTGGCAGTCCAGGCGACCCAGCGCGTGCAGTTGCTGCTGGGGCTGGAGGTGCCGCTTTCGGCCCTGTTCAGTGCCGGGCGACTTGCGGACTACGTGGCGACGATGGCTGAGCTGGCGCCTGCCAGCGCAGCGGATGTCGATGAGTTGAGTGATTTCCTGGCAGAACTGGAGAGTGTTTGAAATGACGGCCCAGAACATCGAGCTGGTTAAACGGTTTCTGCATCTGCCACTGGAGCAGCGCAAGCAATTCTTTGAAAAGATGCAGTCCAAGGGCATGAGCTTCGCTCGGCTGCCGATCCCGCGGATACGGGACGAATGGGGGCCCATCGGGTTGTCGTATGCCCAGCAGCGCCAGTGGTTCCTTTGGCAGTTCGAGCCCGAAAGCGCGGCCTACAACATCAGCATGGCCCTGCGTTTCAGGGGCGCATTGGACCCCGCGCTTCTGCAGCGTAGCCTTGAAGACCTGGTGCACCGCCACGAAAGCCTGCGCACCGCTTTTGCCCAGGACGGCGACCAGCCTGTCCAGGTCATTGAACCGAGTGTGCGGGTGGACATTGTGCAGGAGCCCTTTGCAGCGGCACCCGACGCTGATTTTGCCGAGCGCCTTGAACGTCGCATCGAAGAAGAGGCCGGCCAGCCTTTCGACCTGGGGCAGGCGCCGCTGTGGCGGGTAAGGCTGCTGCAGGTGAACGAGGCCGACCATGTGCTGATCCTGGTCATGCACCATATCGTCTCCGATGGCTGGTCGATGCCGATACTGCTGGACGAGTGGATCCGCAGTTACGAGGGGCATCGCCTTGGCCAGCCGGCGTCGTTGCCGGAACTGCCGATCCAGTATGCCGACTATGCCATCTGGCAGCGCCGGTGCATGGAAGCGGGTGAGCTGGCGCGTCAGCTGGCGTACTGGGAGGCCGAGCTGGGGGGGGAGCAGCCGGTGCTGGAACTACCGATCGACCGTCCTCGCCCGGCCGTGCAGAGCCGGGCAGGTGCAAGCCTGGATATCAGCCTGGACGACACACTGTGTGCCGGCCTCAAGCAGCTGGCGCGTGATCGGGGCGTGACCGTGTTCATGCTCCTGCTGGCCAGCTACCAGACCTTGCTGCACCGCTACAGCGGGCAGAACGATATCCGTGTCGGCATACCCACGGCCAACCGCAATCGAATGGAGACCGAAGGCCTGATCGGCTTTTTCGTCAACACCCAGGTACTCAAGGCGGACTTCGACCTGGGGATGACCTTCACTGAACTGCTTGAGCAGACTCAGCGACGCGTCTCGGGTGCCCAGGCCCATCAGGACCTGCCGTTCGAGCAGCTGGTCGAAGCCTTGCAGCCAGAGCGCAGCCTCAGCCATAGCCCGTTGTTCCAGGTCATGTTCAATCACCGGACTGAAGCGCGCGGGCAGGGTCGGCAGCTGCCTGGCTTGGCTGTCGAGACCCTGAACTGGGAACGCGGGACAGCGCAGTTTGACCTGACGCTGGAGACCGTGGAGCACGAGGCAGGGATTGCAGTGTCGCTGACCTACGCAACCGCGCTGTTCGACGAAGCCACCATCGCCCAGCTTGCCGGGCACTGGCAGGGCCTGTTGGCCGCCATCGTCGCCCAGCCGCAGCAGCGCATCGCCGAGTTGCCGCTGTTGAATGCCGCGCAGCAGCAACAGGTGGTCTACGACTGGAACCGCACCCACGCCGACTACCCGCTGGAGCAGTGCCTGCAGCAACTGATCGAGGCGCAAGTCGCCGCCACCCCGGACGCGCCCGCG
>NZ_JBICKA010000050.1:0-469 GCF_043103635.1 Pseudomonas sp. yb_9 | reverse complement strand
CTGAGCTACTGAACTGACTGCCTTGGTCTGAGTGAATCATCACTTGCTGCTGTGGCTTGCGTCGCCACACGGCCATCAGCATGGCGTCGATGGCTAGGTCGCTGCTCATCCTGGGCTTCATTGACCAACCAATGACTTGGCGAGAGAACAGATCCAGCACTACCGCCAGATACAGCCACCCTTCGTAGGTGCGGATGTAGGTGATATCGGTCACCCAGACCTTATTCGGCTCACTGACCTTGAACTGCCTGGCCAGATGGTTGGGCGATGCCGCTTTTGGTTTTCCGCCATAAAACCCAGTACGACGGCGATAGCCCGTTTGAGAACGCAGCCCCTCTGCCTGCATCAAGCGACCGACTCGATTTCGCCCACAGATCTCTCCTAGCTCTCGCAGGTCATCGTGAATCTTGCGATAGCCATACACGCCGCCGCTTTCTAACCAGGCCTGCTTGATCAAACCAAGCAGGCG
>NZ_JBICKA010000004.1:0-20707 GCF_043103635.1 Pseudomonas sp. yb_9 | reverse complement strand
GCAGCGGTCGCTTTGGCAGCTGGCTTAGCCGCAGGTTTGGCAGCAGCGGTCGCTTTGGCGGCTGGCTTCGCCGCAGGCTTGGCAGCAGCAGTCGCTTTGGCAGCTGGCTTCGCCGCAGGTTTGACAGCAGCCGGCTTGCTGGTTTTGGCAGCACGCGAATCCAGCGCTTTGGCTGCGGCCTCGCGAACCTTGCCTACGCCCTGGGCCAGCTTGAGGCTGTCTTGAGCGTCACGCTTGAGTTGCTGAATATAAGAGCGGGTCTGGGTTTGGCGTTCCTTGAGGGAATCGAGCAGTTCTTCAAGTTCGCCGATGGCTTTTTGCGCTTTGGTCTGCGCCTTGGCTTTACCTGCCTTTGCGGCATCCTGCAATTTCAGGCGGCCGTTGTGCAGTTTTTCCTGCGCTTTGCCACGCTGCTTTTCCAACTTGGCCAGCAGTTTTTCCGCATCAGCCAGCGCTTGCGAGCAGGCCTCTTCCAAGTGTTCGAGCAGGCTGCCCGAAAGTTGCTGGAGCAGGTGTAACGGCGTACTTACTGGCTTCTTTTTGGCCGACATGGTTTACCTCCTGGCTGACGAGATTGCGGCTCATACTATGCTTCTGCTGCTACCGCCGCTAGGGCATGTTGACCGTAATAGTGACGCTGCGTTGCATGCCTGGGCAAAGTTGTTATCTTGCAGCTGCGTGAAAGTGTAGTTGCTGAATTAATCATTGCTGATCTTTGGGAGCCAGGGTGTTGCCTCGATATCTTGTATTAGGTTTATGCCTGCTGGCCCCCATCGCCATGGCCGACAGTGACGAGCACGACCTGGCCTACAGCCTGGGCGCGAGCCTGGGTGAGCGGTTACGCCAAGAGATGCCAGGCTTGCAACTGGATGCACTGGTCGAAGGCCTGAAGCAGTCCTATCAGGGCCAACCACTGAAGCTGGACAAGGCACGCATGCAGGCTGTGCTCCAGCAGCATGAAGCACAGGCAGGTGATGCCGACACGCAGAAACTCCGGGCAGCCGAAACACGCTTCATGGCCAATGAGCGTGGCCGTTATGGTGTGCACGAACTACCGGAGGGTGTGCTGTACAGTGAACTGCAGCCAGGCACGGGCGCACAGCCCAAAGCAGGCGGCAAAGTGCAGGTTCGCTATGTGGGCAGGCTGCCGGATGGCTCGGTGTTCGACCAGAACCAGACACCGCAGTGGTTCAGCCTGGATTCGGTGATCGAAGGGTGGCAGGTGGCCTTGCCGCTGATGCACGCTGGCGCCAAATGGCGCCTGGTGATTCCTTCAGCGCAGGCCTACGGCGCCGAAGGAGCGGGTGACCTGATCGCACCCTATACACCTCTGGTATTCGAGATCGAGCTGCTGGCGGTTGGCGACTGACGCCAACGTTCAGGCCTCGACTGCGCCCTCTTCCTTGTGCGCGGTGTGCAGCACTTCGATCAGGCAGTCTTCGAGTTCGAAGCGCTCGTGCAGCAGGCCGCCCAGCTTGGCCAGCTTCTCGGCGAAGCGCTCGGTGTCCTTGCACTCGCCCTTGCTGCAATGATCATTGAAGGCCAGTGCAATCTGGGTGATGTCATTGATCCGCGGATTGATCTCTTCAGCCAGCTTCAGCGCTTTCTCGTCATCGAATGCCTTGGCCTCACTGACCAGTTGTTCGCAGACCTCGAAATGCCACGCCGAAACGTAGTCGACCAAGAGTGCACAGAAGTCACTGTGCGTATCTTTGTCAGCAAAGGCCGGCTTGGCATCGCGCAGGTCGCGGAAAGCCTGCACCAGTTGCTGGCGCTCCTCCAGCCAACGGTCGATCAGCTTGTGAACCCCACCCCAGCGTTCCTGAGCATTCTGACAACTATCGAGCATGGCGATCTCTTCCCTTCTGGGTAGATGCCGCTGCACCTCGCACCACGACCGCGCAGCACAAAGGTGACATCAGCAGGACGGCATCGAGCGGTTGTGTTTTCGGTATACGTGCTGCGAGATTATTCCCGCGCGTGCTGCCCATCAAGGTACGCAGCACACAAAGTTCATACAAGTGTTTAATACCCTGTTACATCGCCATTGGTCACACTCATGACGCAACCTTGCGCAGGTCAAGTTCGTGCCAGGGTGCGGAAACGATAAGCCAGCAGGCAACTCAAGGGCAGCGCCGCCAGCAGCAGAAAGGCCAACAGGCTCCACTCGGGCAGTGTCAGGTCGAGAAAGCTCCAAGTCAGCGAGTTGCAATCCGGGCCACCCAGCAACAGTTGCCGCGCCGCCTCGCCCCAGGATTGCTCGAACACCCGCCCAATCGGAACCGGACATACATGGATGACCGCACCAGCGCCCTGCAACCAGACATGCCGCGCCGCCAGCAACGCACCGGCCAGCGAGCAGCCCAGCGTCGCCCGCGCGTACCGGCGGATGCCCTGCAAGCCTGGCGCCTGCAGCACAGCCCCCAGGCACAGCAACGCGTACGCCGCGAGCAGCAGACGCTGGCTGAAGCACAAGGGGCACGGCACCAGCCCTGGCATGTTTTCCAGTTGGAAAGACGCAGCCAGCACCGCCAGTGCGGCCAGGCAGGCAGGAAGGAAAAAGGAGCGCAAACGGGCCGGCAGCATGGGCGGTGAAGGTCCCGGGGAAGAAGGAGTGGCTTGAAACGGTAGAGGAAAGACGCGCTTTGTTTCAAGGCGCGACAGCAACGACAAGTCGCTGAATCGTGTAGGAAATTTCTAGAGTGGTGGTAGGAGGTGACTGAAGAAAGGGATTGCAGCGCCAACGTGCAGGCGTAGATAAATTACCAGCCCCCAAAGCCCGCGCCTTAGCGCGGGCTTTGGGGTGGGTCAGGCGCGTACGCCTTCTGGCAACGGCAGGGCCAGCAGGCGCTCGTCCAGCAGGCCGAGGCCCTCCTGGAACAGCTGGTTGCTGCGTTCGGTCTCGCCCAGGCCAGCAAGCAGGCGGGCCAGCTCGGCACAAGCCTCGGGGTTGCGCTCCATGCGCAGGCTGCTTTCCAGATAGTCACGTGCCTTGCCCCACAGGCGGTTCTGCAGGCTCAGACGGCCCAGGGTCAGCAGCAGGCTGGCGTCTTGCGGATGAGCCTTGAGCCAGCCTTCGGCGGTTTGCAGCTGGCGCGCCGGGTCATCACCGCGCACCAACCCGTACAAGCGGGCCAGGTGGCTTTCGTAGTCACGCTTGAGCGCAGTGCGCAGCACCTGTTCGGCCTCGCTCTGCGCGCCCACCTGGCGCAATTGCTCGGCGTATGCCAGCACCAGCTGTGGTTCCTGACGCTGGGCTGCGGTCAATTGCTGCCAGGCTCGCTCCAGGGCCTGACGCGCACTTTGTGCGTCTTCGCCACGGGTGGTGGCCAGGCTCAGGTTCTGGCCCCAGGCGCGTTGTTCAAGGGCAGCCAGCTCGGCGGGCGGCAGTACCTTGCCCTTGCGTAGATCGGGCAAAAGGCGGATGAGGGCCGACCAGTCACCACGTTCCAGGTGCAGACGTTGCAGCAGGCGCAGCACCTGGGTGTTGTGCGGATGACGCTCCTGCATGGCCAGCAGGGTTTCCAGCGCCCCGTCACTTTCGCCACGGTCCATCTGCAACTGGGCATGCGTCAGGGCAATGGCCAGTTCCGCTTGCGGCTGACGCTCCAGCGCCCGCTCCAGCAGGTTGTCGCTGTCTTCGGTGCGGCCTTGCTCGTTGGCAGCACGCGCGGCACCCAGGTAATACAGCAGCGGTTGGCGCTCGGCCTCGGCGGCACGGTGCAAGTGGCGCTGGGCGCTGGCCCAGCGGCCTTCGGCGAGGTCCAGCTGGCCCTGTTCGATGGCCACGCGAATGCGCCGGCTACGGTTGCGCCGCGACCACGGGTTGACCACGCCGCTGGAGGTCAGCACCAAGCCAACCAGGTAACGCAACAACCACAGCAGTGCGACCACGGCCAGCAGGCCGGCCAAAGCCGCCCACAGCCCCGACTGATAGCGGAAGCCACCATAGGAAATCAGCACGTAGCCGCTGTGCTTGGCGACTGCGATCCCCAACGCCGCAGCGACCACAATCGCCAGCACAGCCAACAGGTAGACACGCTTCATGGCTTGCCCCCTTCAGCCTCGGCCGGCAGGTGGCGGCGCTGAATATAGGCCTGCACGGCCGCCAGGCTCTCGCTGAGGTCGGGGGTAACCACCGACACTGGCTGATCGGCCAGGGCATTCAGGCTGTCGAGCATGGCCTTGCTTTGTGGGTTGTCGGCGTTGAAGTTGGCCAACAGTACGCTACGGGCGTCGTCCAGCGCCTGGGTGTAAACCTTGGCATCACCATTGAGTGCGGCCCACTGGGCCTGCTCGATGGTCAGGCTCAGGGCCAGGCGCAGCTGGTTCAGTTGCTGCCCGGCCAGCAACGGCCGCACGTTGTCATCGGCATTGAAGTCGATCTGGAAGTACTTGGATATTTCTGCCCACCACTGCGACAGGCGACTGGCACCATCACCGTCGGCAGTCAGGGCGCCGAGTGCATCGGCGTTGCTGGCAAACTCGGGGGACTGGGCACTGAGCTGCTGCACCAGCTCGCGCTGAGCGGCCAGCTTCAGGAACAGGCCGGTACGGTCTGGCTGCTGGGTGCTGTTGAGCGTGGCCAGGCTGCGCGCCAGTTGTTCGCGGGCGGCGAAGGCACCTGGGTCGCTCTGTTCGCGCAGAATTTCATCAGCGCCCTCGACCAGGGCCTTGGCGCTGGTGATGTCCTGTAGCGCCGACAGGCGCAGGGTGGCCAGGCGCAGCAAGTGCTCGGCCTCGGCCAGGCGCCATTCCTTGCGACTCTCGCCAAGCACGGTTTCCAGGCGCTGGCTGAGGCGTTGCTGGTCACCTTGCAATTGCGCCACCAGGCGGCGGCGGTCTTCCAGTTCGCTGGCAGCCGGCAGGCTGGCCAATTGCGCGCTGATTTGCTGTTCGCGTTGTTGCAGGGCTTCGGCGCGCTGGTTCAGCGCTTCGATGTGCTGGCCCTGGTTGAACTCACTGCCTTGCAGTTGGCGTACCTGCCAGACACCCCAGCCACCTACCGCCACCCCGGCTGCACCCAGCAGCAAGGCCAGCGCTGCCAGGCCATTGCCGGAGCGCTTGGCGGGTGGGGCGGTGACGGGTTCCGACGGCGCCTGTGCCGACGGCTGATCGTTATTGGACAAGACAGTCTCGCTCACGTATCCATCCTTTGCATGGGGGCGCATCGCGTTCAGCTTAGCGCCTTAAGAGGCAGGTGCAGCGCTGCGCTGCACAGCTGCCAGCAAGGCCGTGGCACTGGCGCCACGGCAATCCACAACCTGTTGGGCCCCGGCGGCCCTGGCCTGCTCGGCGACCCTGGGGCTGGGCACGAACAGCGGCAACTGTGCCAACTGCGGCCAATCGGCGCCGGCCAGCTGCTGCAAATGTTCAAAACCCTGCCCACTGCTGACCACCAGGCCATTGAGGCGTTCCGCTTCGATACGACGCTTCAGGGTGCCCGCCGGATAAGCCGGCAGGCAGCGACGATACAGTTCCAGATATTCGACACTAGCACCTTGCTCTGCAAGACGCTCTGCCAGCAGTTCGCGACCTCCGACGCCGCGAACGATCAACACACGCGGCGCAGGCACGGAAACGGCCTGGCGCAGGGTCGGCAGCGCCAGCAAGGCTTCGCTGTCATCGCCACGCGGCGGGCAGCTCACCCCCAGGCCTTTCTCCTGCAGCACTGCGGCAGTGGCCTCGCCCACGGTGAACCAGCCTTGCCGTGGCGGCTGCAAACCGGCCTCGGCCAGTTGCTCAAGCAACAGCCGGGCGGCAGGTTTGCTGACCACGATGATCGCCTGGAAGCCATGCAGGCCGTCCAGCAACAGGCGTTGCCGGGCCTGCCCGGTGACGGGCTCTATCTCCAGCAGCGGCATGCAGCTGCCGCCCACCCCCGCTGCCGCCAGGCTTTGCGCCAGTGCTGCGCAGTCCTCGGCAGAGCGGGTCAGCAACAGGCGCCATTGGCTCACGGGTGGCCGGCCTCGCCGTAGACTTCCTTGAGGATGGCCTCGGCGCCCTGGCCCAGCAGGTCTTCGGCTACCTGTACGCCGAGCATTTCAGCGCCAGAGCGAGGGGCGCGGGCATCGGCCACCAACAACGTACCGCCGCTAGGCTGACCGACCAGGCCACGCAGCCACAGCTGGTCGCCTTCGAGCACCGCGTAGCAGGCGATCGGCACCTGGCAGCCGCCATTCAGGCGTTTGTTCAGGGCACGTTCGGCCACTACCCGGTCGGCGGTGTCGGCATGGTGCAGTGGCGCCAGCAGCGCGTGGATCTCGACGTCGGCGCTGCGGCACTCGATGCCCACCGCGCCCTGCCCGCCAGCCGGCAGGCTGTCATCGACGCTGATGGTGGAGGTGATGCGGTCTTCGAAGCCCAGGCGGATCAGGCCGGCTGCAGCGAGAATGATGGCGTCGTACTCGCCAGCATCCAGCTTGGCCAGGCGGGTGTTGACGTTGCCTCGCAGGAAGCGGATTTGCAGGTCTGGGCGGCGCGTCAGCAACTGGGCCTGGCGGCGCAGGCTGGAGGTGCCGACGATGCTGCCGGCAGGCAGCGCTTCAAGGCTGTCGAAGGTATTGGAAACGAAGGCATCGCGCGGGTCTTCGCGCTCGCAGATGCAGTACAGGCCCAGGCCTTCGGGGAAGTCCATGGGCACATCCTTCATCGAATGCACGGCGATGTCGGCTTCGTTGTCCAGCAGGGCGGTTTCCAGTTCCTTGACGAACAGGCCCTTGCCGCCGATCTTGGCCAGCGGCGCATCGAGCAGCTTGTCACCACGGCTGACCATGGGCACCAGGGTCACCAGCAGACCGGGGTGAGCCTGCTCGAGGCGGGCTTTGACGTATTCGGCCTGCCACAGGGCCAAGGCACTTTTACGGGTGGCAATGCGGATTTCGCGAGTGGACATGAAACGCCCCGATCCAGAGAAATACCGTCGATGATAACAGCATCGCCGGTATCCCTTGCAGATGTGGATCAACAGGCAATATGCAGCCGGCTGTAGACACGCGCAACCCCAGTGAAGTCAGAGGCTTTGCATCATCTTGCGCACGCCTGCCACATGCCGCCGGCTGACGGTCAGGGCATCACCGTCCAGGCCTTTCAGGTACAGCTGAAAATGCCCCAGCGGAGTACGCTGCAGGCGTTCGATGCGTTCGCGAGCCACCAGCGCATTGCGGTGGATCCGTACGAAGCGTTCGCCAAATTCATCCTCCAGGGCTTTGAGCGGCTCGTCGAGCAACACTTCCCCGGCCTCATGGCGCAAGGTCACGTATTTGTGGTCGGCAATGAAATAGATCACCTGGGGCAAAGGAATCAGCTCGATACCTTTGCGCGTGCGGGCACTGATGTGGCTACGCGGGCCGCCACCTTCATTGGCCGGCCGGGTAAGCGCCGCCAACTGGGCGCGGTTGGGTTTTTCGGCCTTGCGCAAGGCATCGCGCAGCGCCTGGGCCTGGAACGGCTTGGTCACATGGCTGAGGGTACTGTCCTTGAATGCCTCGGCACCGTATTCGTCATCCCCGGTGCAAAACACCACCGCCGGCGGCGCCTCGCGCTCGCACAAGCGTGCGGCAACCTGCAGGCCATCCAGGCCTGGCATGCCGATGTCCAGCAGGACCACATCGGGCTTGAGGCTTTCGATCAGCGCCAAGGCCTCCTCGCCGTTGGTGGCGCTAGGCTCCAGCACGGTGTAACCCTCCAGTTCGCCGAGCAGCCGGCTAAGCCGTTCACGGTCTTGGGGTTCGTCATCAACGATCAGGACATTCATAATTGCGCTGGATTCCTGAATGAGTCTCGCACAGGTATAGCGTAGACAGGTGTGGTTCGAGCGACACTGCGGTCACGCTCTAGACCGGTGCGATGGCCAAAGATTCACTCGGCCGGCAGATTCACTGCCAGTCCTCTGTCCAACTGTAGACGGTCCGTGGAACACTGCCGTTCATTCCTTAAAATCGTTCACCACCCTTTTCCGGGCATTTCTCTCGACCAGCGCCCTGCGGCGGCCAGCCCAACCCTGCTATTATCGGCGCCACTTTTTCGTTCACGCCTGCAATGAGTGAATCCATGAGCACCGACAAGACCAATCAGTCCTGGGGCGGCCGCTTCAGTGAGCCCGTCGACGCCTTCGTCGCCCGTTTCACCGCCTCGGTCGATTTCGACAAGCGCCTGTACCGCCACGACATCATGGGTTCGATCGCCCATGCCACCATGCTGGCGCAGGTCGGCGTGCTCAGCGATGCCGAGCGCGACACCATCATCGATGGCCTGAAAACCATCCAGGGCGAGATCGAGGCTGGCAACTTCGACTGGCGCGTCGACCTCGAAGACGTGCACATGAACATCGAAGCACGCCTGACCGACCGTATCGGCATCACCGGCAAGAAGCTGCACACCGGCCGTAGCCGCAACGACCAGGTGGCCACCGATATCCGCCTGTGGCTGCGCGATGAAATCGACCTGATCCTGGCCGAAATCACCCGCCTGCAGCAGGGCCTGCTGGAGCAGGCCGAGCGTGAAGCCGAAACCATCATGCCTGGCTTCACCCACCTGCAGACGGCCCAGCCGGTCACCTTCGGCCACCACCTGCTGGCCTGGTTCGAAATGCTCAGCCGCGACTACGAGCGCCTGGTCGACTGCCGCAAGCGCACCAACCGCATGCCCCTGGGCAGCGCCGCGCTGGCGGGCACCACCTACCCGATCGACCGCGAACTCACCTGCAAGCTGCTGGGCTTCGAAGCCGTGGCCGGCAACTCGCTGGACGGCGTGTCGGACCGCGACTTCGCCATCGAATTCTGTGCTGCTGCCAGCGTGGCGATGATGCACCTGTCGCGCTTCTCCGAAGAGCTGGTGCTGTGGACCAGCGCGCAGTTCCAGTTCATCGACCTGCCTGATCGTTTCTGCACCGGCAGCTCGATCATGCCGCAGAAAAAGAACCCGGACGTGCCAGAGCTGGTACGTGGCAAGACCGGCCGCGTGTTCGGCGCCCTGACCGGCCTGCTGACTCTGATGAAAGGCCAGCCGCTGGCCTATAACAAGGACAATCAGGAAGACAAGGAGCCGCTGTTCGACGCCGCCGATACCCTGCGCGACTCGCTGCGTGCCTTCGCCGACATGATCCCGGCGATCAAGCCCAAGCACGCCATCATGCGTGAAGCGGCCCTGCGCGGTTTCTCAACCGCCACCGACCTGGCTGACTACCTGGTACGCCGTGGCCTGCCGTTCCGTGACTGCCACGAAATCGTTGGCCACGCGGTGAAGTATGGCGTGGACACCGGCAAGGACCTGGCCGAGATGAGCCTGGACGAACTGCGCCAGTTCAGCGACCAGATCGAGCAGGACGTGTTTGCCGTGCTGACCCTGGAAGGGTCGGTGAATGCCCGTGATCATATTGGTGGTACGGCGCCGGCGCAGGTGCGCGCGGCGGTTGTTCGCGGCAAGGCGCTGCTGGCTTCGCGTTAAGGTCTCAAGGCGAGGGCTTCGCCCTCGTTCGCGGGCAAGCCCGCTCCCACAGGTATTGCACCGGCCTCAAAAGCGGTGCTTTACCTGTGGGAGCGGGCTCGCCCGCGAATGGCCCAACTCTGATTTCAGCGTTTACCGCTGCGAATCATCTCCATGAAGGCTGGCATCGCCGCCTCCTTGTCTGCCACGATCCGCGCCATGTGCGGGTTCTCGCCCATCCGTTGCAGCAACGCCTTGCCCTGCGGGAAGTCCGCCAGGAAGTCGATGTTCAGCACCTTTTTGCCCACGGCATAAGCCAGGTCGACCGAGAAGCAGAACATCAGGTCTGCCAGCGTCAGTTGTTCGCCTGCTACAAACGGCGCAAAGCGACCGTTGCGCTTGAGGGTGGCAAACCCGGCCAGCAAATCGGCCCGGGCTTTCTCTTTGACCAGAGGCTCAACCGACATGCCGAAGAATGATTCGGCATAGCAAGTACGCGCCGGCAGCTCGATATACAGCTCGATTTCCTTGAGCAGCTCACGCACCTTGGCCTGCCCGAACGGGTCGGCGGGCAGCAGCGCCTTACCGCCTTGGGTCTGTTCGATATAGTCGAGGATCACACTGGTTTCGCTGAGGAAGCCGTGTTCGGTTTCAAGCACTGGCACCTTGCCGCGAGGGCTCACTGCCAACGCATGTGGCGCCTGGCCGCCATAGAATGCGACTTCCTCGAAGGGCAGGCCTTTTTCCAGCAGGGCCAGCTTGACCATGTTGTAGTAGTTGCTGACCGAGAATCCGTAAAGCTTGAGCATGGGGTAACAGCCTCCAGGCCGTAAGGGGTTGGCCCGGCTTTTATAGACCGTACGCCCGCCCCTGACCAGCGTCATGCACCCCGTCAATGCCCGGGCATTGCCGCCACAGGCGTGGCACACTGTGTGTCCCCCAACAGGAGTACCGCCATGAGCGAGCCCACCGACATCGACAATGACGACGAAGCCTTCGCCGAGGCGACCCTGACCCAGGCGATCGAGAACCAGATTGAAAGCGGCGAACCGCCTGCGGCCAAGGCCACCTTCAACAAGCTGACCCTGGTCGGTTACGAGCGCGAGGACATCCTCAACCTGATGGCCCATGTGCTGGCCTTCGAGATCGACAACATGCTGGTGGAAGACCGCGCCTTCGACGGCGAGTGGTACGAGAATGCCCTGCGGGCGCTGCCTGAGCTGCCACCTGAGATGGATCAAGGCGACGACGAATAACCCGTCTACACTCCTAGGTCAGGCACCGTCAGCGGTGCCGCCATCCTTGTCTGGAAGTCAGGAGTCGCCATGTCCTTTACCCCCGATCTGATCGCTGAACTGGAAGTACTCGCGCTGTTCAAACACGACAGCAGCCAGGAAGGCATCAAGATAACTAGCACCGCCGCCCCTGCCCTGATCGCGGCTGCGCAACGCCTGCATGAAAAAGGGCTGACCGATCAACCCGATGGCGGCTACCTGACCAGCCTGGGTCATGACGCCGTCGAAAGTGTCCAGCTGCTGCAGAACATTCTCAAGGCGCCACAACCTGCCTGATCAAATAGGTTTCTCAGGATGGCGGCCTCAGTTGGCCGCCGCCCTGGCCTTTTCCGTCAACCGCGAGCGCCCATACAGAACCATGATGGCCAGCAAGGCCACCGCCTGCGCCGACAGCGAGTAGGCATCGGCATGAATCCCAAGCCAGTCGAACTCGAAGAACGCCACCGGCCGCGTACCCAGTACACCAGCCTCTTGCAGCGCTTTCACGCCATGCCCGGCGAACACCACCGACAGCGCACACAGCAGAGCGGCGTTGACGCTGAAGAACAGCGAAAGCGGTAGCTTCGCAGAGCCACGCAGGATCACCCAGGCCAGCCCAACCAACAGCACCAGCGCCGTGGCGCCACCGGCCAGCACCGCCTGGTGCCCGGCAGGGCCTGCCTGCAACCATAGGGTCTCGTAGAACAGGACCACTTCGAACAGTTCGCGGTACACCGAGAAAAACGCCAGCAAGGCGAAGCCGAATCGTCCGCCGCCGCTGACCAGGCTGCTTTTGATGTAGCTCTGCCAGGCAGCGGCGTGGCGGCGGTCGTGCATCCATACGCCAAGCCACAGCACCATCACAGCAGCAAACAACGCCGTACAACCTTCCAGCAGCTCGCGCTGGGCGCCGCCCACATCGATCACATAGGCAGCCAATGCCCAGGTGGCAAAGCCGGCAACCAGTGCCAGACCCCAGCCGATATTGACGCTACGCACCGCTGACTGTTGCCCGGTGTTACGCAGGAAGGCCAGGATCGCCGCCAGTACCAGAATCGCTTCAAGCCCTTCGCGCAGCAGGATCAGCAAGCCAGAGATAAAGCTCAGCGACCAGCTCAGGCCATCGCTGCCCAACAGCTTCGCGGCTTGGTCTAGCTTGGCCTTGGCTTCGGCCAGCCGTTGCTCGGCCTGGGCCACGGGCAACCCGTCCTGCAACGATTGGCGATAAGCCATCAGGGATTTTTCAGTGTCCTTGCGCACCTGAGTGTCGATATTGTCCAGCGAGCTTTCCACCAGCTCGAAGCCTTCCAGGTAGGCCGCTACCGACAGGTCATAAGCTTGGTCATGGTCACCTGCGCGGTAGGCGGCCAGGCTCTTGTCCAGCGTGCTGGCGGTGTATTCGAGCAATTGCGCCGGGCCGCGTTTGACCTGCGGCGGCTGTGCACGCTGGGCACGGAACGCTTCCACGACCGCGATGCCTTCATTGACGGCAACTTCGGCCGGGGTCTGCCGGGCCAGGTCGGCAATGTTCCAGGTCTTGTCGCCTTTGCCGGCTTCCGGCTTGGCGGTGAAGCTCGCGATGTAGGCGGCCACATCCCAACGCTGGCGGTCATCCAGCTGGTCGGCAAAGGACGGCATCTCGGTGCCGTCGATGCCTAAGGCCAGGGTATTGTAGAGGTCGAACAGGCTCAACTGGTCAAGGCGCGCGACATCGCGCAGGTTGGCAGGCGCAGGATCCAGGCCCACGCCTGCCGGGCCGTCGCCTGCGCCAGTGTCGCCGTGGCAGATCGAGCAGTTCAGCGCATAAAGCGAAGCGCCGCGAGCTGGGTCCGGGGTGATCACCGGCGCCTGGCTGACCTCGTAGGCCACTGCCAGGCGCGCGCCCAGTTGGCGGGCCTGCCTGGCGACTGCCGTGCCGTCCTGGCGCTGATCAATGGCCTGGCGCAACGCCTGGACGCCCTGCTCCAGAGCGCCTTGCTCGGTATTTGCGGGCAGGCTTTTGACCAGCTCGGCCAATACCGTGCTGAACTCCTGTTGCTCGCGGTATTCGCCAGCGTCGACCACCTTGCCCTCTTGCACGGTCGGAGGGTAGTCGGCGCCAATGTAGTCCAGCAGGTGCAGGGCCTTGGCGGCCTCGGCGGGGGACTCGGCCAGCGCCAAGGTACTGCACAGCGCCAGTACCGGGCCGACCAATATAGCCGGCAGCCAGGCGAACAGACGGGAACGGATTTTCATGGCCAGTCTCGAAGGGAATGCGAAAGAGAACATTGTTCACTCTGACTTGGCTTCCCTCAAGGGTGCTGGGCGGATTTCATGAAAAATCTTGCTACAAATCTGACAAAGCGGGATGGCTTTGCCTCCGGTTCCCCAGCGGTGTCATGTATGCCCACCTACCTGACGAATGATTGCAGTCTTACCTTCAATTTCACCCGATACACGCTGTCCTTTGCTAAGGCGAACTTGAAAATTGTCAACTTTATTGTTGGATAGCAATTTATAGTTACTGGCACCCGCCAACATTGAAGCGTCTTTGGGAGACATGCCAAAGTGATGTATGGCGTTCTGAAAAACATCAAACACTTTCTGCTCAGAATCGGTCAGCATTTTGAAAGTGGCGTTGGATTTGTCTAACGTCCAGCCCTTGCTGGAGCCTGAAGATGCGCTGGAGCTCCATGATAATTGAGAGCTGTAACGCCCACTGCTGGCTGAGTGCCCTCCGGAAGAGCTAGATGTACTCGATGGCGATCGTCTCGACGAGGGTGACGCTAAAACGGGAGCACTGCGCGCTCGGGTTGGCGAATTCAATTTCGGTTTGGAATCCATCTGTAACGATAATGGGCGCGGAGGTTGCTTAACATGCCCCGTTGGATCAACGTAATTGATGGGGTCGCACGAGACATAGGCATAACTGCTCCACCCGCCCTTGCCAAACGGACTCCAGCTGTCCGGGCTGTTAAATCGCATCAGCACAGGGCTGAAGGCCCGGTAGCCGGCGCCTAGCAGATGACATCCTGTCACCCGGTCATGAGGCTGGCCATTAAAGCCCAGCCCCCCGATTGGTTGAGTTGCATCGAACCCATAAGGCGTATAACTGGACTTTGCACAAAAGTTTTGAGTCTGCCCATCCATGATGAAGTCAGACAAACAACACGTAACTTCTTCCATGTTCCACCCGCTCGGTTAGGTCAGGCAGAGCATGACGAACACTCAAACGGTCAAGTAACTAGTAGATCTATGGGCGTGACTTCCCAGCTGGGCTTTCCTTCCAGCCCCCCCCCAACGCCAAAAACACCCCAATCTGCCCCATCGCCACCTGGCTGTTGGCCGCCGCCAGTTGGGCACGCATATCGGTATAGGTCCGCGTCGCCTGCAAATCTGCCAGGAACGACTCACGCCCCGCCTGGTAATACCGGTGCGTCTGGTCTGCCGCCTCCTTGGCCGATTTTTCTGCCTCGGCCAGCGCATCGCGCCGGTCCAGCAGCGCGCTGTATTGCGCCAGGCGGGTCTGGGTTTCGCGAATGGCGTTCAGCACCACGCCATCAAAGTTTGCCAAGGCCGCCTGAGTAGAGGCTTCAGCCATGCGAATGCGCGCACGGGTGCCGTTGGTAGGGATGCTCCAGCTGATCTGCGGGCCGAAGCCCCAGCGGTTGGTCGCGGGCTCGCCCAGGTTCTCCAGGATGCCGATGGTGCCAACCTGGGCGCCGATGCTGATATCCGGATAAAGCGCGCCAGTGGCAACGCCGATGTACGCGGTGGCCGCAGCCAGCTGGCGTTCGGCCTGACGCACGTCTGGACGGCGCTTGAGCAACGCGGCGCCATCGCCCACTGGCACCCGCTGGTTCAGGTGCGGCAGCTCGGCACAATCGGCGGTACCGGCAGGCAACTGGTCAACAGGCTTGGCCAGCAGAGCCGCCAGGGTATACATGCCGGTCTCGCGCTCGGCCTTGAAACGCGGCAGTTCGGCACGCAACGACTTGAACTGGGTTTGCGACCGGGTGACCTGGGTTTCATCACCACGCCCGGCATCACGCAGGCGCTGGTTCAGCTTCACGCTTTGCTCCTGCAAGTCGAGTGACTCGCGGGCGATGTGGTATTCCTCGTTGGCCGAGCACACCTGGGTATAAGCCTTGACCACATCCGCCACCAGGGTGATGCGAGCAGTGTCGGCAGCGGCCTGCACTGCGTCGGCATTGGCCTTGGCAGCCTCGGTACCGCGCTTGAAAGTGCCCCACAGGTCGAACTGATACGAAGCGCTGATGATGGCCTCGCCGATGTTGGCCACCGGCACCTTCTCGGGCAGCAGGAAAGCTTCACCCGACTCCTGCAGGCGCTGGGCACCCAGTTTGACGCCGCCGTTGAAGCCACCTTGCGATTCGGCCACTTCGACCTGCGCGCGGGCCTTGGCGATGTTGGCGGCGGCTACGCGCAATTCGGTGTTGGCACTCAAAGCCTGGCGCACCAGTTCGTTCAGCCGTTGATCCTGATACAGCTGCCACCAATCCTCAGGCACCGGTGCCGAGACCACGCTGTCGGCATCCTGGCGCAACGGGCCGTTGAGGTCGCTGCGTTGTACCGCCGCGTCTTTCGGCACCTCGTAGTCGGGGCCCACCATCATGCAGGCCCCCAGCAACAGGCACAGACCAGCCAGGATCAGCTGTTTCATGGGTGCTGGCCCTCGATGATCGACACCGTGGCGGTGCGCCCGGCAATCATGCGGAAGTCTGCCGGCACTTCGTCGAAGGCGATGCGTACCGGAATACGCTGGGCCAGGCGCACCCAGCTGAACGCCGGGTTGACGTTGGGCAGCAGGTTCGCGCCGCTGCTGCGGTCGCGGTCTTCAATGCCGGCAGCGAAGCTTTGCACATGGCCGCGCAGGCGGGTGTTGTCACCCATCACGCGAATATCCACGGCATCACCGATCTGGATACCGCCCAGCTTGGTTTCTTCAAAGTAGCCATCGACGTGGTACGAAGCGCTGTCGACCACCGACAGTACAGGGCGGCCGGCGGTGACGAATTCGTGATTACGCGGGGCGCGGTCGTTGAGGTAGCCGTCTACCGGGCTGCGTACCACCGAGCGGTCGAGGTTGAGCTGGGCGGTATCGACCGCTACCTGTGCCTCGCTGACAGCCGAGCGGGCGCGGGCCTCGCGGGACTGGCTTTCTTCCAGTTGCTCGGCGGCCACCAAGTTGCCCAGTTTGCGGTTGCGCTGTGCTTCGCGTGAGGCCTGGGCCAGGGTTTCCTGGCGCTCGCCGAGGGTGGCGTTGGCCTGGCGCAGGGCCAGGGTGAAGCGGTCCTGGTCAATGGTGAACAGCACGTCGCCGCGTTTGACGGTCTGGTTGTCGCGCACCTCGACCTTCTGGATCAACCCGGACACATCCGGGGCTATCTGGATCACGTCGGCGCGAATGTGGCCGTCGCGGGTCCAGGGGGCAAACATGTAGTACACCACCATCTGCCACACGAGCACGGCGGCGAAGGTCACTACCAGCAAGGTCAGGACCACACGGCCCAGGGTCAGCAAAGGTTTTTTCATGGCAGCATCAGGTTTCGGCAAAAGTGGTCCACCGCGCCAAGCAGCACGGCATACAGGGCAACGTTGAACAACGCCCGGTGCCAGACCAGGCGGTAGAAGTGCAGGCGCACCAGCACCGCGTGCACCCCCAGGAACAACAGGTAGGTGCCAAACATCATCACCAGCAGCGTGGGCAGGAACACCCCGCTGATATCCAGTTCACCAATCACAGGGGTGCTCCGTCGAGGCCGGGAGGCAGTTGCGGTTGTTCGGCGGGTTCGAGCATCACTTCCACACCCGGCAGCAGCGCCAGTCGCAAGCCGCTCAGGGCATGCAGCAGGTGGGTGCGGGCATCGCCGCGCTCGTACAGCTCATCCAGGTTCAGCGCCAGGCGTGCACGCTCCATGTTGCGCAGCAGTGCGGCCGGGGCATGCAGGCGTTCGCCGGCACGCAGGCAGGCGGCGTAATGTGCGCCCACTTCCTCGACCACCGTGTTCAGGGGTTCGCGGGCTTGCTGGCCGGCACGCGGCATGTAGGCGAGCAAGTCGAGCAGGTTTAGCCCTACGCGCAAATCGCGCAGTGCCACGCCGCTGTCCTGGCCGGTTTGCGACAGCCGCGGCAGATGCTGCATCAGGCGGTCGAGCATTTGCACACCCACCTGGCGGTGCTCGGCCAGGGTGGCGGGTTCGGTCATTTCTACGATGTCGCGCCAGGCGAAGCGGGTCATGCGTTTGGCCGCCAGTTCCACACCGAACGGGCGCATTACCAAGGTCCAGATGAACGCGAACAGCAGGCCCACGGGGCCGGCCAGGTTGGAGTTGAGGAAGGTGAAGAAGTCGGCGTCGTAGGCGCCCTGGATGCTGATGAAGGTCGAGGTGTTGACGATGGTCAACAAGGTACCCAGGTAGAAGCGCGGCTGCACGGTCAGGGTGCCGACGCAGATGAACGGCACGGCGAAGGCCAGCACCAGCATCGGGAAGTCGTGCAGGTTGGGCAGCACCAGGAACAGGTACAGGCTGGAGAAGATGACCGACATCAGCGTCCAGAAGAAGAACCGGTAGATCTGCGGTGCCGGGTCGTCCATGGCGGCAAAGAAGCTGCACGACACAGCGGCGAGGATCACCGCGCTGGCGCCGTCGTTCCAGCCCAGGCCGATCCACAGGCCGCAGGCGACAACGATCGCCAGTACGGTGGAGGCCACTGAATACAGCATCAGGCCACGGTCGAAGAACGCCGTCAGGCGACCAAGGCGCCAGTGGCGGTACACCGCGCGCCAAGGCGTAGCGTCGTCGGTGCGCAGGGCGTGTTGCAGGGTACAGCAGTCCTGCCACAGGTCAGCCCATTCGCTCAGACGGTACAGGGCGTTGGACAGCAGCAGCTCGGCACGTTGGTCAAGGGCAGCAGCGCCGGGCTGCAGGCGATCGATCTGTTCATGCAGTGCGGTCCAGCGTGCGACCGAAGCACTTTCGGCAGTGCCTTTGAGCCAATCGCGGGCAGCCTCAAGCACTGGCTGAAGCTGAACGAACTGCGCCGGGGCGCGGCCTTCCAGGGCAACCAGTGCGTCATCAAGGGCGTCGATCACTGGCAGCAGGTGAATCATGCGCCCGCGCAACTCGCGGGCGTTTTTCAGCGTATGCGGGCCGGCGCCTTCATGGCCGAGCTGGCCGATCATCAGCTCCAGCGAGTTGAAGGTGGCGACCATCGCCCCGCGCATGCCACCAACCTTGTCGGCACTGACTTCGCGGGCCAGGTAGGTGTCGCTGTAGCGGATCGCTTCGGTGAACCAGCTACCGGTGGCGCCAACCACCACAGGGGCAAGCCGGCGCGGCCAGAAAATGGCACCGACCACTGCCGCGCAGACGATACCCAGGCAGATTTCCTGCGCCCGGGACGATGCCACGTCGAACACTGCCAGCGGGTTATCCACCACCGCCAGCGCAATCATCGGCAGGGTATAACCGGCCAGCATCAGCACGTAGTTGTTGGCCGTACGCAGGTTCAGCGACAGGAACAGCAAGGTGCCCGTCCACAAGGCAATGGCGATGCTCAGCAACAACGGCGACTGCACCAGTGGCGGCACCAGGAAAATCGCGCCACCGGCCCCCAACAGTGTGCCCACGGCGCGGTACAGGGCCTTGGAACTGGTCGGGCCGACGAACGGGCTAGAGACGATGTACACCGTGGCCATCGCCCAGTAGGGACGTGGCAACTGCATGAGCAGCGCAATGTACAGGGCGATCATGGAGGCCGCGAAGGTACGCACGCCGTAGAACCAGTCACGCGCCGGGGGGACTGAGCTGAAGAAACCGTTCATGCCGCCCCGCCCGTGCTGCCCAGGCCGGCCGCTTCGAAGGCACGCAGCACGCGCAAGGCAGCTTCCAGGTCGGCCTGGTCGATGCCGTTCAGCACATCGCGACGCAGGCGAACCAGCTCGGCTTCGATGGCTTCGGCCAGGGCGCGGCCTTCGGCGGTCAGGCTCAGGGCTTTGGCGCGGCGGTCCAGTGGATCCTCGCTGCGGCATACCAGGCCGGCCTTGCACAGTTGGTCGAGCAGGCGCACCAGCGACGGGCTTTCGAGGCCGGCAGCCTGGGCAACAGCCACCTGATGCACGCCATCACCCAGGCGCACGATCATCAGCAGCGGCGCGGCGCAGGCCTCGGAAATACCGTAACCGGTCAGGGCGGTGTGGCAGATGCGCCGCCAGTGGCGGGCGGCAACCACCATGCCGCTGCTGACTTGCAGGCGCAGGAGATCAAGGGACATGGAAGGAACCAAGGATATTCATAGTTTGCTAACTATCAATATACGCCTTGCCCTCCCCCTGTCGTCAACTGGGGGTGACAGAGGGTATGAATGAATTGTTGTTCATTTTTCAGCCTGTGCTGGCCGTTTCGCGGGCGTGCCCGCGAAGAGGCCGGCACAAGCTACAGAAAACTCAAGGCTGGATCTGGTCTTCCAGTTTCATGGTCAGGGCCAATGTACTGCCCATCTGCACCGCCCGGTCCCGCCACTCCTGGTAGCGCACCGCGTCCCGGCTGCTGAAGTGCACCGCCAGCTCCTCGGCTGCCTGTACCACCCCCGCCGCTGCCGCCAGCTCCAGCCAGTACAACGCAGCCTTGAGGTCGGCATCCACATACAGCCCGTGCATCAGCCGGTAACCCACCTCGAAACGGCAGCGTGCCTCACCCCGCTCGGCCCCGCGCATGAACCACTGGTAAGCCTGCACCAGGTCGACCTGCCAATCCTGGTCGCCATCGCACACTTCCTCCTCATACAGGTCACCCAATGCTGCAGCCGCATGCAACATGCCCCGTTCGAAGGCCTGCCGGTAGCACTCCGCCGCCTGCACGTAGGAGGGGTCGATGCCTTTGCCAAAATAATGCTGCTGACCGAGATTGAACCAGGCGGCGGCATTGCCCTGCAGAGCAGCCATGCGCAGCAGGTGACCGGCCAGCACGGTATCGGCGCGCCAATACTTTCCGTTGAGCCAGATCCAGCCGAGGTCGTTCAGCGCCGCCACACTGCCTTGCAACGCCTGACTACGCAGGTCGACGTATACCGCCTGCAGGTCACTGGCCTCATCCAGGCGGTTGACCAGCAATGAGCGCTGGCTGGGCAAGCCCACGCCGGCGAACAGGGGTGGCCGCCTCCCGACGGGGCTCGGTGGAGCGATGACCCGCTCGGGCAGAAGGCGGGCAAGCAGCGAATGGATATTGCTGGCAGCAGACATGTTCATCCTCATTGAACGACGCACAACCCCAACCTTCGGCTGTGATGAGGCGTGATTCTGCGTGACGTCACGTCAAAACCTGTCGCGAACGATTCGGTACCAGGCAACCAAATGCGACTTCCTTGATCTGAGCAGGCTGTGGCCAATTGCCATGCCCCTCGCGTGCCGCCATCCTATTGCGGCAAGCCTAGACAAGGACGTTATCTTTTGCCGTTCGCCACCACCCGCGCCACCCTCAGCCGACAATGGGCACTGCTGCGCCAGCTGCCCAGCCGTTCCCCAGGCATAACCAGCGCCGAGTTGGTGTGGCGCCTGCGTGACGTGGGCTTCACGGTCAGCAAACGCACGGTCGAGCGTGACCTCAACGAGCTTTCGCTGATATTTCCGCTGGAACGCAATGACAAGAGCATCCCGTTCGGCTGGCACTGGTCGGCAAGTGCGGTGGGTGAATTGCGCGGTAATTTCGACTTGCTGACGCACCTGCGGGGGGACGGGTTGCAACCGGCGCAGGGCGAAGGTGTGGAGCTGGTGGCGCGGACCAGCGACGCACTGGCGCGGCAGTTGCGGATTGCACCGTTGAGCAACGATATGCAGCTGACGGCGCTAGAGCATGGGCATCGGTTGCGGGCCACGGTGAACGATGGCTGGCCATTGCGCTGGTGGCTGTTGAGCCATGGGGATGGAGTTGTGGTGGAGCAGCCTGCGGGGTTGCGCGAGGAAATTGGCAAGATCTTGAGCAATGCGGCAGCTCAGTACCTTGGTT
>NZ_JBICKA010000049.1:0-537 GCF_043103635.1 Pseudomonas sp. yb_9 | reverse complement strand
GTCGTGACAGTTTCCCCGTCGGCTCATGCTGCTGATCACATTGTTGGCCTTCAGGAAGCTTTGCCAATCTGAGCTACTGAACTGACTGCCTTGGTCTGAGTGAATCATCACTTGCTGCTGTGGCTTGCGTCGCCACACGGCCATCAGCATGGCGTCGATGGCCAGGTCGCTGCTCATCCTGGGCTTCATTGACCAACCAATGACTTGGCGAGAGAACAGATCCAACACTACCGCCAGGTACAGCCACCCTTCATAGGTGCGGATGTAGGTGATATCGGTCACCCAGACCTTATTCGGCTCACTGACCTTGAACTGCCGGGCCAGATGGTTGGGCGATGCCACTGTTGGTTTTCCGCCATAAAACCCAGGACGACGGCGATAGCCCGTTTGCGAACGCAGCCCCTCTGCCTGCATCAAGCGACCGACTCGATTTCGCCCACAGATCTCTCCCAGCTCTCGAAGGTCATCGTGAATCTTGCGATAGCCATACACGCCTCCGCTTTCTAACCAGGCATGCTTGATCAAGCCAAGCAGGCG
>NZ_JBICKA010000048.1:0-42601 GCF_043103635.1 Pseudomonas sp. yb_9 | reverse complement strand
AAAGCCGCTGCCACAGGTCTCCCTCCCACAATTCGAGCCAGAACACTAGAATAGCCCCACGCACCTATTCAGAAGCGCTATATGCCAAACCCTGTCGAACCTGAAACCCTGGCCCAGTTGCCGCTGGACGAGCTTGTCGCTTGCCACGAGTGCGACCTGCTGCTGCGCAAGCCCGTGCTCCAGCACGACGAAAAAGCCCAATGCCCGCGCTGTGGCTACGAGCTCTACGCTCATCGGCACAATGTGGTCAACCGCAGTCTGGCGTTGGTACTGACCGCCCTGTTGCTTTTCGTGCCAGCCAATTTCCTGCCAATCATGCAGCTGCATCTGCTTGGCCAGACTTCGGACGACACCGTCTGGAGTGGTGTGCTGGGCCTGTACAACTCAGGAATGCGCGGCGTAGCCGTGGTGGTTTTCTTGTGCAGCATGGCCATCCCCCTGGCAAAACTGCTTTGCCAGTTGGCAGTGCTGCTGAGCATTCGCTTGAATATGGGGCGTAACTTCGGCCTGCTGTTCTACCGCATCTATCACCACCTGCGTGATTGGGGCATGCTCGAGGTTTATTTCATGGGTGTGCTTGTGGCCATCGTCAAGTTGGTGGACCTGGCCGAATTGACGGTGGGCCTGGGGCTGTTCTGCTTCATCAGCCTGCTATTGATTCAGGTGTGGCTCGAAGTGGTGATGTCACCTCACCAGATCTGGAGTGCACTATCGGGGGAGGACCTGCATGCGGGCGATTGATGCGGGCATTCTTGTCTGCAATGAATGTCACGAGCTGAACCGGCAAGAGCCCGACAGCATTTCACAGACCTGTACGCGTTGCGGGGCCATCGTGCATGCGCGCCGGCCGAACAGCATCGTGCGTACCTGGGCATTACTGATTGCTGCATCAATCCTGTACATCCCGGCCAACATGCTGCCGATCATGACCGTGAGTACGCTCGGTCAGGGCAGCCCCGACACGATCATGTCCGGCGTCATCACGCTGCTCAAGCACGGCATGGTGCCCATCGCGGCTGTGGTGTTCATTGCCAGTATCCTGGTGCCCACGTTCAAGCTGGTGGGAATCGGCTTGCTGCTGTACTCCGTTCAGCGCCGGCAACCGCTGTCTGCCCGACAACGGATTTTGATGTACCGCTTTATCGAATTCATTGGGCGCTGGTCCATGCTGGATATCTTCGTCATTGCCATTTTGGTGGCGGTGGTGAATTTCGGTCGAATAGCCAGTGTCGAAGCCAACCTGGGCGCTGTCGCCTTCGCAACTGTGGTGATCCTGACAATGCTTGCCGCTTTAACTTTCGATCCCCGACTGATTTGGGATAACACGGAGTCGGATGACGACCATGAGTGACCTGCCAACGGCTAAAACCCGCCCAGCCTCGAACTGGTCGGCCATCTGGATCCTGCCTTTGATCGCCTTGATGATCGGTGGCTGGCTCGCATGGCAAGCCTACCGTGATGCCGGTGTGCAAATTGAAGTCCGTTTCGAGTCAGGCGAGGGCATCGTCGCCAATAAGACTGAGGTGATCTACAAGGGCATGCCGGTTGGCAAGGTGGTGAGCCTGGTGCTCGACGCCAAGGGCGACAACCAGGGTGTGATCGCTACCATCGAGATGAACAAGGCCGCCGAGCCTCACCTGACCAAAGGCACGCGCTTCTGGCTGGTGAAGCCGAGTGTCAGCCTGGCGGGTATTTCCGGTCTTGAAACGTTGGTATCGGGTAACTACATCGCCGTTAGCCCGGGGGAGGGGGAGCGCACAAAGCGCTTCACCGCATTGAAGGTGGCACCACCGCTCTCGGACACGGAGCCGGGCCTGCATTTGACGCTCAAGGCTGACAGGCTGGGCTCGCTCAACCGTGACAGCCCTGTGTTCTACAAGCAGATCCAGGTTGGTCGCGTAAAAAGCTACCGCTTGTCCGAGGACCAGAGCACTGTAGAGGTCAAAGTCTTCATCGAGCCAGCCTACGCCAGCCTGGTGCGCAAGCACACGCGCTTCTGGAACGCCAGCGGCGTCAGCATCGATGCTTCGCTTTCGGGTGTTAAGGTGCGCAGCGAGTCGCTGTCGAGCATTGTGGCCGGTGGTATCGCTTTTGCCACGCCGGAATACCGCAAGGACAGCCCGCCCACCGATCCGAGCCTGCCGTTCCGTCTGTATGAAGACTTCGATGCAGCCCAGGCCGGCATCCGCGTCAAAGTGAAGCTGAGTGACTATGAAGGCCTGCAGGCAGGTCGCACGCCAGTCATGTACAAGGGCATCCAGGTGGGCTCGCTGAAAGCCCTGAAGATGGAAGACAACCTGGCCAGTGCATCAGCGGAGCTGACGCTGGACCCGCTGACCGAGGACTACCTGGTCGAAGGCACGCAGTTCTGGGTGGTCAAACCGTCGATTTCCCTGGCGGGTATCACCGGCCTAGAGGCATTGGTCAAAGGTAACTACATCGCCATTCGCCCGGGCGAGAAGGGCGCACGGCCCGAGCGTGAGTTCGAGGCCCGCGCCAAGGCGCCGCCGCTCGACCTCAAGGCGCCGGGCCTGCACATGGTGTTGTTCGCCGACACCCTGGGTTCACTGGAAATCGGCAGTCCGGTGATGTACCGCCAGGTGAAGGTGGGCAGCGTGCAGAGCTACCAGTTTGCCCGTAACAGCAACCGCATTCTGATCGGCGTGCATATCGAGAAAGAGTACGAGAAGCTGGTCAACGGTTCGTCGCGCTTCTGGAACGTCAGTGGTATCACCCTGACGGGCGGCCTGTCGGGCATCAAGATCAAGAGTGAGTCGCTGCAAACGCTGATGGCCGGTGGTATCGCCTTCGACACGCCGCGGCCCGATGTAGCGCTCAAGCGCCATATTCCGCGTTTCCGCCTGCATGATAGCCAAGAGGCGGTAAACCGCGCGGGTACCTTGATTACCATCCGCGTTGACCGGGCAGATGGACTGAAGCCGGGCACTGCGATCCGCTACCGTGGCCTGGATGTGGGCAGTATCGAAAGCGTCGACCTTACCGATGACCTGCAGGCGGTGCTTCTGCGCGCTCGCATTACCGAGTCGGCCGACCGTATCGCCCGTGTCGGGACGCAGTTCTGGGTGGTCAAGCCGGCTTTGGGCCTGGTACGCACCGAAAACCTCGACACCCTTGTGGGCGGGCAGTACCTGGAAGTGCAGCCGGCGGCCAAGGACCGTGGCCCGCAGCGCGATTTCATCGCCCTGGCTGATGCGCCGCAGGTGGCGGGGCCAGAAGTCGGTTTGCCATTGACGCTCAGTGCGCCACGCCGAGGCTCGATCAAGCCCGGTGTGCCGGTGACCTACCGTGAGGTGGCGGTGGGGAAGGTAACAGGCTTCGAGCTGGGCCAGAATGCCGACCGCGTGCTGATCCATATCCTTATCGAGCCACGCTATGCGGCTTTGGTGCGCAGTGGTAGCCGCTTCTGGAACAGCAGTGGCTTCGGTTTCGACTGGGGGCTGTTCAAGGGGGCTACGGTGCGTACCGAGTCGGTGGAAACCCTGATCGACGGTGGTATCGCGTTCGCTACGCCAGATGGCGAGCAAATGGGTAACCCGGCTCGGCCACAGCAGACCTTCGCCTTGTTCGACAAGGCCGAGGATGAATGGCTGCAGTGGGCGCCGAAGATTCAGATCGCCAAGTAAGAATTGTTGGAGCGGGTTTACCTGCGAGGAATCTTGCGATGCATGACACCGGCTCTGCCGGTGTTCGCGGGTGAATCCGTTCCTACAAGCGTCAATTGATGAGTATTATTGTGTCAATTGACTATCAATGTTCGAGTCGAATGATTCCAATAAATTGCAGGCAACAAAAAGCCGACCCTAGGGTCGGCTTTTCGACTAGCACGTCGCTTAGGCAGCTGCAGCTTCTTTCAGCGCCTTGATGTGGCCATTCAGACGGCCTTTGTGACGAGCAGCCTTGTTCTTGTGGATGATACCTTTGTCGGCCATACGGTCGATTACAGGTACAGCCAGAACGTAAGCGGCTTGCGCTTTTTCGGCGTCTTTTGCGTCGATGGCTTTAACTACATTCTTGATGTAGGTGCGGACCATGGAACGCAGGCTGGCGTTGTGGCTGCGACGCTTCTCAGCCTGTTTTGCACGTTTCTTGGCGGAAGGTGTGTTGGCCACCGTCGAGCTCCTCGAAAGACTTTAGGTAAATAGCAAACAAAATAGGCCGCGAATCATGCCGATCAGTCGACCGGATGTCAAGGCCACCTGCAAGGTTCCGCCGAGCGGTGCGCCAACAAGCGGGAAAGATTCCTTTCTGCTGCGCGACCTGTACACTCGGGAATTTTTGGCTCCCCTGCGAAGGCGCGGGAGTATCGCACATTCGGACGCTGTCTGGCAGCGTCCTCTGTCATTGGCGTGAATCTTTTCGATGAACCTGCTCAAATCCCTGGCTGCAGTAAGCTCGATCACCATGATTTCGCGGGTGCTGGGCTTTGTTCGCGACACCATCCTGGCCCGCATCTTTGGTGCTGGTGTCGCCACCGATGCCTTCTTCATCGCGTTCAAGCTGCCCAACCTGCTGCGGCGCATCTTCGCCGAAGGGGCCTTCTCCCAGGCCTTCGTGCCGATCCTGGCCGAATACAAGACCCAGCAAGGCGAGGAAGCGACGCGCACCTTTATCGCTTATGTCAGCGGTCTTTTGACCTTGGTCCTGGCCTTGGTGACTGCCATCGGCATCCTCGCGGCACCGTGGGTGGTGTGGGCCACAGCCCCGGGCTTTGTCGACAGCGCGGAAAAATACGAGCTGACCACTGCGCTGTTGCGGGTGACTTTTCCTTATATATTGCTGATCTCGCTGTCTTCCCTGGCCGGGGCGATCCTCAATACTTGGAACCGTTTTTCGGTACCCGCCTTCACGCCGACCTTGCTGAACGTGGCGATGATCGCCTTCGCCGTGCTGCTGACGCCGTACTTCGACCCACCGATCATGGCTTTGGCCTGGGGTGTGCTGGCCGGTGGCCTGGCGCAGCTGCTGTACCAGCTGCCAGCGCTGAAAAAGATCGGCATGCTCGTGCTGCCGCGCCTGAACCTCAAGGACGCGGGGGTATGGCGGGTGCTGAAGCAGATGCTGCCGGCGATTCTCGGGGTTTCGGTAAGCCAGATTTCGCTGATCATCAACACCATATTCGCCTCCTTCCTGGTGGCCGGCTCGGTGTCGTGGATGTACTACGCCGACCGCCTCATGGAGCTGCCCTCGGGCGTGTTGGGCGTGGCCTTGGGCACCATCTTGCTGCCGACCCTGGCCAAGACCTACGCCAACAAGGACCGCGAGGAGTACTCGAGGATTCTCGACTGGGGCCTTCGCCTATGCTTCCTGCTGGTGCTGCCCTGCACCCTGGCATTGGCCATTCTTGCCGAGCCATTGACTGTTGCGCTCTTTCAATATGGCAAGTTCAGTGCGTTTGATGCAGCCATGACGCAGCGGGCGCTGATGGCGTATTCCGTAGGCTTGCTGGCGATCATTCTGGTCAAGGTACTGGCACCCGGCTTCTATGCGCAGCAGAATATCCGCACGCCAGTGAAGATCGCGATTTTCACCCTGGTCTGTACCCAGTTGTTCAACCTTGCGCTGGTCGGCCCGCTTGCGCATGCCGGCCTGGCATTGGCGATCAGCCTGGGTGCCTGCCTGAATGCCGGCTTGCTGTTCTGGAAGCTGCGCAGTCAGCAGTTGTTCCAGCCGCAGCCAGGCTGGGCAGTGTTCCTGCTCAAGCTGGTTTTGGCAGTGACGCTGATGTCGGCTGTACTGCTGGCAGGCATGCACTATATGCCGGCCTGGGAGCAGGGCATCATGCTGGAGCGTTTCCTGCGGCTGGGGGCGTTGATCCTGGCCGGTGTCATGACGTATTTCGGCTGCCTGTACCTGTGCGGCTTCCGGCCCCGGCATTTCGCCCGCAAGGCCCTGCACTGAGGCTTCGGACGGGTCAGGCGTCGGTTTTTCACATTCCACGCCGCCCTTGGGCGCTGCTGCCTGTCACCAGCGCCCGGGTGTGGTTATAATCGGCCACTTTATGAGCAAGAAGCGCGTTATGCAGCTGGTTCGAGGTCTTCACAACCTGCGCCCCGAGCACCGGGGCTGTGTCGCCACCATTGGCAACTTCGACGGGGTTCACCGCGGCCACCAGGCAATCCTGGCGCGCCTGCGCGAGCGCGGCCAGGCGTTGGGCCTGCCGACCTGTGTGGTGATCTTCGAACCGCAACCGCGCGAGTATTTCGCCCCCGATACCGCACCGGCGCGCCTGGCACGCCTGCGCGACAAGGTCGAGCTACTGGCCGCCGAAGGTATCGACCGGGTGCTGTGCCTGGCGTTCAACCAGCGACTGAGCAAGCTCAGCGCCGATGCCTTCGTCAAGGCCATCCTGGTTGACGGCCTGGGTGTGCGTCACCTTGAAGTGGGTGATGACTTCCGCTTTGGCTGTGACCGCGCCGGTGACTTCGCCTTTCTGGTCGAGGCCGGCAAGCAGTACGGCTTCACCGTCGAGGCCGCTAATACGGTGATCCAGGACGGCCTGCGGGTCAGCAGCACCGAAGTGCGCAAGGCCCTCAGCGAAGGTAACTTCGAGCTGGCCGAGCACCTGCTGGGCCGCCCGTACAGCATCACCGGCCGCGTGCTGCATGGCCAGAAGCTGGCTCGCCAGCTCGGCACACCTACCGCCAACATCCAGTTAAAGCGCCGCCGCGTGCCGCTGTCCGGGGTCTACCTGGCCAGCATCGAGATCGACGGCAAGGCCTGGCCGGGTGTCGGCAATATCGGCGTGCGCCCCACCGTTGCCGGTGATGGGCGCCCGCACCTGGAGATTCATCTGCTGGATTATGCCGGCGACCTTTACGGCCGGCGCCTGACGGTGGAGTTCCACCACAAGCTGCGTGAAGAGCAGCGATTCGCCTCCCTGGAGGCGCTGAAGTCGGCGATCGATGCGGATATCGCCGCCGCACGTGCACATTGGCACGCTCAACCGCTAACGAAGAGCCTGAAATGACCGACTACAAAGCCACGCTTAACCTTCCGGACACCGCCTTCCCCATGAAGGCCGGCCTGCCTCAGCGCGAACCGCAGATCCTGCAGCGCTGGGACAGCATTGGCCTGTACCAGAAGCTGCGCGAAATTGGCAAGGATCGTCCCAAGTTCGTCCTACACGACGGCCCGCCCTATGCCAACGGCAAGATTCACATCGGTCATGCGCTGAACAAGATCCTCAAGGACATGATCGTCCGTTCCAAGACCCTGGCCGGCTTCGATGCGCCGTACGTGCCAGGCTGGGACTGCCATGGCCTGCCGATCGAGCACAAGGTTGAGGTAACCCACGGCAAGCACCTGTCTGCCGACCGCACCCGCGAGCTGTGCCGCGAGTATGCTGCCGAGCAGATCGAAGGGCAGAAGACCGAGTTCATTCGCCTGGGTGTGCTGGGTGACTGGGACAACCCGTACAAGACCATGAACTTCGCCAACGAAGCCGGCGAAATCCGCGCCCTGGCCGAAATGGTCAAGCAAGGCTTCGTGTTCAAGGGCCTCAAGCCAGTGAACTGGTGCTTCGATTGCGGTTCGGCGCTGGCCGAGGCCGAGGTCGAGTACGCCGACAAGAAATCCCAGACCATCGACGTGGCCTTCCCGGTTGCCGACGAGGCCAAGCTGGCCGCCGCTTTCGGCCTGGATGCGCTGGCCAAGCCAGCCGCCATCGTGATCTGGACTACCACCCCGTGGACCATCCCGGCCAACCAGGCGCTGAACATCCACCCGGAGTTCAAATACGCCTTGGTCGATACCGGTGAGCGCCTGCTGGTGCTGGCTGAAGAGCTGGTCGAGTCGTGCCTCAAGCGCTACAACCTAGAAGGCTCGGTCATCGCTACCGCGCAAGGTTCGGCGCTGGAACTGATCAACTTCCGCCACCCGTTCTACGACCGCCTGTCGCCGATCTACCTAGCTGACTACGTCGAGCTGGGCGCCGGTACCGGCGTGGTGCATTCCTCGCCAGCCTACGGTGAAGACGACTTCGTCACCTGCAAGCGCTACGGCATGGTCAATGACGACATCCTCACCCCGGTGCAGAGCAACGGTGTGTATGTCGAGTCGCTGGAGTTCTTCGGCGGCCAGTTCATCTGGAAGGCCAATCCGGCCATCGTCGAGAAACTGAGCGAAGTCGGTGCGCTGATGCACACCGAAACCATCAGCCACAGCTACATGCACTGCTGGCGTCATAAAACCCCGCTGATCTACCGCGCCACCGCGCAGTGGTTCGTGGGCATGGACAAGCAGCCGTCTACTGGCGAGCCGCTGCGTGAGCGCGCCCTGAAGGCCATCGAAGAGACCAAGTTCGTACCGGCCTGGGGTCAGGCGCGTCTGCATTCGATGATCGCCAACCGCCCGGACTGGTGCATCTCCCGTCAGCGCAACTGGGGCGTACCGATCCCGTTCTTCCTGCACAAGCAAACCGGCGAGCTGCACCCGCGCACCGTCGAGCTGATGGAAGCCGTGGCCAAGCGCGTCGAACTGGAAGGCATCGAAGCCTGGTTCAAGCTGGACGCTGCTGAGCTGCTGGGCGCTGAAGCCGACCAGTACGACAAGATCGCCGACACCCTCGACGTGTGGTTCGACTCGGGCACCACCCACTGGCACGTACTGCGTGGCTCGCACGACATCGGCCATGCTACCGGCCCGCGCGCCGACCTGTACCTGGAAGGTTCCGACCAGCACCGCGGCTGGTTCCACTCTTCCTTGCTGACCGGTTGCGCCATCGACAACCATGCGCCTTACCGCGAGCTGCTGACCCACGGCTTCACCGTGGACGAGAACGGCCGCAAGATGTCCAAGTCGCTGGGCAACACCATCGAGCCGGAGAAGGTCAACAACACCCTGGGTGCCGACATCCTGCGCCTGTGGGTTTCCGCTACCGACTACTCCGGTGAAATGGCGGTTTCCGAGCAGATCCTGCAGCGCAGCGCCGATGCCTACCGGCGTATCCGCAATACCGCACGCTTCCTGCTGTCCAACCTGTCCGGCTTCGACCCGGCCCGCGACCTGCTGGCCCCGGAAGACATGCTGGCACTGGACCGCTGGGCCGTGGACCGCACCCTGTTGCTGCAACGCGAGCTGGAAGAGCACTACAGCGAGTACCGTTTCTGGAACGTCTACTCCAAGGTGCACAACTTCTGCGTGCAGGAGCTGGGCGGCTTCTACCTCGACATCATCAAGGACCGCCAGTACACCACCGGCGCCAACAGTGTCGCCCGCCGTTCCTGCCAGACTGCGCTGTACCACATCAGCGAAGCGCTGGTGCGCTGGATCGCGCCGATCCTGGCCTTCACCGCCGATGAAATCTGGCAGTACCTGCCGGGCGAGCGTAACGAGTCGGTGATGCTCAACGGCTGGTACCAGGGCCTGAGCGAGCTGCCCGAAGGCACCGAGCTGGACCGCGCCTACTGGGACCGCGTGATGGCGGTGAAGGCCTCGGTCAACAAGGAGCTGGAAAACCAGCGTACCGCCAAGGTCATCGGCGGCAACCTGCAGGCCGAAGTCACCCTGTACGCCGACGAAGGCCTGAGCGCCGACTTGGGCAAGCTGGGCGACGAATTGCGCTTCGTGCTGATCACGTCGGCCGCCAGCGTGGTGTCGTTCGTGCAGGCGCCAGCGGATGCTGTGGCCACCGAAGTCGAAGGCCTCAAGCTGAAAGTGGTCAAGTCGGGTCACGCCAAGTGCGGCCGTTGCTGGCACTTCCGCGCCGACGTCGGCAGCCACCCGGAGCACCCGGAAATCTGCAGCCGTTGCGTCGACAACCTGAGCGGTTCGGGCGAGGTGCGTCACTATGCCTAACCCTGCAGCGGGGCGCTTCGGGCGCCTTGCATGGCTTTGGCTGAGCTTGCTGGTCCTGGTCCTCGACCAGGCCACCAAGCTGTATTTCAACAACGCCTTGACCATGTACCAGCAGATTGTCGTCATCCCGGACTACTTCAGCTGGACCCTGGCCTACAACACCGGTGCTGCCTTCAGCTTCCTGGCGGAAAGCTCGGGCTGGCAGCGCTGGCTGTTCGCCCTGATCGCCGTGGTGGTCAGTGCCGTGCTGGTGGTGTGGCTCAAGCGCCTGGGGCGTAACGAGACCTGGCTGGCTGTGGCGCTGTCGCTGGTGCTGGGGGGCGCGATCGGTAACCTGTACGACCGCGTCGTGCTGGGCCATGTGGTCGACTTCATCCTGGTGCACTGGCAGAACCGCCATTACTTCCCGGCCTTCAACCTGGCCGACAGTGCCATTACCGTTGGTGCGGTGATGCTGGCGCTGGATATGTTCAAGAGCAAGAAGTCCGAGGATCCGGTCCATGACTGACACCCGTATCGGCCAGAACACCGAAGTCACCCTGCACTTCGCGCTGCACCTGGAAAACGGCGACACCGTCGACAGCACGTTCGACAAGGCCCCGGCCACCTTCAAGGTGGGCGACGGCAACCTGCTGCCAGGTTTCGAAAACGCGCTGTTCGGCTTCAAGGCCGGTGACAAGCGTACTGTGGTGGTGGCCCCGGAGAACGCCTTCGGCCAGCCCAACCCGCAAAACGTGCAAGTCATGCCGCGGTCCAACTTCGAAGGCATGGAGCTGTCCGAGGGGCTGCTGATCATCTTCAACGACGCCGCCAACACCGAGCTGCCGGGTGTGGTCAAAGCGTTCGATGACGACCAGGTGACCATCGACTTCAATCACCCACTGGCTGGCAAGACCCTGACCTTCGAGGTGGAGATCCTCGAGGTGAAGGCCCTGTAAGCCTGGAGCCGAGCATGCAAATCAAACTCGCCAACCCTCGCGGCTTCTGCGCGGGGGTCGACCGGGCGATCGAGATCGTCAACCGCGCGCTGGAGGTTTTCGGCCCGCCGATCTATGTGCGACACGAAGTGGTGCACAACAAGTTCGTGGTGGAAGACCTGCGCAACCGCGGTGCCATCTTCGTCGAAGAGCTGGACCAGGTGCCGGACGATGTCATCGTCATCTTCAGTGCCCATGGTGTTTCCCAGGCTGTGCGCCAGGAAGCGGCTGGCCGTGGCCTGAAAGTGTTCGATGCCACCTGCCCGCTGGTGACCAAGGTGCATATCGAGGTGGCCAAGTACAGCCGCGACGGCCGTGAGTGCATTCTCATCGGCCACGAAGGGCACCCGGAAGTCGAAGGCACCATGGGCCAGTACGACGCCAGCAACGGCGGTTCCATCTACCTCGTCGAAGACGAAGAGGATGTGGCCAGGTTGCAGGTGCGCGACCCGGATCACCTGGCCTTCGTGACCCAGACCACGTTGTCGATGGACGACACCAGCCGCGTCATCGACGCCCTGCGTGCACGCTTCCCGAACATCGGTGGCCCGCGCAAGGACGACATCTGCTACGCCACCCAGAACCGCCAGGATGCCGTGAAGCAGCTGGCCGGTGAATGCGATGTGGTGCTGGTGGTGGGCAGCCCGAACAGCTCCAACTCCAACCGCCTGCGCGAGCTGGCCGAGCGTATGGGCACCCCGGCTTACCTGATCGACGGTGCCGAAGACCTGCAACAAGGTTGGTTCGACCAGGCCGCTCGAATCGGCATCACCGCCGGTGCTTCTGCCCCAGAAGTGCTGGTGCGTGGCGTGATCGAGCAGCTCAAGGCCTGGGGCGCCACTGGCGCTGAAGAGCTGGATGGGCGGGAAGAGAACATCACGTTCTCGATGCCTAAAGAGCTGCGGGTTCGTTCGCTGATCTGATCAGGAACCTGCGCACAGAGGATCATTGGGATTGTCTGTGCGCAGGTCTATTCTGCCGGTGCTTGCCATAAACACACGATAGGGACTGGTGGGTTTATCGCAGACTACAAGCCTGCCGCTCATCTGGGCGTTGTTTGGCTGCATCGGAACACCCAAAGCACTGAACTTCACTTCTCCGCCAGTATTCGCTGTGATTTTCATTGGTCGAGAAAGCCGATGTTCACGCAGTACTTGCTGGTTATGCTCCAGCACTACCCGCCAACCATTCCCCCAATTACCGTCCAACGCCTGCACCAGCACCGGTTGGGTTTGCAGCATGGCATGGCTGCGCGCACTGCGCAGTGCTTGCGCCAAATCGCGGGCCGCTGCCGCCCGGTGTAGGTCATCGCTCATCGTTGCGTAGGCCGGTATACCGAGCTGTGTCAGCAAGACGGCCACAGCTAAGGCCGACAACATTTGAATCAGTGTTACGCCACGTTGCTTCACCGTGCATTCCTCCCTGGAAGTGCTTGGCTATAGCTTCACGTCCGCTGCCCAAGCGGTCTAGTCGGCCAGGTTCAAGGCTATCGCGGGAAAAGTCGCAGGAGGCGCAGGGATGCACGCAAGGCAACGGGGCATGATGCTTCTGGAGGTGCTGTTGGCAGTGGTGGTTGTGGCCGTGGGCATGTTCGCAACAGCAGCGATGCAGTTGCAGGCATTGCAGGCTGCGGACGGCGCGCGCCGTGATGGGCAGGCGGCTATGGCGGCGCACAGTGAGCTTGAGCGGAGGCGGCGATGAGCCACCGTCAGAGTGGGTTCGGTCTGCTTGAGGTGGTGATGGCGCTGGCCATTGGGCTAATGCTGCTGGCGGCGGCCAGCCAGCTCTTTGCCTCGGCACACCAGACCTGGTGCCTGCAAAGTACGGCGGTGCGTATGCAGGATGAAGCACGTCAGGCGTTGTTGCGTATGGCACAGGATATCCGCATGGCAGGCATGTTCGGCTGCCTGCGGATTCAGCCACGAGACTTCAAGGCCCCGGGCTCGCAGCAGGCTTTCGCCCGCCCGTTGGAAGTCGATTCCACGACCCTCAGCCTGGTTGTGGCGGAGCTTCCCGGACATGCAGGTAAGTCTGAATGGTTTTTGCACACTGACTGCATCGAGAAAGTCAGCGTGGATGAGAACCCAGAAGAGGGCTATCCACTGGCGTTCCCAATCAGCAGGTACGTCTACCAGCTCCAAGGCAATCAGCTGAAATTCAAGCGAAGAAAGAGCTTTCAGCCGTTGGTTGAGAATGTCAAAGAGGCGAGTTTCAAACTCGTGCAAACGCCGCAGGGCGAAAGGGTAGATATCGCGCTGACGTTATACGAGCCCGCGCTCAAGCTCGAACAGCGCCATGAGTTGAGTGTGGCGCTGCGTAACCCGGTGCCGAGTTCATGAAGCGACAACGCGGTGTCGTGCTGCTGTTGGCGTTGGTACTGAGCCTGCTGCTCGGCTTGCTCACAGCCTCTGCCTTGCGTGATGCCTTGGTGGAGACGCGCATGGCCGGCTACCTGCGCGATGGCCTGCTGGCGTTCGAAGAGGCAGAGGCCACATTGCAGGCCGGTGCAGATGAACTGCTGCGGGCACCTCCAGGCCAATGCCAGATGTGCCTGCCCCCGCCCCACCCGCACGATTTGACTGGGCAGTGGCAGGGCAGCAAAAGCGGCTACTTCCAGATCCAGCATCTAGGCATGAGCGAGCGCGCTGCGCACATGCCGGAAGGGCCGCAAGTTGCTTTGTACCGGGTAACCGCCGTCAGCCGGCAAGCACAAGCCCGGCAGGTTCTGGAAGCCGTCTACGCCGTGGCCGGCGACACAATCCAGCGCATCACCTGGCGCCAAAGACTGAGAGGAGACTGACATGCAGCAAGGCTTGAGCCTGATCGAGTTGTTGATTGTGCTGGCCGTGACCGGCATTCTGGCAGCCATTGCCTACCCCAGTTACAGCGACCAGCTTCGGCGAGCCGCGCGCAGCGAAGTGGTTGGCCTGCTGCACGATGCCGCCATGCGCCTGGAGCGCCACCGCGTGCGCACCGGCCAATACGCCGAAGGCGACCCGGCCTTGCCCGACGGCACCCGCTATTACAGCCTGCAGGCCCAGCGCGACAGCGACACCTTCACGCTGCGCGCCCGGCGGCTGCCGCATGGGCTGATGGCGCAGGACGGCTGTGGCGACTTCCAGCTTGACCAGGCCGGCGTGCAGCGCAATCCGGGTGCTGTTGAACACGGCGCCCACTGCTGGGGAAGCTGAAGGTTGAATGATGCCCCGTGCATCGCGGTTTTACTTCAGGTGTTGGATCGACAGATGAGCAAGCAAGTAGTGGTGGTCGGTGGCGGGGTGATCGGCCTGCTGACGGCGTTCAACCTGGCGGCGAAGGTCGGGCAGGTGGTGGTGTGTGACCAGGGCGAGGTCGGCCGTGAGTCGTCATGGGCCGGTGGTGGCATTGTTTCGCCGCTGTACCCGTGGCGCTACAGCCCGGCGGTGACCGCCCTGGCGCACTGGTCGCAGGACTTTTATCCACTGCTGGGCGAGCGTTTGTTCGCCAGCACCGGTGTCGACCCCGAAGTGCACACCACCGGCCTGTACTGGCTGGACCTGGACGACGAGGCCGAAGCGCTGGCCTGGGCCGAGCGCGAACAGCGGCCGCTGAGTGCCGTGGATATCTCGGCGGCGTATGATGCGGTGCCGGTGCTGGGCCCGGGCTTCAAGCGCGCCATTTACATGGCTGGCGTGGCCAATGTGCGCAACCCGCGCCTGGTCAAGTCGCTGAAGGCGGCGTTGCTGGCGCTGCCGAACGTAACCCTGCGCGAACACTGTCAGATCACCGGCTTCGTTCAGCAAGACGGGCGTGTGGCCGGTGTGCAGACGGCTGATGGCGTGCTGGCGGCGGATGAGGTGGTGCTCAGTGCGGGCGCCTGGAGTGGCGACCTCTTGCGTACCCTTGGCCTTGAGCTGCCGGTGGAGCCGGTGAAGGGTCAGATGATTTTGTTCAAGTGTGCCGAAGACTTCTTGCCGAGCATGGTGCTGGCCAAGGGGCGCTATGCAATCCCGCGTCGCGATGGGCACATTCTGGTCGGCAGTACGCTGGAACATGCCGGGTATGACAAAACCCCGACCGGGGATGCGCTGGAAAGCCTGAAGGCGTCGGCGGTGGAGTTGTTGCCTGAGCTTGAGGGGGCCACCGTGGTTGGGCACTGGGCGGGACTGCGGCCGGGGTCGCCGGAAGGCATTCCGTATATCGGGCCGGTGCCGGGGTATGCGGGGTTGTGGCTGAACTGCGGCCATTACCGCAACGGGCTCGTGCTGGCGCCGGCTTCGTGCCAGTTGTTCACCGACCTGTTGACCGGGGCCGAGCCTATCATCGACCCGGCGCCGTATGCGCCAGAAGGGCGTTTGGGCTGAAATCGCCGGGGCTGCAAAGCAGCCCCAAGAAGTCAACGCGGTGCCTGCAGGTGCCTGTTGGGGTAATGCTGCTCATACACCTTGCACACCCGCAGCACCTGCTCATCGGCAAAGCGCCCGGCTACCACCTGCAGCCCCACCGGTAATCCTTCGTGGGTAAACCCACAAGGCACCGAAGCCGCCGGCTGCTGGGTCAGATTGAAGGGATAGCTGAACGGCGTCCACTCCATCCACTGCGCCATCCCCGACCCAGGCGGCACGTTGTGCCCGGCTTCGAATGCCACCAGCGGCAGCATCGGCGATACCAGCACGTCATAGCGCTGGTGGAAGGCATTCATCTGCGCAATCAGCGCCGCCCGTGCTTCCAGCGCCTGGGTGTATTCGCCAAGGCCGATCCTGGCGCCTTGCTCGGCAATCCAGCGTAGCCCGGGGTCAAGCAATGCTCGCTGTTCATCGCTCAAGGCACTGGCCAACCGCGCCGCGCCGGCAAACCACAGGGTATTGAAGGTTTCCAGCGGGTCGCTGAACCCCGGGTCCACCTCTTCCACCTGCGCGCCCAGCCGTGCCAGGCGCTGCACTGCTTGCGCTACCAGTGCCTGGATTTGCGGGTCGACCTGCACGTAACCGAAGTTGGCACTGTAGGCGATGCGCAGGCCGCTCAGGTCTTGTTGCTGGCCCATCCACGGCGCCTGCCGTGGTGCGCCGGCCAGCCCGTCGCGGGCATCGGGGCGGGCGACGCAGTCGAGCATCAGTACCGCGTCGTCTACGGTACGCGTCATCGGCCCCAGGTGCGACAGCACGGTCATGGCGCTGGCCGGCCATTGCGGCACATAGCCGAAGGTCGGTTTGATGCCGAAGGTGCCGGTAAAGGCACACGGGATACGAATCGAGCCGCCGGCATCGCTACCCTGGTGCAGCACCCCCAGGTTCAGTGCAGCGGCGGCCGCAGCCCCCCCGGACGAGCCTCCGGCAGTCAGCCTGGTATCCCAGGGGTTGCGGGTGATGCCGTACAGCGGGTTGTCCGTCACCCCCTTCCAGCCGAACTCCGGCGTGGTGGTCTTGCCCACCAGCACTGCGCCGGCTTCACGCATGAACGCGGTGAAGGGGGCATCGACGTCCCACGGCCCAGCGCCGGAGGTGGTGCGGGACCCTTTGCGGGTGGGCATGCCACGGGTCAGGGTCAGGTCTTTGATCGAGGCGGGTACGCCATCCAGCCGGCCACAGGGCTCGCCCCGTTGCCAGCGCTGCTCGCTGGCGCGGGCGGCGGCGCGAGCACCTTCACCGTCGACATGGCAGAAGGCGTTGACTGCCGGATTGTGCAGGTCGATGCGCGTCAGCACGTCGTCGACCACCTCGACCGGCGACAGCTGACGACGCTGGTACAGTTCGAGCAATTCGACGGCGGTGAACTCACCCAACGCGGTTTTCTGGGTCATCTCAACGGGCTCCCGGGTTGGCGGCCTGGAACATGGCACGCAGCAGGACGTCACAGCCGTCGGCCAGGTCTTGCGGCGCGGCATTTTCGATTTCGTTGTGGCTGATGCCACCCTCGCATGGCACGAAGATCATCCCGGCCGGGCCCAGCTCGGCGAGGAAGATGGCATCGTGGCCGGCGCCACTGACGATATCCATATGGCTCAGGCCCAGCGTGCGTGCGCCCTGGCGCACGGCGTCCACGCACTGCTCGGCGAAGTACAGGGGCGGGAAGTCGGCGGTCGGGGTCAGCTGATAGCTCAGCCCGTGCCTGGCCGTGCTGCTTTCGATGGCCGTGCGTACTTCGTTCACCATGGCAGCGAGCTGCCCGGGGTCGAGGTGGCGCAAGTCGATGGTCATGTGTACCTGGCCGGGGATGACGTTGCGCGAGCCCGGGTGCAGGGTCAGGCAGCCGACTGTGCCGCAGGCATGTGGCTGGTGGGCGTGGGCCACGCGGTTGACCGCAGCCACCACCTCGGCCGCACCAACCAGGGCGTCCTTGCGCAGGTGCATCGGGGTGGGGCCGGCATGGGCCTCGACACCGGTCAGCACCAGATCGAACCATTTCTGGCCCAGGCAGCCTTGGACAACACCGATGGTAGTGCGCTGATCCTCCAGCACCGGGCCCTGCTCTATATGTGCTTCGAAGTAGGCACCGACGGCATGCCCGGTGGGCACACGCGGGCCGGCGTAACCAATGCGCTGCAGCTCGGCGCCGACCGACAGGCCCTGGTCGTCGACCTTATCAAGGGTTTCCTGCAGGCCGAACTTACCGGCGAACACACCCGAGCCCATCATGCAGGGCGGGAAGCGCGAGCCTTCTTCGTTGGTCCACACCACCACTTCCAGGGGCGCTTCGGTGGTCAGGTCGAGATCGTTCAGGGTGCGGATCACTTCGAGGCCAGCCATGACGCCATAGCAGCCATCGAACTTGCCACCGGTGGGTTGGGTGTCGATGTGGCTACCGGTCATCACGGGGGGCAGGGCAGGGTTGCGGCCGGGGCGGTGGGCGAAGATGTTGCCGATGGCGTCGATGCTGACGGTGCAGCCGGCTTCTTCGCACCAGCGCACGAACAGGTCGCGGGCCTGGCGGTCGAGGTCGGTCAGCGCCAGGCGGCACACGCCGCCCTTGGCGGTGGCGCCGAGCAGGGCCAGGTCCATCAGCGATTGCCACAGGCGCTCGCGGTTGACCTGCGAACCTTGGCCGAGCACGTGCTGTGAGGGATCGATGCGGGTGTTCATGGGCGTTCTCCTTTCAGGCGCTCAGGGCCAGGTAACGGTTTTTGATGCTCGGGTCCTCACGGAACTGCGCCGCGCTGCCCTGGTAGGCGACCCGGCCCTGCTCCAGCACGTAATGGCGGTCGGCAAGGGCATCGCAGACCATCAGGTTCTGTTCCACCAGCAGGATCGACAGGCCCTCGTCCTTGATGCGCCGCAGGATCTTCACCAGCTCGTCGACAATCACCGGGGCCAGGCCTTCGGTGGGTTCATCGAGGATCAGCAGCTTGGGGCCGTTGAGCAGGGCGCGGGCGATGGCCAGCATCTGCTGCTCGCCACCGGACAGCGCGAAACCACCATTGCGGCGCCGCTCCTTGAGCCGTGGGAACATGCTGTAAACGTCTTCCAGCTGCCAGCGGCTGGTTTTGCGCACGGCAATTTTCAGGTTCTCCTCGACGCTGAGCTGGCGGAATATGCCGCGGTGTTCGGGCACCAGGGCAATGCCGAGCCGGGCGATATCGAAAATTTCGCGGCCCACCAGTGGCTGGCCGTTGAAGCTGATCTGCCCCTGCCGTGGGCGGACGATGCCGAGGATGCTGCGCAAGGTGGTGGTCTTGCCCGCACCGTTGCGCCCAAGCAGGGTTACCAGTTCACCGGCCTTGACCTTGAGCGAAACCCCTTCGAGCACATGGCTCTTGTCGTAGTAGGCGTGGATCGAATCGACGTTGAGCATCAGGCGGCCTCTCCAAGGTAAGCGGTGCGAACGCGCTCGTCGTTGCGCACCTGTTCAGGGGTACCCTCGACCAGAATCTGACCGTGGCTCATCACCGTGATGCGCTGGCTGATCGACATGACGATGCTCATGTTGTGCTCGATCAGCAGCACGGTATGGTCGCGGCCAAGGTCGCTGATCAGGTCGGTCATTACCGGGATATCGTCGATACCCATGCCCGAGGTGGGCTCGTCGAGCATCAGCAGGGTGGGCCTGGCGCAGATCGACATGCCCACTTCCAGTACCCGTTGCTGGCCGTGCGACAGCTCACCGGCCAGGGTTTCGGCGCGGGCGCTCAGTTTCAGGCGCTCCAGCACCTGGTCGGCGGTGTTCCAGTGGCTGCGCTTGTGCTCGACACTGCGCCAGAAGTTGAGCGCGCCCAGGCCATCACGGCCTTGGGCGGCCAGGCGCAGGTTTTCGCGCACGGACAGGTTCTGGAACAGGCTGGTGAGCTGGAACGAACGGGCCATACCCAGTGCCACCCGCCCGTGGGATGGCTTGCGGATGATGTCCTGGCCGTTGAACAGGATCTTGCCAGCGGTGGCCTGGCGCTCGCCGGTCAGGCAGTGGAACAGGCTGGTCTTGCCGGCGCCGTTGGGGCCGATGATGGTGTGGATGGTGCCGGCGCGCACTTTCAGGTCAACGCCCGCAACCGCCTTGAACGGCCCGTAGGCCAGCTCCAGCTGGCGGGTTTCCAGGAGGTAGTCGCTCATCACAGGGTCTCCTTGGTCTTGGCCTGGGGTTTGTCGTTGGCGTTGCGGGTGGCCAGCAGGCGTTTGCCCAGTTCGGCCAGGCCACCCCACAGGCCGCCACGCATGAACACCACGACGAGGATCAGGATGACCCCCAGCAGCATCAGCCAGCGTGGCCACAGCTCCGACAGCACGTCGCCCAGCAGCACGATGGCGCCGGCCCCCAGCAGCGAGCCGAACAGCGAGCCGGTGCCGCCGACGATGGTCATGATCAGGATGTTCTCGCTCATCATCAGGTCGATGTTCGACAGCGGTGCAAAGTGCAGCAGCATGGCGTACAGCGCTCCGGCGATACCGGTGATGGCGCCCGACAGCATGAACACCAGGATCTTGAAGTGGCGGGTGTCGTAGCCGATGGCGGCGGCGCGGGTTTCGTTCTCGCGGATGGCCAGCAGGGTGCTGCCGAACGGCGAGCGGATGACCCGCAGGGCTGCGGCGAAGATCAGCAGGAACAGCACCGCCACAAACACATAGAAGTGCCGCGGGTCGGCCAGGTCGACCAGCACATGGCCGGCGATTTCGATGTTCGGCCGGGGCACATCGAGCAGGCCGTTGTCACCGCCGGTCCAGCCGCTGAGGGTGTAGGCCAGGAAGTAGGCCATCTGGCTGAAGGCCAGGGTCAGCATGACGAAGTAGATGCCGGTGCGGCGAATCGCCAGTGCGCCCACCAGCAATGCCAGGAAGGCGCCAAACACGGCAGCCCCCAGCAGCGCGGCGAACATGCCCCACTGCAGGTGGATCATCAGCAGCGCCGCGCCATAGGCGCCCACGCCAAAGAAGATGCCCTGGCCGAACGACAACAGGCCGGTGTAGCCCAGCAGCAGGTTGCAGGCCAGCGCGGCCAGGGCAAAGATCAGTATCTCGGTGGCCAGGGTGGCCGACGGCAGCAGCAGTGGCAGCGCCACCAGGCTGGCAACCACCAGCAACAGTAGCGCCGGGGCGCGGCCCTTAGCGACTGGCAATGGATTTTTCTCGCTCATCTCAGGCTCTCCCGAACAGGCCATAGGGACGGACCAGAATCACGGCGGCCATGGCGCCGTAGATCATCAGGCTTGCACCTTGCGGCCAGAGGCTGGTCATCATGCTTTGCACCACACCTACCAGCAGGCCGCCAACCAGCGCACCGCCGAACGAGCCCATGCCGCCGATCACCACCACCACGAAGGCAATGCCGAGAATTTCCGGGCCGACGAAGGGTTGCGCACCCCGTAGCGGGGCGAACAGCACACCCGCCACGCCGGCCAGGCCCACGCCCAGGGCGAAGGTCAGGGAAAACAGGCGGAAAATATTTGTGCCCAGCAGCGACACGGTTTCGGTGCTTTCGCTACCTGCCCGCACCAGTGCGCCGAAGCGGGTGCGCTCCAGCAGCAGCCACAGGCCAAGGCCGATCAGCGCGGCGAAACCGATCAGGAACAGGCGGTAGTAGGGGTAGATGAAGTCACCGAGGATCAGCACCCCGCGCAGCTCGGGCGGTACCGCAATGTTCTTGCCCACCGGGCCCCAGATCAGCACCGAGGCTTCCTGGATGATCAGCGCGATGCCGAGGGTGACGAGGATCTGGAAGGTGTGCGGCAGGTGGTAGATGCGCTTGATCAACAGGCGCTCGACCGCCCAGGCCAGGGCGGCCACCACGAGCGGTGCAATCAGCAGTGCCAGCCAGAAGTTGCCGGTGATGGCCACGGCGGTGTAGCACAGGTAGGCGCCCAGCAAGAAGAACGCGCCGTGGGCGAAGTTGACGAAGTTGAGCAGGCCGAAAATGATCGTCAGGCCCACGGCGATGAGGAAGTAGATCATCCCCAGGCCCAGGCCGTTGAGCAGTTGGAACAGGTACAAATCGAGCATGAGCGTGCCCTCGACAGCGCGCGGTGCGGCTGCCTGTACGAGTGTGTGTGACTAACGCCGTGGCTTCAGGCCAGAGCGCAACCGGTGTGGTCGACCTCGACGAACGAACGGCCCGAGCTGATGACTTCGGCCAGGTCGTCTTCGTCGCGCATCTGCCCCTGAGGCTTGCCGCGCAGCAGGTAGTAATCCTTGAGTACCTGATGGTCGCCAGGGCGGATCAGTTCTTCGCCGGTCGGGCCCTGGAAGCGCATGCCCTGCAATGCCGCAGACACGGCGGCACCCTCCAGGCTGCCAGCTTTGATGATGGCCTCAAGCATGACCTTGGTGCCGATATAGTCGGCAGCCAGCGGGTAGTTGGGGTTGATGCCATAGGCCTTGCGGGTGGCGGCAACCAGTTGCTTGTTCAGCGGGGTATCGACCTGGTGCCAGTACTGGGCACCCAGGTACACGCCTTCGAGCACGTCGCTGCCCAGCTCCTGGAACTGGTCGAGGCCGGCAGACCACACCATCAGTACTTTCATGCGGTCCTTGATGCCGAAGTTGACGGCTTGGCGCAGGGCATTGGAGGCCTGGCTGCCGAAGTTGAGCAGCACCAGCACATCGGGTTTGGCGGCGATGGCGTTGGTCAGGTAGCCGGAGAACTCCTGCTCCTGCAGCGAGTGGTAGCTGTTGCCGATGTGTTCCACGCCAAGCTCGGCAAACACCTTGCGGGCGTTGTCCAGCAGGGCGTCGCCGAACACGTATTGCGGGGTGATGGTGTACCAGCGTTTGGCCTCGGGCAGCTGGCGGCTCATGGGCACCAGGGTTTCGCGGATGGCGCCGTAGGTGGGCACCGACCAGCGAAAGGTCGAGGCGTTGCAGTCTTTACCGGTGATTTCGTCGGCGCCCACAGGCGTCATGAACACGCCGCCGGCCTTGTGGATTTCCTTCGACACCGCCAGTGCCGAAGACGACAGTGTGCAGCCCTGGAAGAAGCGTGCGCCATCCTGGCCGATGGCTTCCTGTACCTTGCGCACCGCCTTGCCGGCGTTGCCTTCGGTGTCGATGACCTTGTACTTGAGCGGGTGGCCGAGCAGCTGCGGGTACTCGGCGATGGCCAGGCGCGACCCCATGTCGGCGTACTTGCCGTAACTGGCGAAGGCGCCCGACATGGACTTGAGCCCATAGAAGGTCAGCGGTTGGTCGGCGAATGCCCGGTGCGCTCCCAAGGGGAGGCTACCTAAGGCACCCAGGGCAAGGCCTGCCTTGAGCAGGGTACGTCTTTGCATGAGTAACTCCTTGGTTGTGGTTATTAGGCAGGAGTGGCAATGACAAAGCGGGTACGGCCGGGCCTGTGTGCAGGCCTCTTTCCAGGCGCATCAGTGGTGGTGGTCGAACTCCAGCAGGAAGTTGCGGGCAACCTCGCCTTCCAGCGCGGTCATGTGGTGCTCGGCGTCGCACATGTGCTCATGCATCAGCCGGCGTACAGCGGGTTCGTCGCTGGCGCGCAGGGCGGTCAGCAGTTGCTTGTGGTAGTCGATGTTGGCGGCGGCGAACTGCTGGCGCTTGGGCAGGTAGGCCTTTTTCAGCACCACCAGGTCGCGCAGCAGGTCGTTGAGGAACACCGCCATGAACCGCAGCAACGGGTTCGGGCAACGGTCGGCCAGCAGCGTGTGGAATTCCAGCTCTGCCAGGCGTTGCTCGCGCTGGCCTTCCTCGCTGTCTTCCGGTGCGCTGCAGAAGTCGATGTTGGCCTGCAGCGCGGCGTAGTCGGCTTCGCTCAGCTTGCCCATCACCGACACCGCCAGCTCGACCTCGATGACTTTGCGCAGCTGGTAAACCTGCTCGCCGTCCAGGTGCTGGAAGTGCAGGTAATTGCGCAGCGCGCGGCTGGCCGGCTCGGTACCTACTTCATTGAGGTAGGCGCCGCCTGTCGGGCCGGTACGGGTACTGACCAGGCCTTCGACTTCCAGTGCCTTGAGCGCTTCGCGGGCGGTGCCCTTGGAGCACTCGAAATGCTCCATCAGCTCACGCTCGGTGGGCAGGCGGTCACCGGGGTGCAGCGCTTCGGTGACGATCGAGCGCTTGACCGATTCGACGATCACATCGGACAGCTTCTGGCGCTTGCGTTTGGGTTTGAGCATTTCGCTATTTTTCATATTTATGCGGATAAATAGGATTTAGCGAGTTTTGCCAGGGTGGGTCAATGCTGATGGCGGGGAAGGGGTCGTAATTGGTGCGAAAGGGTCGGGAAGGGATAAGTGATGCTGGGTTCACAGGCCTCTTCGCGGGCATGCCCGCGAAGGGATTCAGGTGATACTGGCTCAGCCTTGGCGGCCAGGGCCTTGTTGCAGGTGTGCCTGGCTGCAATACCACTCATTGCCCTGCTGCAGCGCCCGGTCGTTGGGCAAATGCACGCCACAATGGGCACAGCGCACCATCTTCAGCGGCGCATCCAGCTTCGCCTCGGGGTGCGATTGCTGGCTGACTTTGAACTTGCGCCACAGCCAGAACGCGGCGGCGATCAGGGCGATCCAGAAAAGTAGGCGAACCATGGTGTCCAGCTTGTCGGTTGAAGAAGCTGACAGTCTAGGACGCGGCCAATAAAAAAGGGAGGCCCAAGGCCTCCCTTTCATTTACCGCTGTGTGTCAGTCAAACAGACCAAAAGTCATGTAGCTGAACCAGGAGCGGTCTTTCTCGGCTTCTTTCGGGCCTTCCGGCACGATCGGGTCGCCGTTCTCGTCCTTCGGCAGCAGCTCTTGCGGCATCTCGTCGCGCGCGTCCTGGAACTGCTTGACCACGTCCTGGTTGGCGCGGGTTTCGCCCGGCGGCAGCGGGGTGTCGGTTTCGATCAGGCCCAGGGTGGCCTTGGACAGCCAGCCGCGGCCGTCAGACTCGGTCTGCTTGGGCTGGAACTCGCCATCGACCAGGCTCGGGTGGTCCGGGTAGTTGAGCTTGAGGGTTTCCAGGCTGCTGGCGGCCAGCTCGTCCAGGTGCATCTTCTGGTACGACTCGACCATCACCGCCAGGCCGTCACCGACCGAGGGGGTTTCCTGGAAGTTTTCGACCACGTAGCGGCCACGGTTGGCGGCGGCCACATAAGCCTGGCGGCTCAGGTAGTAATCGGCCACGTGGATTTCATACGAGGCCAGCAGGTTGCGCAGGTAGATCATGCGCTGCTTGGCGTCTGGCGCGTAGCGGCTGTTGGGGAAGCGGCTGGTCAGCTGGGCGAACTCGTTATACGAGTCGCGGGCGGCACCCGGGTCACGCTTGGTCATGTCCAGCGGCAGGAAACGCGCCAGCAGGCCACGGTCCTGGTCGAACGAAGTCAGGCCCTTGAGGTAGTAGGCGTAGTCCACGTTCGGGTGCTGCGGGTGCAGGCGGATGAAGCGCTCTGCGGCCGACTTGGCAGCCTCGGGCTCGGAGTTCTTGTAGTTGGCGTAGATCAGCTCGAGCTGCGCCTGGTCGGCATAGCGGCCGAACGGGTAGCGCGATTCCAGAGCCTTGAGCTTGTTCACGGCGCTGGTGTAGCTGGAGTTGTCCAAGTCAGCTTGCGCCTGCTGGTACAGCTCGGCTTCGCTGAGGTTCTCGTCAATGACCTCTTTATTGGAGGAACAGGCCGCGGTAAGCCCGAGGATGGCGATCAGCAGCAGGTGTTTCACTTGCATGGCGGCTTGCGTCCCTTTGACGGCCGCTGTCTTGGGCGGTGCCGTCCTGTTATGATGAGCGCCCCGGCCAACCCCGGGACAAAAGAAGCCGTATTTAACCACAAGCTCGCAGCCGAAACCAAAGGCTGTGCGCCCGCCGAATCGAGCATGTCCGAGATCATTCAACTTAGCGCAGAGGTACCGTCCGATCTGGGCGGTCAACGCCTCGACCAGGTCGCCGCCCAATTGTTCGCCGAGTACTCGCGTTCGCGGCTTACTACGTGGATCAAAGAAGGCCGCCTGACGGTCGATGGCGCCGTCGTGCGTCCTCGCGATACCGTTTATGGTGGCTCCGTGCTTGCTCTGGAGGCCGAGCAAGAGGCCCAGGGCGAGTGGATCGCAGAAGACATCGAGCTGGATATCGTCTACGAAGACGACCACATCCTGGTGATCAACAAGCCTGCGGGCCTGGTTGTGCACCCGGCCGCCGGCCATGCCAGCGGTACCCTGCTCAATGCGCTGCTGCACCACGTGCCAGACATCATCAACGTGCCGCGTGCCGGTATCGTTCATCGCCTGGACAAGGACACCACGGGCCTGATGGTGGTGGCCAAGACCTTGCAAGCGCAGACCAAGCTGGTTGAGCAGATGCAAGCCCGCAAGGTCAGCCGCATCTATGAGTGCATCGTGATTGGCGTGGTGACCTCCGGTGGCAAGATCGATGCCCCGATCGGCCGCCACGGCGGTATGCGTCAGCGCATGGCCGTCACCGACGGCGGCAAGCCGGCGGTCAGCCACTACCGTGTGCTCAAGCGCTTCCGCTCGCACACCCATGTGCGGGTCAAGCTGGAAACCGGCCGTACTCACCAGATTCGCGTGCACATGGCCCATGTCGGCTTCCCGCTGGTGGGCGATCAGACGTACGGTGGGCGCTTCCGCATTCCGCCGGCTGCCAGCCCAACCATGGTTGAGGCGGTGAAAACCTTCCCGCGTCAGGCTCTGCATGCGCGTTTCCTCGCCTTGGCCCACCCGATTACCGGTGAAGTCATGAAGTGGGAGTCGCCACTGCCGGATGACTTCCTCTGGTTGCTGACGCTGCTGAACGAAGACCGCGAGAGCTTTATCGGATGAGTGGCCTGACGCAGTCGCTGTTGTTTCCCGACTGGCCGGCCCCGGCCTCGGTTCGCGCCTGTGTCACCACCCGTCAGGGCGGCGTCAGCCTGCCGCCCTACGAAACCTTCAACCTTGGCGACCACGTAGGGGATGAGCCTGCGGCGGTCGCCGAGAACCGCCGTCGCCTGAGCGGCGAATTCGCCATCCAGCCGGCCTGGCTCAAGCAGGTGCATGGGCTGGTAGTGGCGGATGCCGACCCGGCCGTGGTGCCCGAGGCCGACGCCAGCTGGACCGACCGGCCAGGCGTTGCCTGTACCGTGATGACCGCCGATTGCCTGCCTGCGCTGTTCTGCGACCGGGCGGGGACGCGCGTGGCAGCAGCGCATGCGGGCTGGCGCGGGTTGGCCGGTGGCGTGCTGGAAGCCACGCTGGACCGCCTGGCGCTGCCGCCAGAAGAGGTGCTGGTGTGGTTGGGGCCGGCCATTGGCCCGCAGGCCTTCGAAGTAGGGCTGGAAGTGCGTGAAGCCTTTACGGCGGTGCATCCGGAAGCGGCCCGTGCTTTTGTCGAGGGTGAGCGGCCGGGCAAGTTGATGGCGGATATCTACGAGCTGGCGCGTATTCGCCTGGCTGCCCGTGGGGTGACCGCTGTGTATGGTGGCGGATTGTGCACGGTCAGCGATGCGCGGTTCTTCTCTTATCGCCGTACCCCGCAGGGTGGGCGGTTTGCATCGTTGGTCTGGCTGGACCCGCGCTAGCCTGTACCGGTCTCTTCGCGGGTTTACCCGCTAATGCCCCAGCGACAATCCAACAGGTTGACCCCGGTCAACCCCGCTACGCTTGAATCTTCCAGAATCAGCCTTATCTATAAGGTCATCTCAGGCAGGTTTCTTCATAAACAGGCGCTGTCCATCGCTCCGACCTGCCCTTTAAAGGAAGGTACACCATGCGAATAGACCGTTTGACCAGCAAGCTGCAACTTGCAATATCCGATGCCCAATCCCTAGCCGTTGGCATGGACCACCCCGCCATCGAGCCCGTGCACCTGCTGCAGGCGCTGCTCGAACAGCAGGGCGGCTCCATCAAGCCCCTGCTGATGCAGGTTGGCTTCGACATCAACAGCCTGCGCCAGGGGCTTGTGAAAGAGCTCGACCAGCTGCCGAAGATCCAGAACCCCACCGGTGACGTGAACATGTCGCAGGACCTGGCGCGCCTGCTCAACCAGGCCGACCGCCTGGCCCAGCAGAAGGGCGACCAGTTCATTTCCAGCGAGCTGGTGCTGTTGGCCGCCATGGACGAGAACAGCAAACTCGGCAAACTGCTGCTGAGCCAGGGCGTGACCAAGAAGGCCCTGGAAAATGCCATCAACAACCTGCGCGGCGGCGCGGCAGTGAACGATGCCAACGCCGAAGAGTCGCGTCAGGCGCTGGACAAGTACACCGTCGACCTGACCAAGCGTGCCGAAGAAGGCAAGCTGGACCCGGTGATTGGCCGTGACGATGAAATCCGCCGTACCGTGCAGGTGCTGCAACGCCGCACCAAGAACAACCCGGTGCTGATCGGTGAGCCTGGCGTGGGTAAAACCGCCATCGCCGAAGGCCTGGCCCAGCGCATCATCAACGGTGAAGTGCCCGACGGCCTCAAAGGCAAGCGCCTGCTGGCGCTGGACATGGGCGCGCTGATTGCCGGTGCCAAGTACCGTGGCGAGTTCGAAGAGCGGTTGAAAGGCCTGCTGAACGAGCTGTCCAAGCAGGAAGGCCAGATCATCCTGTTCATCGACGAACTGCACACCATGGTCGGCGCCGGCAAAGGCGAGGGCGCCATGGACGCCGGCAACATGCTCAAGCCAGCCTTGGCCCGTGGGGAACTGCACTGCGTTGGCGCTACCACGCTGAACGAGTACCGTCAGTTCATCGAGAAGGACGCTGCGCTGGAGCGCCGCTTCCAGAAGGTGCTGGTAGAAGAGCCGAGCGAAGAAGACACCATCGCCATTCTGCGTGGCCTGAAAGAGCGTTATGAAGTGCACCACAAGGTGGCCATCACTGACGGCGCCATTATCGCTGCGGCCAAGCTCAGCCACCGCTACATCACTGATCGCCAGCTGCCCGACAAGGCCATCGACCTGATCGACGAAGCCGCCAGCCGCATCCGCATGGAGATTGACTCCAAGCCGGAAGTGCTCGACCGCCTTGATCGCCGCCTGATCCAGTTGAAGGTCGAATCGCAGGCACTGAAGAAAGAAGAAGACGAAGCGGCGAAAAAACGCCTGGAGAAGCTCACCGAGGAAATCGAGCGGCTGGAGCGTGAGTATTCCGACCTGGAAGAAATCTGGGCTTCGGAAAAGGCCGAAGTGCAGGGCTCGGCGCAGATCCAGCTAAAGATCGAGCAGGCCCGCCAAGAGCTGGAAACCGCCCGTCGAAAAGGTGACCTGAGCCGCATGGCCGAACTGCAGTACGGGGTAATCCCGGACCTGGAGCGCAGCCTGCAGATGGTCGACCAGCACGGCAAGACCGAGAACCAGTTGCTGCGCAACAAGGTGACCGAGGAAGAAATTGCCGAAGTGGTATCGAAGTGGACCGGTATTCCGGTGGCCAAGATGCTCGAAGGCGAGCGGGAAAAGCTGCTGAAGATGGAAGAACTGCTGCACCAGCGCGTGATTGGCCAGGGCGAGGCGGTAACTGCTGTGGCCAACGCCGTGCGCCGCTCGCGTGCCGGGCTGTCCGACCCTAACCGGCCAAGTGGCTCGTTCCTGTTCCTCGGCCCGACCGGTGTGGGCAAGACCGAGCTGTGCAAGGCGCTGGCCGAGTTTCTGTTCGACACCGAAGAGGCCATGGTGCGTATCGACATGTCCGAGTTCATGGAGAAACACTCCGTGGCTCGCCTGATCGGTGCACCACCAGGCTACGTCGGTTACGAAGAGGGCGGTTACCTGACCGAAGCGGTACGGCGCAAGCCTTACTCGGTGGTGTTGCTGGATGAGGTGGAGAAAGCCCACCCGGATGTGTTCAACGTGCTGTTGCAGGTGCTGGAAGACGGCCGCCTGACCGACAGCCACGGGCGCACCGTGGACTTCCGCAACACCGTGATCGTGATGACCTCCAATCTGGGCTCGGCGCAGATCCAGGAACTGGTGGGCGACCGCGAAGCGCAGCGTGCAGCGGTGATGGATGCGGTGGGTTCGCACTTCCGCCCAGAGTTCATCAACCGTATCGACGAAGTTGTGGTGTTCGAACCACTGGGCCGCGAGCAGATTGCCGGCATTACCGAAATCCAGCTGGGCCGCCTGCGCAGCCGCTTGCTGGAACGCGAACTGTCGCTGAGCCTGAGCCCGGAGGCGTTGGACAAGCTGATTGCCGTGGGTTACGACCCGGTTTATGGCGCACGGCCGCTGAAACGTGCCATCCAGCGCTGGATCGAAAACCCGCTGGCGCAGCTGATTCTGGCGGGCAAGTTCTTGCCGGGTACGGCGATCACCGCCAAGGTGGAAGGCGACGAAATCGTCTTTGGCTGATTCTGTTGCACCATGAGCCCCGCATTTGCGGGGCTTTTTTTGGCCGTTAACCTATACCGGCCCCAGTAAAATCGGGGTTTCGCGGATATTCTGGATAACCTGCTGAAATTTTTGAAATTTTTGCTTGCATCAATTTCCGAGTGCCCCTAATATACGCCGCGTTGTCAGGCACTAAGCGAATCACCAGCGACATCGGTGACCGCAAAACAACTTACAAATCAGTAAGTTGACTGAAAAAAAGTGGTTGACAAGCAAAACGAAGAATGTAGAATAGCCGGCCTCAGCAGCGACAACGCGAAAGCGAAGAAGCCAAAGAGCCCGAAGCGAACACAGTCTTCGGAGTAGCAAATCGGTAAGTTGTACCGAAGTTCAGTTCCGCGATAGCTCAGTCGGTAGAGCAAATGACTGTTAATCATTGGGTCCCTGGTTCGAGTCCAGGTCGCGGAGCCAATCTCGGGGTGTAGCGCAGTCCGGTAGCGCGCCTGCTTTGGGAGCAGGATGTCAGGAGTTCGAATCCCCTCACCCCGACCATTTTCCGGGTCGTTAGCTCAGTTGGTAGAGCAGTTGGCTTTTAACCAATTGGTCGTAGGTTCGAATCCTACACGACCCACCATGTAAAGAAGGGCATCTCAAAGAGATGCCCTTTTTTTTGAAAGACCCGGGGTGTAGCGCAGTCCGGTAGCGCGCCTGCTTTGGGAGCAGGATGTCAGGAGTTCGAATCCCCTCACCCCGACCATTTTTGGGTCGTTAGCTCAGTTGGTAGAGCAGTTGGCTTTTAACCAATTGGTCGTAGGTTCGAATCCTACACGACCCACCATGAACAAAGGGCATCTCGAAAGAGATGCCCTTTTTCTTTGCCTTGCAAAAAGTGCTGAACCCACAGCCGGTAGATGAGCAAAAAGAAGGGCCGCATCAGCGACCCTTGGCTTTCAATCAGTGCAGCTTCAGCCGCGGCTCGGTACCCCGGCCAATCTTGCTACCCAGCATCATCAACGCTGTACGGAAGAACCCGTACAACGCCATCTGGTGCATGCGGTACAGCGACACGTAGAACATCCGCGCCAGCCAGCCTTCCAGCTTCACGCTGCCCATCAGGTTACCCATCAGGTTGCCTACCGCCGAGAAGCGCGACAGCGACACCAGCGAGCCGTAGTCCTTGTACTCGTAGGTCGGCAGCGCCTTGTTCTCCAGGCGCGCCTTAAGGCTTTGCGCCAGCATCGAAGCCTGCTGGTGCGCGGCCTGTGCCCGTGGCGGCACACTGCGGTCGCTGCCTGGTTGCGGGCAAGCGGCGCAGTCACCGAAAGCGAAAATGTTGTCATCGCGGGTGGTTTGCAGGGTAGGGCGCACGACCAGCTGGTTGATGCGATTGGTTTCCAGCCCGTCGATGTCTTTCAGGAAGGCCGGCGCACGGATACCCGCCGCCCACACCTTCAGGCTGGCCTGGATCACTTCGCCGTCCTTGGTTTTCAACCCGTCCTCGGTCACTTCACTGACCGCAGCGTTGGTCATCACCTTCACGCCCAGTTTTTCAAGGGTCTTGTGCACCGGCACGCTGATGCGCTCTGGCAGCGCCGGCAGCACGCGCGGGCCTGCCTCGATGATGGTGATGTGCATATCCTTGGGCTGGATGCGGTCCAGGCCATAGGCCGCCAGTTCGTGTGCGGCGTGGTGCAGCTCGGCCGCCAGTTCCACACCGGTGGCACCCGCGCCGACGATGGCGACGCTGATTTTTTCACTGGCCACATCGCCGGCATGGGCGCGCAGGTAGTGGTTCAGCAGCTGTTGGTGGAAGCGCTCGGCCTGCTTGCGGGTGTCCAGGAACAGGCAGTGCTGCGCCGCGCCCAGGGTGCCGAAGTCGTTGGTGTTGGAACCTACGGCAATGACCAGGGTGTCGTAGCCCAGGGTACGCGCAGGCAGCAGCTCGCGGCCCTCTTCATCGAGGGTGGCGGCCAGTTGAATCTGTTTGCCTTCACGGTCCAGGCCGCTCATGCGCCCCAGTTGGAAGTTGAAGTGGTTCCACTTGGCCTGGGCCACGTAGTTCAGTTCGTCTTCCGAGGAGTTCAGCGAGCCGGCAGCCACTTCGTGCAGCAGTGGTTTCCAAATGTGCGTGAGGTTGGCGTCGACCAAGGTTATTTCGGCCTGCTTGCGCTTGCCCAGGCTTTTACCCAGGCGGGTCGCCAGTTCCAGGCCGCCGGCGCCGCCGCCGACAATCACGATGCGATGAGTCATGGGGATATCTCATAAGGTTTACGGAATTCGTGGCCCAGAGGGCCTGCCGCAAACTGCACGAGGGGAGGGCGAGCGCGAAGCAGCTCATAGCACCAGTCCACTGAGCAGGCGGCTGATGAGACCCAACCCGATGGTCACGGCCACCACCAGCACAAGGAGCAGCCACGGCCGGAAAGGCCTGCGCTCGACTTGGTGCTGGGGGGCTCGCAGATACTCATCGACACGACGCTGATCTTCCGGATTCAGGCGGCTGGTCATGGTGGGCCTCGTCAGGTAGACGTTTGTGACTGCGCAAACGCTACAGCGTTCGCGCAAGCGCTTGAAACAAATGATAATGCTTTCTATCCCTGGCGCCGAGTGTACGCCATCGCAAACATTCGCTGCACTGGATCAAAGACTGATGCCCACGTCGAACACGATGCTGCGGCCCAGGTTGCCACGCAAAAAGTCTGGCGCGTCTGGGTGGGCGAACAGCACCCGGGCAAAGGTCGGCCCCACCAGCGACAACGAGCGCCAGCCCTGGCGCAGGTATTCGGTAGGCGGCGGGAAGTGGGTGTTGAGGTCGAGCACTTCGCGCTTGAGGCTGGCGAAGGCGATGATGTCCAGCTCGTTCAGCTCCAGCCCGCGTTCCCGATAGTTGTGCGCCTTCTTGCGCAAGGTCGGCGCCAGGCGCCCCAGCAACTCGGTGGCACTGATGCGTCGGGGGCGCGCTTCGCGGCGCACCAGCTGCGCCAGGGAAAACGCACTGCGCCGGCGTTGCAGCTCTTCGCGCCATTCATCGTTCAGCCGGCGGCCTTCGTCGAGCACGAAAAATACCTCGAACGCGGCATCGCGGAACAGCACGTCTGGCGGCTCCTGGCCGGCCGGGGTGAAGTCCTCGCTGCGGTAGGGAATGTTCAACCCCTGCAACAGACGCTGGCACACCCAACGCTCCCGCTCCCACTTGCGGGCGTTGGAGAGAAAGGCATTGGCTTGTTCGGCCTGGATGGTAAGCAGGCGCAGGTAGTCTGAGTCATCCATGCAGACAAGCTTAGCCGCTAATCGATGACGGTAAGATGCTGTTTAAGCGCGGGAATCAGCGCAACATCGGCCACTGCTGCACCAGCCCGACCAGGTGCACCAGGCCGAAGCCCAGGCAGATCAGTGAACTGACCACGATAAAACGCTGCGAACGCCCGGTGCCCGCCAGCAATCTGGGCCCCAGCAAGCCACGCAGCAGGTACACCAGGGTGATGAGGCAGATGGCCGGCAGCAGCAACGGCAGCCGCCCGATTGCCCCGGCAGCCGACAGTGCATAGGCCGACCAGGCCAGCAACACGAAGGCGATCGCGGCGGTGATCAGCGCCGGGTACCAGCGGCCCTTTTCTGCGGCAACCGCCATACGTTCGCCGGCCCCGAACAAACGGTACCAGCGTGGCCCAACGGCGATCACAGCCAGGTGAAGTACGCCAATGATGGCGTTGAGTGCTGCTGCCAGCAGCAGGGTGGGGTTGATTCCTTCCGGCATGGCCAATGCTTCCTGCATCGAATGAGGGCGCCAGCCTACCGCAGCCGAAGGAAACGGAGAATGGGTGTAGACTCGGGTTTATCCACATGGCCGCAAGGGGCATTGCTCAGGTGATCAGCGCGCAGGTGTTGTCCGGTACCACCCTTACCCTTGGCTGGCTGGGTTATGTACCGTTGCTGGTGTGGGCGGTCAGCCGGGTGCGCTGGGTAGAACTGTTCACCGACCGGCGCCGGCAGCATCTGTTGTTTGGCACCGTGTTTTGCCTGTTTGCGTTGTGGCTGGTGAGGCGTGATTTCGATACCGGTGTGTCGTACCACTTCATCGGCCTGACGGCAGTTACCCTGTTGCTGGACTGGCCCCTGGCGGTGCTGGGTGGGTTCATGGCCCAGCTCGGTCTGCTGGCGTTGGGGCGGCAGGATTTGGCGGCGCTGGGGGTGAATGGCTTGTTGCTGATTGGCTTGCCGGTGCTGATTACCGAGGTGTGCGCGATCGTGGTCGAGCGCGCTCAGCCGCGAAACCTGTTTGTTTATATATTTTGTTCGGGGTTCTTTCCTGCGGCGCTCACCGTGCTTGTTTGCGTGCCTGCAGCGCTAGGGGTGTTGTGGCTGGATGGGCGTTTCGCCATGCCGGAATGGCTGAGCGACTTTGTGGGCTACCTGTGGCTGATGATGTTCCCCGAGGCGTTCATCAACGGCATGGTGATCAGTGCGCTGGTGGTGTTTTGCCCGGAGTGGCTGGAAACGTTCAACCGCACGCGGTACTTGCAGGCGCCGTGGAAGGAAGATGATCGGTAAATGTGTGGTGGCTGTGCCGGCGCTTTCGCGGGTAAACCCGCTCCCACAGGTACTGGCGTTGCACTTTCTCTGTGGGAGCGGGTTTACCCGCGAAGAGGCCAGCCCAGCCACCTTGAAATCCGCTTAGTGCCGCGGCTCCAGGTCCCCCGAATACAACTCATCCTCAGACTCTTCAGCCCCCGGAATCTTGTGTTCCTCAGCCGCCCAGGCCCCCAGGTCGATCAGCTTGCAACGGTCCGAGCAAAACGGCCGGAACGCGCTTTTCTCGTTCCATTCCACAGGTGCGCCACAGGTCGGGCAGTCGACGGTCAATGGCTGGCTCATGGCTGGCCTCCTTTCAAAGTCAGGTAAAAGTGGTGCAGACGGTCAATCTGCTGATGCAGCGCGGCCAGGTCGCCGTCATTGACCACCACGTCATCGGCATGGCGCAGGCGATCCTCACGGGCCAGTTGGGCCTGCAAAATGGCCTGCACCTGCTCGGCACTGGTGTTGTCCCGCGCCAGGGTACGGGCTATTTGCAGTTCCTGCGGCGCATCGATCACCAGCACGCGCTGGGTCTTATGGTATTGCCCCGACTCGATCAGCAGCGGCGAGACATATACCGCATACGGCGACTGGGCTTTGGCCAGGTAGCTGAAAATCTCCTGCCCGATCAACGGGTGCAGCAGTTGCTCCAGCCATTTGCGCTGCGCCGGGTCTGCGAAGATCAGCTGGCGCAGGGCGGCGCGATCCAGCTGGCCGTCGGCCTGCAGCACACCCGGGCCGAAGCGCTCGACAATGCTGGCCAGGGCCGGGCGGCCGGGTTCAACCACCCAGCGCGCCGCCTGATCGGCATCGACCAGGTGCACGCCAAGCTCGACGAAGCGCTCGGCAGCGGCGCTCTTGCCGCTACCAATGCCGCCGGTAAGGCCGAGAATCCAGGGGGTAAAGGCTGCAGTGGCCATCAGTATCCAAGCAGTTGCATGTAAGAGGCGACTATTTCATCACCCCAGAGCACGGCAATCCACCCCGCAATCGCCAGATAAGGCCCGAACGGCATCGCCGTGCCCATGGCATGCCGGCGCAGACGCAGCAGGCACAGGCCAGCCAGCGCCCCCACCACCGACGACAGCAGCAGCGTCAACGGCAACACCTGCCAGCCACCCCAGGCCCCGATCAGCGCCATCAGCTTGAAGTCGCCATAGCCCATACCTTCCTTGCCGGTGACCAGCTTGAACACCCAGTACACCGTCCACAGGCTGAGGTACCCGGCCACCGCGCCCCACAGCGCGTCGGTAAGCGGGGCATACAGGTTGAAGGCATTGACGATCAGCCCCAGCCACAACATCGGCAGCACCAGCATATCCGGCAGCAATTGGTGTTCTGCATCGATCAGGCTCAGGGCCAGCAGGCACCAGGTCAGTGGCAGTGCCAGCAACGCCTCTACCGAAGCGCCAAAGCGCCACGCCACCACCAGCGACAGCAGCGCGCTGGCGATTTCCACCACCGGGTAGCGCGGGCTGATACGGGTTTTGCAGGCTGAGCAACGCCCGCGCAATGCCAGGTAACTGATGACCGGAATGTTCTCCCACGCGCGAATCTGATGCGCGCAATGTGGGCAGCGGGAGGCGGGCAGGCACAGGTCGTACCGTTCGTGTTGCGTAACCGGCAGCCCCAACACTTCTTGTGCCTCACGCTGCCATTGCCGCTCCAGCATGATCGGCAGCCGATACACCAGCACATTGAGAAAACTGCCCACCAACAGGCCGAGCAGCGTGGCCAGGGTGAGGAAGTACGCCGGCTGCTCTGCCAGCAAAGTCCATAAAGTCATGTTCAGATCAAGCTACCCAACTGGAAGATCGGCAGGTACATCGCAACCACCAGGCCACCGACCAGCAGGCCCAGGATCAGCACGATGGCCGGCTCCAGCAGGCTGGTCAACTGGTCCAGCGCCTGGCTGACCTGTTCCTCGTAATGGCTGGCGGCCTTCTCCAGCATCTGGTCCAGCGTGCCGCTGGATTCACCGATGGCCGTCAGCTGCACCAGCAACGGTGGAAACAGCGGTTCACCCGCCATCGCCTGGTTCAGCCCCTGCCCATTGGCCATGCCCTGGCGCAGCCGCAACACCGCCTGCTCGTGCAGATCGCCACCGGTTACCCGGGCCACCGTGCCCAACGCATCCAGCAACGGCACCCCGGCGCTATAGGACGTTGCCAGGCTACGCGCAAACCGCGCCAGCGCCGCCTGCCCCAGCAATTTGCCGAACACCGGTAAACCCAGCACCTGCCGAGATAGCCACAGGCGCGCTGGCGCATGCTGCCGGTAAACCTGACGCCCGGCAAAACCTAACACCGCAGCCATCACCAACAACAGCGGCGCAAACCGACTCAACCCTGCGGACAAGTCGATCACCCACTGGGTAAATGCCGGCAAAGCTGCCCCTACACCGGCAAACAGGCTCTCGAATTTCGGAATCACCTCAAGCAACAAAATCGCCGACACCCCCAGCCCGGTCAGCAACAGCAGCAGCGGGTAGATCATCGCCTTGCGCACCTTCTTGTGCAGCGCCCGCCGCTGTTCCAGCATGCCCGCCAGCTGCTCCAGTTGCCGATCGAGCGTGCCAGACTGCTCGCCCACCCGCACCAGGTTGCAATACAGCGCATCGAACCATGCCGGGTGGCGCTGCAACGCATCCGCCAACCCCAGGCCCGAGGCCACATCCTGTTTCAATCGCTCCAGCAACGCCGCCTGCGCCGCATTGCAGCCACTGCGCCCCATCACCTCGAACGCCTGCAGCAGCGGCACGCCGGCCTTGAGCAAGGTCGCCAACTGTCGGCTGAAACCCGCCGGGTCGGCCTTATCGCGCTGCTTCGGCAAACTGAACGTCAGCCCGCTGGCCGGGCGTAAACTGGCCACCGTGATGCCCTGGCGAATCAGCCCGGCGCGCACATAAGCCGGACTGCGCCCGGGTGTTTGGCCGCTGACCGGCGTCCCGTTGGCGTCGGTGCCATGCCAGTGGTAGAGGGGGGAAGATGAAGTCATGCAAAGGTCCTTTTTCTGCCCGTGCGACAAGCCTGGAAACAGCTTGCCGCGTCCATGCAAGGGCGCGTGTCCGTGATGCTCACTAGAGTAGTTCAGCGAAGATGACGCCCAAGCGGGCAGGGGTGACAAAAGGTGTCTGTTCAGGCCTACTGCGCCGCTGCCGGTTGGGGCGCAACCGACCTCAACGTGTAAGCGAATGAAAAAGGAAATACGTTCATGAAAGGGCAACGCGGTATCACCCTGATCGAACTGATGATCGTTGTCGCGATCATCGGCATTCTGGCGACCATCGCCTTACCGATGTACACCAACCACCAGGCACGCTCCAAGGCGGCGGCCGGGTTGCTGGAAATCAGCGCGCTGAAGACAGCGATGGACCTGCGCCTGAATGACGGGAAAGAAGTGGGGGGCGTGGCCGAGCTGGGTGGCCGATCTGCCACGACGCATTGTGCGATCACCGCCGAAGGCAAGGCGGCGGATGGCAGCGGGAAGATTGCTTGCACGCTGGTGGATGCACCGGCCAATGTGGTGGGTAAGGCACTGACCCTGACTCGCTCGGCCAGTGGGTGGGTGTGCACTACTGACATCGAGGAAGACCTGGCGCCCAAGGGTTGCAAGGGGGCTTGAGGGTAGGGGATTAAACTAGCGGAAACAGGGGTTTGCGTTGCGGGTGTGAGCAGTGGTACGTTGTGCTACACGCCGGTGTAGCTCAGTCGGTAGAGCAGCGCACTCGTAACGCGAAGGTCGCAGGTTCGATTCCTGTCTCCGGCACCAGTCAATAGGTTCATGCAGTGCCAAGCAGTCGCATGAAACCCCTCAGAAGCCCGCCTAGTGCGGGCTTTTGGTTTCATGCAGTGCCATCCCGTCCCATCCCAGCCCTTGCTATCTGAGTACCCCTGCGAGTACCTTTGCGCTGTTCAATAATCTATGGGTACTCGCATGCCTTTGACAGCGCTGCAAGTGAAGAACGCTGCACCCCGTGAAAAGGACTTTGGCCTCGCTGACGGAGGTGGCTTATTCCTCTGGGTTCGAGCCGCCGGCGGCAAGTCTTGGCGCTTCCGATTCAGGCTGGACGGTAAGCAGTCACACATTTCTTTGGGCACTATCGACAACGTGACGTTGGCGCAGGCTCGCCAGCTTGCGTTTGATGCACGCCAGCTGGTTTCACAGGGGCGGCATCCAGGCCTTGAGAGAAAGGTCGCTCGGGCCCAGGCGGCAATTTCTCGTGCCAATACCTTCAAAAGTCTCGCACTGGAGTGGCATCAGCATAAGTCTGCACGCTGGTCAGAAGGGTATGCGACTGACGTCATCGAGGCTTTTGAGCTGGACATCTTTCCGCAGGTTGGAAGCTTGCCTCTGTCTGAGATCAAGCCTATGCAGTGGTTACAGGTCTTCCGCCGCATAGAGTCGCGTGGGGCTTTAGAAAAGCTACGCAAGGTTCGACAGCGCTGCCAAGAGGTGTACCGCTTTGCGATTGCCACCGGCAGGGTCGAGTACAACCCCATTGCAGATATCGGAGGGGCACTTCAAACGCCTACCTCCCGGCACTACCCCTTCCTTCCTATCGCAGAAATCCCGGATCTGATTCGAGGCTTCCAGGCGTGCCCAGGGCATGACGTGGTGAAAATTGCTACCCGTTTGCTAATTCTCACGGGTGTACGGACTGCTGAGCTCAGAGGGGCGCCGTGGTCTGAGTTTGACCTCGAAAATGCCCTTTGGACGATTCCAGCTCAGCGGATGAAAATGCGCCGGGCCCATCTAGTTCCTCTGCCGAAACAAGCTGTGTCTGCACTGCGTGAGCTAGAAAGCATCACCGGTGGCTACACGCTCGCATTTCCTGGTCGGAATGACCCCGCTAAGCCGATGAGCGAGGCCGCCATCAATCAGCTGCTGAAACGCTCGGGTTACGACGGCAGAGCCACAGGGCATGGATTCCGTCACACAATGTCCACCACCCTGCATGAGCAGGGGTACCGCAGCGAGTGGGTGGAAACCCAACTGGCGCATGTGGACAAGAACAGTATTCGAGGAACCTATAATCACGCTCAGTACCTTGAAGGGCGTCGTGAAATGCTTCAGTGGTATGCCAACCATTTAGATGCTTTGTCGTGTGGGGCTGCCGAGATTTCTATTAAAGGAAGAGAGTGTGCACAGTGAGTGATGATTTTATGCGCCTGTCTGATCTGGTGCCGAGATACGCTCGATTCTACAAAATTAGCCCGCAAGAAGCTGCATACGCGCTGTATGAACTGATTGAGAGATTATATGTTGAGTACGGTGTAAATCGATTTCTTCCCAATTCGGTTAATGATGTTTTTTGGGTTGGTTGTTTTGGAAGTCATGACCGATCCCCCGGAACTCATGTGATCTATTTTCAGGAGTTGAGCAAGTATTTCTACGAGATTTTTTGCTCGCAGAGCAAGGGTGATAAAAATAAACTGAGCTGTTATTGTGAGGAGGCACAGCGGTCGATAGATGTTCCTGATAGCGTAGTTTGTTTTTCAGGGTCCGTCTTAGTAGAGTGGATTTTGAATGCAGGGTTTGAAAGTCCAGATTTTCTGTTAAATACTAATTTAGCTGAGAAAGCTAAGGGTAGGAGCGATGGCGGGCTCAACGAGCAGGAGTTGGGTACTGTCATCAAGATTGTAAATGGTCTGGTTGATATAATAAAGGCAGTTGATAAGGCTCATCGCGAGTCGCCGACTAATTATGATGATAAGGTTAGCTCAAGTAATATCAAACGTTATGCCTGTACGCTCAGTAACCCGCCGCGTAAGAATTCTGATGTGTGCTCTACCTTGATAGCTCTCGCGGAGGAGGCTGGAGTTGACATGCCTTCATATCATGGAACCATGCGAAAATATATGGGTATACAGTCCAAGTCCGATACAAAGGCGTGACTTATCCTTAGCGAAAATCTTGAGGAACCCTATGAGAATTTGAGGTTCCTCATGACTCCTCTACTGCGGTGCCATTGAATGCCTAGCCATCCAATCCGGCCTCAGGAGGCCCTGTAGATGGCTAACCAATCTGTTTCACCTTTGTTGCTTCGCCTGCCGGGAGTCTGTGCCCTAGTAGGGCTAAGCAAGTCTCAGATCTACCGTTTGATTCGAGCCGGCGAGTTTCCTCCTGGAATCTCTCTCGGAGCGAATTCTGTAGCATGGCCTGCCGAGCAGGTACAGGCTTGGGTAGCGGATAAAATCAGTTCCTCTGTTCGTTGACGATGGCTACAAATCCGCCACTTCCACCACGCGTAAATATCAAGATAGAGGAGCTTAGAAAGAGCTCTATTGCTAGGCGTAAAGAAAAAGATAAGCACGTTGAGGTCGAGGTTGAAGCCAAGCGAGAATCACTACCAAACTGGTCCGACTCAGTTAGGCGTGTACCTAATGTGGCTCTTAGATCGGCGTTGTTTGGGGCCATGAGGAAGGGGGCGCGTCCTTATGTTGAACAAATGGAGGTCAATGCGCTAGGTAGTGTCAGTATCCTCTATACAGGTGCTCTCCTTGATCAAGGTGATTTGGACGTTTGGACAGCAGTTCTACATTTGGCGCGAATGCAAGATTTGGGAGTCGAGTGCAGAATTACTGCCTACCGCCTTTTAAAAGTTTTGGGGAAAACCGATTCGGGTAAAAATCGACGTGTTTTGGACCTGAGCATCAGTCGCTTGAAAGCTACGGCTTTGCAGGTGAAGGTTGGTCGGTACGCATATGAAGGCAGCTTGATTCATGAGGTTTATCGCGATCATCATGAGCGAAGTGAACGAATTTATGTCGTACGATTAAATCCGAAGCTCGGAGTGTTCTTTCGTGAAGATCAATTCACCGATGTAGATTTGTCAATAAGGTATGCGCTGCGCGGTAAGCCGCTTGCACAGTGGCTACATGGATTCTATTCCAGTCACGCACGGCCATATGATCTTAAAGTCGAAACTTTGCATAGGTTGTGCAGAAGTCGTGCAAGCTCCTTGATTGATTTTAAAAAGGACTTGCTGAAGTCTCTTGAGGCAGTAAAGCAAGCAAGTGCCAATGTTGGTAGACCGTTTAGCTATCTTGTTGAAGCTCATTTGGTCCAAGTTAAGACGACTCCTAGCGCCTCTCAAAAGCGGCACCTAGATAAGAAACGTTGATACCGTCCCAGTCCCGCTGGTACCGTTTCAGCACTCCTGCTCGTAACGTACCAGCCTTCTACTTATAAAGTTCCAGCGCCCCTGGCGATGCTGTTCCAGCGCTCCTGTCATACTGTTCCAGCACTCCTGCCGATGCCGTTCCGGCGCTCCTGTCGATACCGTTCCAGCACCCCTGCCGATACCGTTCCAGCGCTCCTGTCGATACCGTTCCAGCACCCCTGCCGATACCGTTCCAGCGCTCCTGTCGATACCGTTCCAGCACCCCTGCCGATACCGTTCCAGCACTCCTGCCGATGCCGTTCCAGCGCCCCTGAATACCGTTCTAGCACCCTTAGAATACCGTTCTGACACCCCCGCCATTACCGTTCCAGCACCCCTTGGACGACTTGAAAAATCGCGCTCCAGCCCAGTAGGAATAGGGTGTCGGCCGTACCACGGGAGGCTGCTAATCACTTACTAATCAAATCTAATCGCTGCTTTGCAGTTGGGTGCTAATAACTGACTATGTGAAGAGATTACGATCCCTCTGGAGGGCTTGTTTCACGACTGCGGCCGTCGCATCGTCGCCAGTAGCCCATGTCTCCATCAGCACGTTTAGGTAAGCGATGCGGTCGTGCATCAACTTGACCTGTCTCTGATCGTCAGAGGCGGCCTTAATCGCGGCGTCTCGCTCTTGGTCTGCGATACCGAGAATCTGCATAAGGCTAGCTACCTCACGTCGATGATGCGTTGCAGTTGCAGCTAAGCGCTCAAGGTGCAGCTGTTCGAGAGCTTCAATTTCTTCGCCTTGTTCTCTGTGCAGAGCTAGCTGTCGCTGAGTGCTGGCATCCAGCAATGTTTCAGTTTGCGATATAGCTTCTTTGCTCTCGATAAGTAGTAGGAGGAGCACGACAATTAGAATGAGCGAAGCACCTAAAACGAAGAGAAGGCAGCTGTGAATCAGGGTTGGATCGACGGTGGTGCTCAACGTAGGTAGACCTCGGTAATCTCAGGGCGGAAGTGGCCCAGTTCCTGTGAGACCACCTCCAAGGCTTGTTTCCGTGGGAGATGACGTTGTAGTGAAGCCATTCGCTCTTGAGCGTACGTGTGCCGTAAACCATGTGCGCCATTTGACCAGCCGAGAGCCTCCTTCGAGGCAGTGCTGACGCTTTTGCTCCAAGGCTGGCCGCCGCCTATTGCATAGAATTGCTGGTAGTTGATGCCGCGATCCGTTACGACCCGTGGTGCCGCCAGCCGGGTCCTCTCTAATCGTTGAGCCAGCGGAATCGGGATACGCACCTCACGAACCAGTCCACCTTTACCGTGAACGGTGTAGCTGATCGTGGTTTCCCGAATTCCCGCAAATTTCATCCCGTGCGTTGGACGTTCATCCGCTACACGGCGATGAGTTCTTTGGAGGCTCAGCAATTCATGTGCACGGAGACCCGCTGCGTATGCAATCTCTGTCGCAAGCGAGTTGTGAGGCGCTTGCCGAGAGGCG